>JADHWG010000038.1 GCA_016783605.1 Candidatus Omnitrophota bacterium | reverse complement strand
GTCGGGGAGTTTTTCTCCGACCACTCATCCTGAGCAAAGCGAAGGATCTCTTGTTAATTTTCCAAAAGAATCTATAGAGATCCTTCAGCCCTTTGGGCTTCAGGATGAGGAGTCGGGAAACTCCCCGACCCCTCAATTATATAACGAAAGTTTTTTTAATTCAAGAATAAAGGAAAATAGGGACAAAAAAACACGGTTATCTTTTCTTCCAAAACAACTTTGTAGGGGCACATTGCATGTGCCCCTACGAGGTTGTCAAAGGGGGGCAAGGGAACGGATTGACAAACAATGGGCAATATGTATAATGAGTGGACGGGCGGGGAAAACTAACCGAGCAAGCTAAAATATGAAAAAATTAACATTTAAAGGGGGTATTCACCCCAAATATTGTAAAAATCTGAGCAAGGTGAAACCTCTTAGGGAAGCGCCGCTTCCTCACGTGGCGATCGTGCCCCTGTCTCAGCATATCGGAGCGCCGAATAAAGCGGTTGTTAACAAGGCAGATGAAGTTGAAGAAGGGCAAATTATCGGGAAAAACGACAGTTTTGTCTCATCTCCGGTTCATTCTCCCGTTTCCGGTAAGGTTTTGGACATAAAAGAGGCTTTTCATCCGACTTTAGGTATGACTTCTTCGGTTTTTATCGAGCGCTCGGAAAATATATCTTCCAAACAATATTCTTTTACCCAAAGGAATATTGAAGAAGTTTCATGCCGGGAACTCGTCAGTGAAATTAAAAATGCCGGTATTGTCGGAATGGGCGGCGCGGCGTTTCCGACGCATGTGAAATTGAGTGTGCCGGACGGAAAAAAAATAAAAACATTAATAATTAATGGAGCCGAATGCGAACCGTATTTGACTTGCGATAATGTCTTGATGGTGCAAAAAACAAAAGAAATATGGGAAGGGATCAAGGTTCTGGACAGGATCTTACATCCGAAAAAGATATATATAGCGATAGAAGACAATAAAAAAGACGCGTATCTTGCTTTTCAAAAGATTTTTGAAGGCGCTAGCGGCGAAATAATGACAAGAACCAAAATGGTTTTACTTAAAACCAAATATCCTCAAGGCGGAGAAAAACAACTTATAAAAGCCACCTCCGGAAAAGAAGTTCCGCCTGCGGCACTTCCCATAGATATAGGATTTTTGGTTCAAAATGTCGGTACTGCGTATGCTGTTTATGAGGCGGTTTATTGCGATAAACCGCTTATCGAACGGGTTGTGACGCTTTCCGGAGATTGTTTGGATAATCCGGGAAATTATCTTCTCAAAGTAGGATTGACGATAAAAGAAATTATCGAAAAAGGAATCATTTCTCTCAAAGAGGAACCGAAAAAAATTATTGTCGGCGGCCCCATGATGGGCACGTCTCAAATCGGAACCGAGTTTTCGATTTTAAAAAATACGTCCGGTGTTTTGTTCTTATCTGAAAGATCCGCACGAATTTATGAAGAAGATGTGTGTATAAAATGTGCCAAGTGTGTGGACGCGTGTCCCGTTGATCTGACGCCGACGGAAATCGCTAAAAATGTTAAAAAAGGATATTGGGATAAAGTGGAAGAGCAATATGTCTCGGATTGTATGGAATGCGGCGCGTGTGCGTATATCTGTCCGGCAAGAATCCCGCTTGTTCAGTATATAAAAGAAGGCAAACTCGCGGTTTCGAAGAAGAAAAAGATATGAACACAAAAAAATTAACAATAAATGTCTCACCGCACGTTCTGTCGCCGGTTGATTCGCGTTCTATGATGAAAGATGTTATTAAAGCTTTGATCCCCGCGCTTGCGGCGGCTCTTTATTTTTTTAGATTGGCGGCGCTTGGTGTTATTGTAAGTTCCGTTGCCGGATGTCTTGTTGCGGAATACGCGCTTCAGAAATGGCGGGGCAAAAAGATAAGAATAAACGATTTGAGCGCGCTTTTGACGGGGATTTTGCTTGCTATGGTTTTGCCTCCGGCGCTTCCGGTGTGGATGGCGTTTTTGGGAGGGGTTTTCGCGATAAGTCTCGGCAAAGAAATATTCGGAGGTGTGGGACACAACATTTTTAATCCCGCTTTATTGGCACGGGCGTTTCTGATGGCGGCGTTCCCTGTGGCTCTCACAACATGGGTGAAACCGATCACCCTTGACGCGGTAACAACGGCGACGCCTTTGGGACTGGAAAAGTTTGACCATATAATAACATCGCCGGTGACGCTTTTTTTTGGGAAGATCGGAGGATCTTTGGGAGAGACCTCCGCCGTAGCTTTAATTTTGGGCGGGATATATCTTTTATTAAAAAAAGTGATCGATTATAGAATTCCGGCGGCATATATGGGAACGGTGATCCTTTTTTCGCTGATCGCTCGCGAGATCGCGCCGGATAAATTCGCGCCGCCGATGTTTCATCTTTTGGCGGGGGGTCTTCTTATCGGTGCGATATTTATGGCAACGGATCCGGTAACAAGCCCCGTTACGGCAAAAGGCCGGTGGATCTTCGGCGCCGGGTGTGGACTCATAACCATGATAATAAGGACATGGGGAGGGCTTCCGGAAGGCGTAATGTATTCAATACTTTTAATGAATGCGCTTACACCTATAGTCAACAAAATGTCGAGACCTAAAAGATTTGGAGTGAGAAAAAGGAAAAAATGATAAAAAAGCGGAGAGAAAACAATACCTTAAGAATAATCATGGCTTTGGCGGTGGTTGGGATCTTATCCGGAGCGCTTTTGGTGTTGGTATACAATTATTCCATTCCCAAGATCCGCGTTAATGTTGAAAATGAAACCGAACGCGCGATAAAGAATATTTTTCCGCAGGCGGAGAAAATACAAAAGACAAAAGACGATTTTTTTAAAGTGACGGGCGCGGAAAATAAAGTAGCCGGATACGCTTTTATCGCTGAAGGAAACGGATATCAGGGAATAATCAAACTTATAATCGGCGTAGATCCGAAATTTACCGAGATTAAAGGAATGGAAGTTTTGGAGTCTCAAGAAACGCCGGGATTGGGCGCGGAGATCGCCGGAAGCAAATTCAGGAAACAATTTGAGAATTTACCGATCACTCAGAAAATAGAATATGTGAAAAATCAAAAGCCGACCAAACCGAATCAGATAGAAGCGATAACCGGCGCGACGATTTCTTCCAGAGCCGTTGTAAATATCATTAATGATGGTGTAAACGAGGTTCGCAAAAACGTAAAATAGGCGAAATATGATAAAAGATTTTGTTAAAGGTTTATGGAAAGAAAATCCGATATTTGTTCAGGTTCTCGGGATGTGTCCGACGCTTGCGGTAACCACCAAAGCACTTTTCGGGCTTTCTATGGGGCTGGCGACTACATTTGTTGTTGTTTCTTCAAGTGTTGTAATTTCAGTGGTGCGCAAATTTGTTCCCCGTCAAGTGAGAATCCCGATATTTACCGTTATTATAGCAACTTTCGTTACGGCGGCGGATTATTTTCTGAAAGCGAATTTTTTCCAGATCAGTAAAGCTTTGGGACCGTATGTTCCTCTTATTGTCGTCAATTGCGTTATATTGGGCCGAGCGGAAGCGTTCGCTTCCAAGAACAAAGTTGGAAGATCGTTCTTAGACGCGTTGGGAATGGGGGTTGGGTTTACCGCGGCGCTTATTGTTCTTGGCGCGATAAGAGAAATTTTGGGCGCGGGAACCATTTTCGAGTTTCCCATAATGTGGAAAGGGTTTACAAATTGGATAGTTATGGTACTTCCCGCGGGCGCGTTCATAACTTTAGGGCTTTTAGTCGGGGTGTTTAATATTCTGGATAAAAAAATGAAAACGAGGCGGGAAATCGCTAAAGGTTAGATAATGGAACAATTGATCCTTGTATTTATAGCGGCGAGCATTACAAACAATTTTGTTCTGACATATTTTCTCGGGATCTGTCCGTTTATAGGTGTGTCCAACAAAACGGAAAGCGCGGTGGGGTTGGGAATCGCGACAACTTTTGTAATGACGATAGCCGCGGCGGTTACATGGCTGATATACCACTATATGTTGGTGCCGTTTAATCTGGTGTTTTTGCAATACGTCACGTTCATAATCGTGATTGCCAGTTTAGTGCAGTTTGTCGAGATGTTTATCAGAAAAACGTCTCCGCCGCTCTATAAGGCGTTGGGGATATTTCTGCCGCTCATAACAACGAATTGCGCCATATTGGGGCTTACGCTTTTTATGGTTTTAAGAAATTATAATTTTTTAGAGGCCATTATCTTCGGGCTGGGTGCAGGCGTCGGATTTACCCTGGCTCTTGTAATAATGGCTGGAATAAGAGAAGAACTCGAATTTGCCGAAGTTCCCAAACCTCTAAAAGGCGCGGGGATCACGTTAATCATAGCCGGAATGCTAGCGCTGGCGTTCATGGGTTTCGGCGGAATAATCAGTGGGTAGTGTACGGTAAAAAGTGAATCATGAATAATTTAATGGTGCTATCAGTTTCGAGTATGGCGGTTTTGGCGGTTTTTTTCGCGGGGGTTCTTGCCTTCGCGGACAAAAAGCTGAAAGTGAAAGAAAATCCTAAGATAGAGGAGATAAATAATCTCTTGCCGGGGATTAACTGCGGCGCGTGCGGATTTTTGAGCTGTCATGATTTTGCTGAACATATTGTTACAGAAGGTGCGGATATTGGAAAATGCCGCGTTGTTTCGGAAGAAACACGGGAAAAACTTTTTGAAATGATGGGAGAAAAAGAGACCGAAAGATATCCTAAACTTGCGCTTATCCATTGCGCCGCGCGTATAGAAAACAAAAAAATAGAAGCTGATTATAAAGGCGTCAAAACCTGCTCGGGCGCGAATCTCGTTTTTGGGGGCGGCATGGCGTGCAAATACGGATGTTTAGGATTGGGAGACTGCGTGCGAGTGTGTCCATTTGACGCTATTTGCGTGGAGGAAGGCCTTGCAAAAGTTGATCTGGAGAAGTGTACTGGGTGCGGGAAATGCATAAGTGCTTGTCCTCGCGGAATTATAAAACTTGAAGAAAAGCGATATGAAAAACTTTTTTATGTGGCATGCAGTTCTTTTGATACGGTGATTAGAACAAGAGAAGTTTGTTCTGCCGGATGTATCGCCTGCGGGATATGCGTGAAACTTGATCCTGAGGGAGGATATTTTGAAGTTAAGAACAATCTATCCAAACCGGATTATGCAAAACAGGATAATCCGGAAAAAATAGAAACAATAAAAGAAAAGTGTCCGACAAAAGTAATTAAGGAGGGATAAGGTTCACGTTGCAGGTTTCACGCTACATGTTTTTCCGCCAAAGGCGGAATTCCGCCTTTGGCGGAAAACGTGCGGCGTGCGACCTGTAACGTGTAGCGTGAAGTATGAATATCGCGGTATTAGTTTCCGGGAACGGAAGTAATTTACAGGCTATCTCTGACGCGGACAAAAAAAACGAATTATCCGGCGGAAAAGTTTTGCTTGTTATAAGTGATAACCCTAAAGCGTTTGCTTTAGAGCGCGCGAAGAAAAGCGGGATAAAAACTGTTGTTTTGGAAAAACTCGCCTTTCAGACTCGGGAAGAATACGACGAAGCTTTAATCAAAACGCTAAAGGAGAATAACATTGAACTCGTTGTTCTTGCCGGGTTTATGAGGATATTGACGGAACGTTTTATCGATGAATACGAGAACAGAGTTTTGAATATACACCCCGCGCTTTTGCCTTCTTTTAAGGGTGCCAATGGGATAAAAGATGCTTTGAAGGAAGGAGTGAAAATAACCGGAGTAACGGTTCATTTTGTGGAAAAAGAAGTTGATTCGGGGCCTGTGATATTGCAGAAAAGCGTGCGGGTCGAAGAAAACGATACCCTCGACAGTTTGGAAGAGAAGATCCATCGGGCGGAACATGAGATCTATCCCAAAGCGATTCGTCTTTTTGTAGAAGGACGTCTTAAAATAGAAAACAAAATTGTGAAAATCAAGGAGGAACGGAAAGATGTCGACAAAAATTAAAAAAATAATAGGACGCGAAATTCTGGATTCAAGAGGAAATCCCACGGTTGAAGTGGACGTGATCCTTGAAGATGGTTCTTTAGGACGTGCGGCGGTGCCGAGCGGAGCTTCTACCGGAGAACACGAAGCGGTGGAACTTAGAGACGGTGATAAGTCGAGATATGTGGGTAAAGGTGTGACAAAAGCCGTCAATAACGTTAATCGGGAGATTGCCTCAAGCGTTACGGGAATAAATGCCGCCGAACAAGCGGCGTTGGACAAAAAACTTATTGATCTTGACGGAACGCCAAATAAAGGACGTTTGGGAGCAAACGCGATCCTTGGTGTGTCAATGGCCTCAGCAAAAGCGGTCAGCGCCTCAAGAAAAGAGCCGTTATTCAGATATCTTGGCGGAGAAGGAGCCAATATTCTTCCGATACCGATGATGAACATTCTTAACGGCGGAACACACGCCGATAATAATGTGGATCTTCAGGAATTTATGGTTATGCCCGTCGGTGCGGTTTCTTTTAAAGAGGCGCTGAGGATGGGCTCGGAAGTGTTTCATAACCTGAAAGCAATTTTAAAGGCAAAAAAACTTTCAACTTCGGTCGGGGACGAAGGCGGGTTCGCGCCGAATCTTTTGTCAAATGAAGAAGCGGTTGAAGTTATTCTTGAAGCGATTGAAAAAGCAGGATATAGCGCGGGCAAAGAAATTGCGATCGCGCTTGATCCGGCATCAAGCGAATTTTATAGAAAAGACGGGACGTATGTTCTCGGTGCCGAAAAAGTGCCCGAAAAATCCGCGTTAGACATGGTTGATTTTTATGCGGAGTGGACAAATAAATATCCGATAGTTTCAATAGAAGACGGACTTGCCGAAGACGACTGGGATGGATGGAAAACGCTTACGGACAAACTCGGCAATCAAATTCAGTTGGTGGGAGATGATCTCTTCGTAACAAATACCGAAAGATTAAAGGAAGGTATAGAAAAAGGGATCGCCAATTCCATTCTTATCAAAGTGAATCAGATCGGAACGTTAACGGAAACTTTAAACGCAATCAATATGGCGAAAAAAGCCGGGTATACAGCCGTTATTTCACATCGTTCGGGTGAAACCGAAGACACAACAATAGCGCATCTTGCGGTCGCGTGTGGTACGGGACAGATCAAAACGGGGTCAAGCTGTAGGACAGATAGAGTATGTAAATATAACGAACTGCTTCGCATAGAGGAACTTTTGGGACAAGCGGCAGTTTACGGCAGAGAAATATGGGAAGCAAAAAAATAATTGTTCGTTTGATCCTTGTGTTAGTGGTTTTAAGCGTGATCTTTTTACCGGGATATTCCAAACTGCAAAAATTGCGCGCGGAAAGAGCCGAACAAAATAAACGCATACAATTGCTAAAGGAACATAACGAAAAAATGAAAACCGAGCTCGGGAAAATGCAGGACGATCCGGAATATGTAGAAAAAAAAGCCCGGAATAAACTCGGAATAGTAAAAAAAGGCGAAGTGATATACCGTAGGGGCACATCGCATGTGCCCGAATGATAATTACCGTTTAACCAAAAAAACAACCTCGTAGGTTCAACCTACGAGGTTGTTTTTATTTAACCGTAGGGCGCGTATTGTCACAATTGCGGTAACCGTTTATAATGGCACCAACATATAAAGGTTATCAATGATGATGGGGATAAAAGGGCCGGGCAGGCCCGGCCCCTACGATTTGTTGGGCATGTTTTATATTATTCGTAGGGGCACGGCATGCCGTGCCCCTATGAGGTGGATTTATGAGAAGCGAGGAATTGTGTAACTTGGCGCAGATTCTTTAACGCGCCGGGTGAACCTTTCCCTTGAGAGACCAAGGACGAGACGGCTGAGGCGAATCGAAGATTTTCTTGTGTTTCTTTTCTGAAAGTTTCTTCCCTTAGAAGTGAATATCTGTAAAGCAATCCCGCGGTAAAAGCGTCTCCCGCCCCTATTGTGTCAACGATCTTAGTCTTAAACGAAGGGCAAAACTGCTTCTTTTTTCCGTTCCAGAAGAAAGAACCTTTTTCTCCGAGAGTGACCATGATGTCGGCCGGGAGTTTCCCTAGCGCGCTCCGCAGAGTTTTTGTGCCGGTGATTCCGGTAGCGTCCGTTTCGCTCAATTTCAATAAGTTGACATAGGGGAGTATTTTCCGTATCCTGCGGCGGGTTTTTACCTTATTTTTTATCCGGTATTCCCGCCAGTTGGGATCGTAAGAAATGAAAACATTTTCTTTTTTTGCTAACGCCATCAAATGCATGGTGTTGCAGAACGTAAAATCCGAATAGGAATAGGCTGACCCCGTATGAAACACAGAAACGTTTTTAAAAAGCTTGGCAGGGATCTGTTTTTTTTCAAACGAAACAAGTTTTCCCGCGGGTTTATAAAAAATATATGACGAGTCTCCTTTTTTATTTATTTGAGCCAAAGCAAGACCGATTTTCAAATTTTTTTCCCGCCGTACAAAAGAGATGTTAAGTTTTTCTTTTCGAAGTGTCTGAAGCAGAGCTTCACTTAAAAAATCCGTCCCGGTTTTAGCTATCAGAGAAACCCGAAGCCCTAATCTGCGAAGAAGAATGGCAGTATTCAGTACCGACCCTCCGGGCCGTGCGAGAAAGGATATCCCTCCACTTTTTTCCGCATTATCAAGAATAAGATCAAAAGCAATATTTCCGCAACAAACGACATGACACTTTTCTTTTTTGCCCAAAACAACCCTCCCTTGTTTAAAACCGAACCACCACAATAGTGTACACTAATATCCCCCAATTTCCATTCAAAAAATTCCCATAAAAATTATCACCAATTTTAAAGTAAAATGGAGGATATCATAAAAGTATGTGAGAAATAAAAACACAAAATCACTTGACTTTACTCAATTTATTGAGTAAAATTACTCAATGTATTGAGATAATTGGAGGGAAAGATGAAATTGCCGATATTTAAAAGAGATACAATAAAAATTATAACCGATCGTTTGCTTGAAAATAGGAAATTTATTCAAGTTATTAATGGCCCGAGGCAGGTGGGAAAGACCACGGCGATACAGCAAGTCTTGGAAGATCTTGGTAAGGAGTACACATATGCCGCTTCCGATCTTCCGGCTCCTCCGGCAATTGAGTGGATTTCTGAGCAATGGGAACTTGCAAGAATTAAGCTTGAAGGAACAAACGAAGTGATTCTGGTGTTGGATGAAGTTCAGAAAATATCCAATTGGGCGGTTGAGGTAAAAAGATTGTGGGATGAAGATAGTCGGTTTGGGAAAAATATTAAAGTTGTAATTTTGGGATCCTCAGCTTTGTTGCTCCAAAAGGGATTAAGTGAAAGTCTTGCGGGGCGGTTTGAGATAATACAAATGTCTCACTGGGGGTGGGAAGAATGTAAAAATTGTTTTAATTGGTCTTTTGATGAATATATTTATTTCGGGGGATATCCCGGGGCGGCTTCTTTAATTCATGACGAAAAAAGATGGGCGGCGTATATTAGAGATTCGCTCATTGAAACCGCGATTTCAAAAGATATATTGCTTCTGAACAGGGTTGAAAAACCGGCGCTTCTTCGACAACTTTTTGTTTTGGCGTGTGAATATGGAGGGCAAATTCTTTCATACCAAAAATTGCTCGGACAACTATCCGATGCGGGGAATACAACGACTCTTGCTCATTATCAAAAATTGTTTGAAGCGGCGTTTTTAATGTGCGGATTGCCGAAGTGGACGGGAAGTGTCGTGCATAGGAGAAAGTCGAGTCCGAAGTGGATGCCGTTGAATACGGCATTAATGACTGCTCTTGGTAATTTGGATTTTCAAAGTTGGCGTAAAAGACCTGATTTGTGGGGGCGATTGATAGAAGTTGCTGTTGGAGCACATCTAATAAACGAAGGAAGCCAATACGCCGCGGAGATATATTATTGGAGAGAGGGTAATTACGAAGTGGATTTTGTAATAAAAAAAGGGAATAAATTAGTTGGAATAGAAGTGAAAAGTGGGAATCAGCGACCGGTTTTAGATGGGCTAAAAAAGTTTGCTAAAAAATATCCGTCAGCCAAAACGATTGTTGTTGGGAATACAGGCGTTGAGATAGAAGAATTTTTAAAAATACCGCTTTTAAAATGGATTAATTGAAAATCATAAGGGCACGGCATGCCGTGCCCCTACGAGGTTGTTGGGGAGGGGGAAAAAATAGAAAATAGAAAAACCGCTTGATTCTATCTATCTTATTTGCTATAATTTGCCTCTACAATAGATTTAGTTTTGTCGCGGGGTGGAGCAGAGGTAGCTCGTGAGGCTCATAACCTCAAGGTCAGTGGTTCGATTCCACTCCCCGCAACCAATTTTATAGAAAGAAAGCCTTTTTCAGAGAAAAAGGCTTTTTTATTTGAATGATCTTGTAGGGGCACGGCATGCCGTGCCCTTACGAAGTTGGTGGGGGAGCCGGAAGCGATACGAATTGACAAAGCGTTAATATGTGTGTTATAAAAATGTTTCAAGAAAGAAGCGGACGGAGGTTCTATTTGTACGGTCTTCTGTCACGCGTAGCCGCAACAACACGAACCTCAATAGTAATAGGAGAATTATTATGATAAGCAGATACTCACGGAAAGAAATGACCCGAATATGGACGGATGAAAACAAGTTTCAGAAAATGCTGGATATTGAGATATTGGCGGTAGAAGCTTTTTCAGAACAAGGACTTATGGACAAGGAAATAGTCAAGGTCATTCGTAAAAAAGCGGCTTTTGATGTGAATAGAATTAAAGAGATCGAAGAAAAAACACATCATGATGTGGTCGCGTTTATAAAGAACGTATCCGAAAACATTGGAGAGGAAGCCAAATATATACATTTCGGTCTTACCTCAAGCGATGTTTTGGATACGGCGCTTTCGGTTATGATGACCGAAGCCGCGGATATTTTGATCAAAGACACCGAAGAAGTGATGGAAGAATTAAGAAAAAAGGCGCTAGAGTATAAAAATACACCTATGATAGGGCGTTCCCACGGTGTTCATGCCGAGCCGATTACTTTTGGGCTAAAAATGGCGCTTTTTTATAAAGAAATGGAAAGAAATCTCGCGAGGCTTCGCCGGGCGCGTGAAACAGTTGCTGTCGGTAAAATTTCAGGGTCTGTCGGAACGTTCGCTAATGTTGATCTTTTTGTCGAGGAATATGTATGCGGCAAATTGGGGCTAAAATGTGCCGAAGTTTCCAGTCAGGTTCTTCAAAGAGATCGTCACGCGGAATACCTTGGTGCGATCGCGGTTACGGGCGCAACGTTAGAAAAACTGGCGCTTGAAGTGCGCGGTCTTCAAAAAACCGAAATAGGGGAAGTGCAGGAATTTTTTGCTTCCGGTCAGACCGGATCTTCAAGCATGCCGCACAAAAAAAATCCTATAATTTGTGAAAGGATAACCGGGCTTGCTCGTGTTTTAAGAGGCAATGCAACGGTCGCGATTGAAGATATTGCGTTGTGGCACGAAAGGGATATTTCTCATTCGTCGGTTGAGCGAATAATAATACCGGATTCGACTATTCTTTTGGATTATATGCTTTCGAAAACAAAAACGCTGGTTGAAAAACTTGTTGTTAGAGAAGATAAAATGCTGGAAAATATTGCCGAGACAAAAGGACTTGTTTATTCACAGTGTCTTTTGCTGGAGCTGATAAAAGCGGGCGCAACCAGGATGGAGGCGTATGATATCGTGCAGTCTCTCGCGCTGGAAGCGTCAAAGGAGAATAAAGAATTTAAAAGCTGTGTAGAGGAAAGCAGTGAGGTAAAGAAATATTTGCCGGCGGGAAAAATAGAAGATTGTTTCAAATTGAAATATCATCTGAGAAATATTGATGATATTTTTAAAAGGGCTGGAATATGAAAAAGAACGCGTATAGGAGTGCCGGAGTTGATGTCGAGAAGGCAAACAAACTAATAAAAAATGTTAAAGGTTTGATTGATACCACTAAAGTTAGAGGATGTAAAGGGTCTATCGGTGGGTTCGGAGGTTTTTTTGATCTTTCAGAGACAAAGATCACGTCGCCTCTTTTGGTTGCGGCAACGGATGGTGTTGGAACAAAGCTGGAAATCGCGAAAATCGCGAAAAAACACGACACCATAGGAATAGATCTTGTTGCGATGTGCGCGAACGATGTGCTTTGTTCCGGAGCGAAACCTCTTTTTTTTCTGGATTATTTCGCGACAGGGAAATTGAATGAAAAAGTGTGGAAAGAGGTAATCAAAGGCATTGTAAAAGGGTGCCGTGACGCGGAGTGCGCGCTTTCCGGTGGAGAAACGGCAGAAATGCCGGGGATGTATCCAAAAGGAGAATATGATGTGGCCGGATTCGTGGTTGGCTCTGTCAACAGAAAAAAAGTTATTTCCGCGAAAGGTATTAAAGCCGGAGATGTGCTTTTAGGGCTGGCTTCAAGCGGACTCCATTCCAACGGATATTCTTTGGTAAGGAAAATATTTCCCAAAACCGAAATAAAAAGAAACTATAAACTTTTTTTAAAGCCGACGATCATTTATGTTAAGCCATTTCTAAGCGTTGCGCGCGTTGTAAAGATAAAAGGCGCCGCGCATATTACCGGAGGCGGTTTTTATGATAATATTCCGCGCGCGCTTCCGAAAAACACCAAAGCTGTCATTGATAAAAACGCGTGGATTCGTCCGAAAGTGTACAAACTGATAACGGATAAAATAAAAATAAGCGAAGTTGAACTTTTTCGAACGTTCAATATGGGTATAGGTATGGTTTTGGTCCTGTCCGCGGCGGACGCGGAAAAGGCGAAGAAAATTTTCGAGAAAAAGTTCAAACTCAAAAGCTGGATAATCGGGCGAATAGAAAAAAGAAATAAGGGGTTTCAGCAGGTGAAAATAGGGGGCAAGGAGACAAGAGGCAAATGAACATATTAGTTATCGGATCCGGCGGGCGTGAACACGCGATATGCTGGAAATTAAAGCAAAGCCGAAAAGTGAAAAATATATATTGCTCGGGAGGTGTCCAAAGCGCGATACGCGAAGCAGAGAATGTGGCGCTTGAAGTTTGTGACCACCGGAAGGTGATCGATTTTTGCCGGAGCAAAAAAATAGATCTGGTGGTTGTCGGACCGGAAGCGCCTTTAGCCGTCGGAATAGCTGACGATCTGGAAAAAGCGGGGATATGTGTTTTCGGACCGTCTTACGCGGCAAGCCGTATGGAGTCGAGCAAAATATTCGCCAAAGAACTGATGGCAAAATATAACATTCCGACCGCGCGGTTTCGAATATTTGACGATTTTGAAAAAGCGAAAGAATACATAAAAGAGGTGCAAGTGCCGGTTGTTGTTAAAGCGTACGGACTGGCGGCCGGTAAAGGAGTTATTATTGCTGAGACGGTTGAAGAGGCGGAGCATGCCGCGCACGAGATGCTGGTTGAAAAAGTATTCGGTGCCGAAGGTGAGAAGATCATTATTGAAGAATATCTTACAGGGGAAGAAGCTTCCATTTTGGTTTTAACAGATGGCGAAAACATTATTCCTCTTGCTTCCAGTCAGGACCATAAACGTGTTTCGGACGGAGATAAAGGACCGAATACCGGAGGGATGGGGGCGTATTCTCCCGCGCATATTGTAGATGAAAAGCTTTTTGCCGAAATTACCGATATGATCGTTGTTCCTACGGTTAAAGGTTTAAAGAAAGAGAAAATTCTTTATAAAGGGGTTCTTTACGTAGGTGTTATGGTTACCGAAGACGGACCTAAAGTTTTGGAATATAACGTACGTTTCGGTGATCCTGAAACGCAGGTGATCTTGCCGAGGATAAGATCGGATTTTGCGGATTTATTGATGGCGACGGCGACCGGAGACCTCGCCGGGAAAAAAATTGAATGGGACGAAAAAGAATATGTTTGTGTCGTGCTCGCTTCCGGCGGATATCCGGGAGAATATGAAAAGGGTAAGGAAATAACCGGATTAATGGACGCTGAGACCGAAGGCGCTTTGGTTTTTCACGCGGGAACAAAGTTAAGGGAAGGTAAGGTCGTAACTTCCGGGGGAAGAGTTCTCAATGTTGTCGCGAGCGGCAAAAATATCAAAGAAGCGATTGATAACGTTTATAGAGCCGTGAAGAAGATCAGTTTTGACCGAATGCATTACAGGCGTGATATTGCCGCGCGCGGCGCGAGTCGAGGGCAAGCGTGAGGAAAAACGCAGGTTCCCCCCTTTGGAAAAGGGGGGTTAGGGGGGATTTCTAATATAATAAAAATATGAAGGAGGGAAATAAATGCGAAAAAAACCGGTGGTGAGTGTAGTTATGGGAAGTGATTCAGATTTGCCGATCATGTCGGAGTGTTCCGCTCAACTCAATAAATTGGGGATCGAGCATGAAATAAAAATATCGTCCGCGCATAGATCTCCTGAGGAAACCGCAAAATTTGCGAAGGGCGCGAAGGAAAAAGGTATAAAAGTTATTATCGCGGCGGCGGGCGGCGCGGCGCATTTGGCCGGGGTAATTGCCTCACACACAATTCTGCCAGTTATCGGAGTCCCAATGGATACAAAGCTGGATGGGATAGATTCGCTTTTATCGACTGTTCAAATGCCCTCGGGTGTACCGGTTGCCACTGTTTCCATCGGCCGTGCGGGTGCGGTTAATTCCGCGATCTTTGCCGCATCCATAATTGCCGTGGGGAACGCTGGCGTTGCCAATAAATTGAATGCCCACAAAAGAGAACTCGTTCGCAAAATTGCCGCGAAAAACAAAAAAATACTTACAAATATAAACGTAAAGCGAAAAAATAAAAGATGACGGAAAAAAGTATTAAAAATGTTCTTTTTGTTTGTACCGGGAACAGTTGTCGCAGTATTATGGCGGAAGCGTATTTAAAAAAACGCACCGAGGAAGAAGCGCTCTCCATAGAAATAAGATCCGCCGGCACTTACGGCGCGTACGGACTGTCTCCGACGAATGAAGCGATTAAAGTTATTTCCGACGAAGGAATTGATCCCGCCGGACTTGGATCAAAGACGCTTACGGACGAATTTATCAATTGGGCGGACGTCATACTCGTTATGGAGCCCGCGCATAAAAGCAGAATAATAGACATGGTTCCGGAGGCGGCGGAAAAAGTGAGGTATTTGGCTGAATATGGCGGTGCTGAGGGGGAGTCAATTCCGGATCCGATCGGAAAACCTTTGGAACATTACAGGGAATGTTTCAATTCAATAAAAAGCCACGTAGAGGAGTTAATAAAATGGCTAAAAAAATAATTGCTATCGGCGCGGATCACGGCGGATTTTTGCTTAAGGAAAAAATAAAGAAATTACTGGAAAAAAGGGGCTATAAAGTTCAGGATGTGGGCACTTATTCCGGGATTCCGTGTGATTACCCGGAGTTTGGATTCGCCGCCGCCGGAGAAGTTTCAAAAAAAAAGGCGTTTAGAGCAATTGTTATCTGTAAAACGGGAATAGGGATGGCAATAGCGGCGAATAAGCTTCCTGGAGTCCGCGCGGGACTTTGTGTCAGTAAAGAGGACGCGTTATCCGCACGAAGGCATAACGATATCAATGTGTTGGTTCTTGCCGCCAAGAAAGTGAGTGCGCCGCGCGCGGCTGTCATAGTACGCACTTGGCTAAAAACCAAAGCGCTTAAAGGTCGTCATGCGCGCCGCGTTAAACAGATACGTGAATTTGAAAAGTAGGGCACATGCAATGTGCCCCTTGTATATTGTCACAATTGAGGTAATCGTTTATAATGGCACCAACATATAAAGGTTATCAATGATGATGGGGATAAAAGGGCCGGGCAGGCCCGGCCCCTACGATTTGTTGGACATGTTTTATATTATTCGTAGGGACAAGGCCTGCCTTGTCCGATTAATTGACGAGGGGACAAAATGGTTGGGTGGTCCTGGTCACTATTGATTTGTTACCTGAATTGTGACAATGTGCCCCTACGGATTTACAATGAAGGGTAAGAGAAATGAAACACTTAAAGAATACGGATCCCGAGATTTTTCAGGCGGTGCTTAACGAAACCAAACGGCAGAATGAAGGGATAGAACTCATTGCCAGCGAAAATTTTACCTCACGCGCGGTAATGGAAGCGGTTTCCTCTACGATGACCAATAAATACGCCGAAGGATATCCGCATGCCAGATATTACGGCGGATGCGAATTTGTTGACGAAGCCGAAGACATTGCGATAGCTCGGGCGAAAGAACTTTTTGGCGCGGAACACGTAAATGTACAGCCGCATTCCGGTTCACAAGCGAATATGGCGGTTTTTTTTGCTATGCTTGATGTCGGAGACAATGTGCTCGCCATGGATCTGGCTTGCGGCGGACATTTAACGCACGGACACAAGAAAAGTTTCTCAGGTAAATTTTTTAATATATCGTTCTATGGGGTGGATAAAAAGACCGAAAAACTGGATTTTGCTGAGATCCGTAAAGTAGCGTTGGAACATAAACCGAAGATGATAATTGCCGGTGCTTCGGCGTATCCAAGGACAATAGAGTTTGAAAAGTTTAGGGAAATTTGTGATGAAGTGGGTGCGATACTGTTGGTTGATATGGCGCATATCGCCGGACTGGTTGCCGCGGGACTACATCCATCGCCCGTTCCGGTTGCCGAGTTTACAACCACCACAACCCATAAAACGCTGAGGGGTCCGAGGGCGGGCATGATCCTGTGCCGGGAACGTTTCGCGAAAGAGATCAATTCCGAAGTTTTTCCCGGGATACAAGGAGGGCCCCTTATGCATGTTATAGCGGCGAAAGCCGTGGCGTTCAAAGAAGCTCTCCAGCCGGACTTTAAAGAATATCAGAAAAGAATAGTTCAAAACGCGAAAAAACTTTCAGAGACTTTTTTGTCCGAGGGCTATAGGGTTGTTTCCGGAGGAACGGATAATCATCTAATGCTTGTGGATCTAACGGACAAAGGACTTTCAGGGAAAGAGGCGGAAGCGTGTTTGGATAAAGCCGGAATAACCGTGAATAAAAATTTGATCCCATTCGATAAAAAAAGTCCTTTCGTCGCGAGTGGAATACGAATAGGGACGCCTTCTGTTACAACCAGAGGTATGAATGAAGCGGAAATGGTGAAAATAGCCGAGTTTATAGACAAGGTGATCAAAAACAAGGAAGATGAAAACACGCTCGGCAAGATCCGGCAAGAAGTGAAAGAATTTTTAAAAGCGTTCCCGTTATACCAAGAGTTAATAGATAAAATGGAAGCATAGGTATTTTCCCCAACCGCACCTCCCCCAAACTGCACCTCGTAGGTGCAACAAATTGCACCTACGAGGTGCAGTTTGGGGGAGGTGCTTGGGGTTGCACCTACGAGGTGCGATTGGAAGGTGGAATA
>JADHWG010000037.1 GCA_016783605.1 Candidatus Omnitrophota bacterium | reverse complement strand
GGAGTTTTTCTCCGACCACTCATCCTGAGCAAAGCGAAGGATCTCTTGTTAATTTTCCAAAAGAATCTATAGAGATCCTTCAGCCCTTTGGGCTTCAGGATGAGGAGTCGGGAAACTCCCCGACCCCTCAATTAATTAATGTAATTGGCACGAATTGTGACAATGTACACCTACATTCATTTACGCGCTTTTTATAAAAAGTAGGCCGCTTTTTTTGGTTTCCGGATCGATCTCTAAAATTCGTGAGCAGGCATATTTTTTAAAAATATGTTTGCCGAACTTTCTCATTGTCACTGCATCCGTCCGTTCAAGTTCGCCATTATTGAACCACAAATAATTCCCGTCTTTTTCAAAAGCACATATCGCGTGATCTTCTTCTTCGGATGATCCTAGAACCATCACTTTTGGGTTGTATCCCATAACTCTTAAAACCGCGGCATTTAAAAAAGCGTAATCTTCACAGTCACCATAAAGACGGTTAAGCGTTTCCTTAGGAGATGCCCACGCGTCACCCTGAACATCCGCTTCATATCTGGCATTTTTCGCCAGCCATAACGCGTACTCATCGAGTGTTTTTATATTGTGTTTGCTTAAAAATCCGGCTATATGCGTATCAATTTCAGATGGACGCGAAACCAACACGCTTCCGAGACGGACAGTTTCTTGACGTATTACAAAATTTCCGGCGGGAGCTCCAACACAAGAAGCAAATCCTGCGGAACTTGAAAATAACAAAACAAGCAAAACCGTCAGACTGCATATTAGCTTAGTTTTCATCAAAAAGTTTTTTCTAGATCTCATGGCGAACCTCCCAAAATTCCGCTACCTTTACATTCGCCTAAAGTATATCTTTTTGATGTTAATATCACATTACGTAATGGTTAATTTAGTGTTAATTTTTAAATTGTATAAAAGGTGGTTTCTACCTTTCGCGAAACTCTTTTAACTTGTTATACATAAAGCAGATGGGAAAATGTTAACCATG
This sequence comes from Candidatus Omnitrophota bacterium, assembly GCA_016783605.1. GTDB lineage: Bacteria > Omnitrophota > Gorgyraeia > Tantalellales > Tantalellaceae > BS750m-G21. The sequence continues at coordinate 16,612 of JADHWG010000037.1, read as the reverse complement.
AGAGCATCTAAGTTTTTTTCCTAACACTCCAGAATAGATCGATTTTATGTGTTTTTGGTGGGTTTTTAAGATCTCATGCGGATAAAAAAAAACGCATCTCGTACTCGATGCGCTTCTTTAGCCTCTCACTGAAATGGTTAATATTGAAAAAATCACGAAGATTCTTCGTCAAACTTATAGCCAATTCCTCTCACATTCTTAATAAAATCTCCGACTTCTCCCAATTTTTCTCGGAGATGGCGAATATGAACATCGATCGTTCTTTCCACAACGATCTTTTCCTCTCCCCACAAATAATCAAGAATGCTGTCACGGCTGAAAACCTGGCTTTTTTTGGTTAGAAGGCGTTCCAATATTTTGAATTCAGTCGAGGTTAATTCTATTTTTTTCTGATTAACCAAAACTTCATATCGTTTCATGTCAATTTTTAAAAGTCCGCCCGCCGCCGTAATTTGCTTCTCTTCCTCTTCGATTTCAGGATTTTGTCTTCGGAGCACCGCCTTAATTCTGGAATTTAATTCATGCAAGGAAAATGGTTTCACGATATAGTCATCCGCACCTGAATCAAGTCCCGAAATTTTATTCGGTTCATCATTATGCGCGGAAACGATAATGATCGGAATTCCCGCCAAACGTTCTTTCCCTTTTAAACTTTTACACACTTCAAATCCGTCCATTTCCGGCATAGTCAGATCGAGAATCACCAAATCCGGTATTTCGTGATCCAAATATTTAAGGAAACTCTCCGCCTCAGTGAATCCCTTAACTAAAAATCCTTTGTTTGTGAGATATTCCGAAATGGTACCAACAATTTCTTTCTCGTCATCCACTATCGCGATCACTTTTTCTTTCATAGTTCCTCGCCTCCCCCAAACAACCTCGTAGGTTCAACCTACGAGGTTGTTTGGGAAAGATATTTTTGTTAGTTTTTTGTTAAATGTTAATGGTAAACGATATTTACTTTGTACCTGTTAGTATAAGGACAATCGGAATATAGTCAAGAAAGGCGGCTTTAATACTTCACTTCAACTAAAAATAATCCTTTTGCCGGCACGGTGGGACCGGCGGTGGTTCTATCTTTCATTTTGAGTATTTTTTTCATGCTTCCCGGGGGAAAATAGCCTCTACCGATCTCTATTAAAGTTCCGGTAATATTACGCACCATGTTATATAAAAAACCGTTTCCGACAATATCAATAATGATAAACTGTTTCCGTTTTGTAACGCGCGCGGAATATATCTTTCGAACGGAGCCTCTGGCGCTTTTATCCGCGGCCTGGAAGGATTTAAAATCGTGTTCACCAATAAGCGCGGCAATTTCTTTCTTCATGAGTGAAAGGTTAAGTTTATACGCCCATCTATACGCGTATCGTTCAATAAAGGGATCGCGCGTCTTTCGGCAGAATATGCGATATTCATAATGTTTTGTTTTCGCGTCAAATTGGGAATGAAAATCAAACGGGACTTCTTCCGCGCGGACAACTTGTATGTCCTGAGGTAAAAGAGAGGTTAAAACAATGGGAATCTTTTTTACGGGGAGTTTACCCGCGGTCTTAAAATGAGCTATCTGCCCTTTTGCGTGCACTCCGGAATCCGTACGTCCGGAACCATAAAGACGGCATTTTTTACCAAACGCTCTTTCTATCGCCTTTTCAAGTTCTCCCTGGAGGGTGCGTCCGTTTTTTTGCAATTGCCACCCTTTGTAATTCGTGCCGTCATAAGCGATAGTTAATTTTATGTTACGCATAATTAATTATTAGGATAAAGGGCGGGGAAACCCCGCCCCTACGAATATGATTATTCCATGTAAATGATTCGGCACATTATTTATCCCAACGTTATCGTAGGGGCGCGGTTCCCGCGCCCTTTATCTTTAATACCAACAGCATGAGCCAGCCCTGCCTAACCCCCTTTTTCAAAGGGGGGATCCGGTGGGAGGACAACATATAGCGTGAAGCGTGCAACGTGAAGCATGTAACTTAAATAAGACATTCGGCGATCTGGATCGCGTTTAGGGCGGCGCCTTTACGCAGATTATCGGCAACAACCCACATATTGAGACCATTCGCAAGGGATTCGTCTTCTCTTACGCGGCCGACAAAAACTTGATCTTTTCCCTCCGCCGTAACGGGCATCGGATAATCATTATTCTCCGGATCATCAATTACATGAATACCGGGAAATTTTTCCAAAAGAGCAAGAGCTTCGAGTCTGGTAACTTTCTTTTCGGTTTCAATGTTCAAGCTTTCCGAATGCGCGTAATAAACCGGAACCCTGACACATGTCGCTGTAAGAGCCAAATTTGGCTCTGCCAGTATTTTTCGCGTCTCTTCAACCATTTTCATTTCTTCTTTTGTATACAAATTTTCTTTGAACACGTCAATGTGCGGAATGAGATTGTATGCCATCTGATGAGGAAATTTATCGATCATCTCCGGCGGCGCGATATGCTCGCCTAAAGCGAAATGTGTTTCTTTCGCGCTGAGCGCGGCAACTTGTTTTTCAAGTTCCAATATATTCCCGAGACCCGCGCCGGAAACCGATTGAAAAGTTGTGACAACAACTCTTTTGATCTGCGTTACCTTTTTTATGGCGGCTAATGGAAGTACCATCTGAATTGTCGAGCAATTGGGGTTGGCAATAATACCTTTGTGTGATTTTATTTCCTCCGGATTTACTTCCGGGACAATAAGAGGCACTTGCATATCCATTCGAAAGGCACTCGAATTGTCGACACACACCGCACCGGCACGCACCGCGTGCGGAAGAAATTCTTTACTTCGGGAAGCACCGGCCGAAGCCAAAACGATATCTATCCCACTAAACGAATTTTCGGTCAAGACCTGCACTTCAAGCTTCTTTCTTCGAAAGGTGATGATCTTACCCTTTGAACGCTCGCTTGCCAAAAGTCGAAGTTCATCTATCGGAAAATTTCTTTCCTCTAGTATGTTTAAAAATTCTTTTCCGACAGCGCCTGTCGCGCCCATAATCGCGACATTATATTTTTCTTTTTTTTCGATCATTTCCGACCCCTTTTACCCCACCACCAACCTCGTAGGTTACTACCAACCTACGAGGTTGGTGGTGGGGTTTTTGATTTATTTCAACGCTTCAACTACCAGATCGCCGACTTCCGACGTGGAATATCCCATTTTCCCGGCTGATAGGCTTTTTAATTTATTCGCTGTCACTTCCATAACGGCTTTTTCGATTTTTTCAGCCGCTTCATTCTCTCCCAGGGTTTCCAGCATCATACCCGCGGCACAGATCGCCGCAAGAGGGTTAATAACATTCTTTCCGGTATATTTCGGAGCTGATCCTCCTATTGGTTCAAACATGGAAACTCCGTCCGGATTTATGTTCCCGCCGGCGGCTATTCCCATGCCTCCTTGAATCATAGCTCCAAGATCCGTAATTATGTCGCCGAACATGTTATCCGTCACCAAAACATCAAACCATTCCGGATTTTTTATCATCCACATACAGGTCGCGTCAACATGCGCGTAGTCGGTTTTGATTTGAGGATAGTCTTTCGACATATCATTAAAAGCTCTTTCCCAAAGATCGAACGCGTAAGTCAGAACATTTGTTTTACCGACTAAAGTGAGGTTATTATTTTTGTTGCGCTTTTTCGTATATTCATACGCGTATCTCAAGCATTTATCAATGCCGCGTCGAGAGTTCCTTGAAACCTGCACCGCGATCTCTTCCGGCGTGTTTTTATTGATAAATTCGCCCTCTCCGACATATAGCCCTTCGTTATTTTCGCGAACAACAACAAAATCAATATCTTTCGGCTCTTTATCCTTGATCGGTGTCCACACACCGGGATATAACTTAACGGGTCTGAGATTGATGTATTGCTCCAAAGTGAATCTGAGTTTGAGAAGAAGTCCTTTCTCCAAAATACCCGGTTTAACATCCGGATGACCTACCGCTCCCAGATATATCGCGTCTACCGTCTTAAGTTCTTCGAGAACGCTATCAGGAAGAATTTCGCCGGTTTTTTTATACCTTTCCCCGCCCAGATCATACATAACCTTTTCATATTTTATGCCGGTTTTCTCTGCGACCGCGTCCAACACTTTTAAACCTTCGTCCACAACTTCCGGACCGGTTCCGTCTCCGGGTAAAACTGCTATTTTGTACATTTCTCACTCCTTCTGTAACTTTGATGTTTTTATTTCTTTTTTTTCGCGTAAGCGATAAGTCCGCCGCTTTTCATGATCTCTTTAATGAATTTCGGAAAGACTTCCGCCTTATACACTTTTTTTTGCCGCGCTTTGGAAATTTCGCCTTTATCCACGTTCACAACCGCAGTGTCACCATCCGTTAGAATCTCCGCGATCTTCGCGTTAGTAAAAATTGGAAGACCGATATTGATCGCGTTTCTGTAAAATATTCTGGCAAAACTTTTCGCGATGACGCAAGAGATACCGGCCGCTTTTATGGAGATCGGCGCGTGTTCCCTGCTGGAGCCGCATCCGAAATTTTCACCGGCAACGATAATGTCTCCCGGGGTCATTTTTTTAACAAATTTCGGATCGGCGTCTTCCATACAATATTTCGCCAACTCTTCCGGATCGGACGTATTAAGATACCGAGCCGGAATAATTTCGTCCGTATTTACGTCATTTCCGAATTTATGAACTTTTCCTTTTAATTTCATAGTGGTTCTCCTTTATCCGTAAGGGACAGGCCTTGCATTGGATCAAGGGAGAGGCAGGCCTCTCCCCTACTTACAGATCCGATGGATGGGCTATCATTCCTTTAACGGCGCTTGCCGCGGCAATCGCGGGATTTGCCAAATAAACGGAACTTTTCGGATGCCCCATACGTCCGACAAAATTCCTGTTGGTGGTCGAGACGGCAACTTCCCCTTTTGAAAGAATTCCCATGTGACCTCCCAAACAAGGTCCACAGCTGGGAGTACAAAACACTCCGCCCGCGCGCACAAAAATTTCCGCGTATCCTTCTTTAACCGCCGCGGAATAGATCTCCTGTGTGGCGGGTATTACAACAAGCCTTACATTAGCGTTAACTTTTTTGTTCTTCAGCACTGCCGCGGCCTGTTTAAGATCCGATATCCTTCCGTTGGTACACGATCCGATAACCGCTTGATCTATCTTGACATTTTTGTAGGCGCTTACACTTTTTCCATTGGACGGTAAATGCGGCGCCGCCACAACCGGTTCCAATTTAGACACGTTAAATTCCATCACGTCCGAGTAAATGGCGTCTTTATCGCTTTTTACAACTTTATACGCTTTTCTGGAGGGTTTATATTTTCTTATCGCGCTTTTGATATACTGTTCAGTCGTTTTATCCGCTTCGATAATACCATTTTTAGCGCCGGCCTCGATCGCCATATTGCACATCGTAAATCTATCATCCATCGAAAGATATTCAATTGTGCTTCCGGTAAATTCGAGAGATTTATAAAGCGCGCCGGAAACTCCGAGCGAAGCGATCACATGAAGAATAAGATCTTTTCCGCCAACCCATTTTCTCGGCCGTCCGGTAAAACGAATAAGGATCGTCTCCGGAACCTTCAGCCAGCATTCACCGAACGCCATCGCGTAAGCAAGATCCGTCGACCCCATTCCGGTGGCGAAGGCGCCGAGAGCGCCATGCGTGCAAGTGTGAGAATCCGCCCCGATCATAAGATCTCCCGGTAAAATAAGTCCTCTTTCCGGAACCAGCGCGTGTTCCACTCCCATCTCTCCCAACTCAAAATAATTAACAATACCGAATTCTTTCGCGAAATCTTTAAGGATCTTTGCCTGATTCGCGCTTTTCATATCTTTTGCCGGTAAAAAATGGTCCGGAACCAAAACAACCCGTTTTTGGTTAAATACCTTTTTTTTGCCGAGCTTTCGAAACTCTTCTATCGCTATGGGGCTGGTAATGTCATTCCCCAAACACAAATCCACTTTAGCTTTAATGAAATCTCCGGGCACTATTTTCTTCGCGCCTACCGCGTGAGATAGCAATATTTTTTCCGTTATGGTATAGCCCATAAAAACTCCTTTTTGAAGTTCTCTTTGTATAAACAACAGTAGCCGTAACACGTTACCAAAAATTTAGAAAGTCAGTCTACCAAATTTTGTCCATAAAATCAATGGTTAAAAACCGACATTCCCGATTCCACCTCGTAGGTGGAACTAGTTCCACCTACGAGGTGGAATCGTTTAATTCGTAGGGGCGGACCCAAGTGTGCGCCCTTTTCCCTAAGCATAAGATCAGATTATATCGGGAATCGCGCTTAGGAGAGTTTTTGTATATTGATTTTTGGGAGAAGAATAGATTTCGTCTTTTGAGGCCATCTCAACAAAACTACCTTTTCTCATAACACCAACGGTGTCCGCCATAAATTCAACAACTCTAAGATCATGTGATATAAAGACATACGTAAGATTAAGGTTTTCTTGAAGATCTTTTAAAAGATTGAGTATCCCCGCCTGAACCAGAACATCCAAACTGGAAACCGGCTCATCAAGCACAAGCACGTCGAGCTTTCTGATGAGTGCTCGAGCAATCGCGATTCTCTGCCGCTCGCCGCCGGAAAATTGATATGCATACTTATCTTTACACTCCGCATAATTCAAATTTACCATCTCAAAGATCTGCCGAACTCTTGTTTCAATTTCACTTTTTCCTATTTTTCGTACCAATAGAGCTTCGGACACAATTTCTCGTGATGTCATTCGCGGATTCAGCGAACTATACGGATCCTGAAAAACTATATCTTTCTCCCCTTTAACCGATACCGACCCGGAATCCGGTTTTAAAATACCGACAAGGATCTTCGCGATAGTTGACTTTCCGCAAGTGGATTCACCTACCAAACCAAACGTTTTTCCTTTTTCGACGGAAAAGCTTACATCGCTAACGGCTTTTATCGGTTCTTTTTTTAACCACCAGGCGGTTTTTCTTTTTCGGAAACATTTGTTGATGTTTTTGATTTCTATTATGTTCATTGATCATCCACGGGGCAATGGGCGGGCGCAAGGCCCGCCCCTACGAATTATTTGAACCATTGGGCAAGGGCACGGCATGCCGTGCCCCTACGAAATATTATTCGGCAAACGTCGGCGCGTGTCTCCCAATTTGGGAACGCAGGCTATCAGTCTCCGGGTATACTCATTTTGCGGATTATGGAGAACCGATTCCTTTGTTCCATTTTCCACAATAACACCTTTTCTCATCACACAAACATTGTGCGCGATTAAATTTACGATCGAAAAATCGTGTGTAATAAATAGGATTGCTAAATTTCTTTCCTTTTGAATGTTCATAATAAGTTCAATGATATCTTTCTGGATCGACACATCAAGCGCGGTGGTTGCCTCATCAAGAATCAAAACTTCCGGATCCAAGACAAGCGCCATTGCGAGCAATACTCTTTGACGCGCTCCGCCGGAAAGTTCATGCGGATAGCTTGAAAATGTCCCCTCGTCAAGTTTAACCATCCTCAAGAGTTCCAATACTCTTTGTTTTATATCGGGTTTTGATCTTTCTTGATGCTGACGGATGCCTTCGGCTATTTGTTCTCCCACACGCGTGACCGGATTCATAGAGGTCGCCGGTTCCTGAGGCACTATTGATATATCACATCCTCTAATTTTTCTGATCTCTTCTTTATCAAGCTCGAACAAATTCTTTCCTTTAAATGTTATCGACCCTTCCGCATATATTCGCGGAGGAAAAAGTTTTAAGATCGATTGCGCGGTTAAAGTTTTTCCGCTTCCGGATTCACCGACCAGCGCCATAACGCGTCCCGCCGTTAACTTAAAGCTCACGTTTTTTACGATACATTTTCCGCCTATCCTCAATGTTAGATCTTTTATCTCAAGAATTTTTTGGTTATCATTCATTTTTGATCACCTTTTACCAACAACCACGATTCCGTAGGGGCACGGCATGCCGTGCCCCTACGAACGAATAATCAATCTTTTCTATCCGACTTCGGATCCAAAACTTCTCTGAGACCGTCTCCTATCATGTTAAAACTTAAAACCGTTATAAGTATTGCCAATCCCGGGAAAAGCGTCAACCACCATGCGTAATCAATATAATTTTTTCCGATCGTTAATATATTCCCCCAGCTCGGCGCGGGCATTTGCACCCCAAGCCCAAGAAAACTTAACGCGCTTTCTATAAGTATCGCGCTTCCAACGGAAAGCGTCATACTCACATACACCGGAGCCATCGCGTTAGGCAAAATGTGTCTGCGTATTATTCTAAAATTTGAAACCCCTTGAACTCGAGCGGAAGAAACAAAATCTCTTTCTCTCAAAGTTAAAAATTCCGCGCGCACAAGGCGGCATAACGGCGCCCAACTTGTTAGACCGATAACAACCATCACGTTAACGATATTCGGTCCTAAAAATGTTACAACCATCATAATAAGAAAGAACGTCGGAAAAGAATACATCACTTCAACCACGCGCATTATGACCGCGTCCACCCATCCGCCGAAATATCCGCTGACGCCTCCCAACAAAACCCCGATCACCAGAGATATGATAACCGCGATAAAACCGACGCTTAAAGATACGCGAGCCCCGTACAGCATCCGGCTGAATACGTCCCGTCCAAGATTATCCGTTCCGAAAAAGTGTTCCAAAGACGGTTTTTGAAGAATTGCATCCTCGGTTAGATCCATTTCCAAAGGATTATAACCGGCAACTACCGGAGCACATATCGCCGAGATCGCTATAACCATAATTATCGCCGCGCCGATCATTATTCTTTTCATAAAACCCGTTTACCCTCTCACCCTATTCCCCCTCAATACAACCTCGTAGGTTGAACCTACGAGGTTGTATTGGGGTCACGGGCGGACGCAAGGCCCGCCCCTACTATTTATCCATTCGGATTCTCGGATCTACTGCCGCGTATAATATGTCTGAAATCAATATTCCAAAAAGCGTGAGTCCTACCGCGATAACTCCGGTACCCATAACCATCGGATAATCATAACTCATTATCGCCTCATAACCGAGCCGGCCCATTCCGGGCCAAGCGAATATCGTTTCAAAAATAAAACTTCCCGAAATCAATGCCGGTAACGTAAGACCCGCGATCGTAATAATCGGTAAAAGCGCGTTTCTCAATATATATCTCGAGGTTATATATTTTTCCGTAAGACCTTTCGCTCTTGCCGCAAGAACATAGTTTTCTTTTTTGACCTCGAGCATACTTGAACGTGTATACCTCGATAACGCCGCTAAAGAGCCAAAAGCTGTCGCGGTAACGGGTAAAACCAAATGCCACAAGAGATCTTTGATCTTACCGAAGACGCTTAAATATTCGGTATACCACGGAGTCATGCCTGAAACCGGAAACCAACCCAGCTTAAAACCAAAAATAAAAACCAAAATAAGCGCGAGCCAAAATCCGGGCAGAGCGTACCCGATAAATACAAACGCGGTACTCACGCGATCAAACAGCGAATCTTTCTTAAACGCGCCATACACTCCGATCGGGATCGCCAAGGCGAAGATCACAAGAAGTGAAACTATTTGCAAAAGCAAAGTCGCCGGTAAACGTGACATTATTTTTTTAAGAACCGGCTCCCCGTCGATAAAGGACCTGCCGAAATCCAGAGTGAGAAATCGTTTCATCCATAGAACATATTGCGTCAACACGGGTTTATTCAACCAATACATTTTGTCAAAATTCGCCCGCGCGCTTTGGGACACTTCCGGATTCATCCCGTATTTTATGCTTGTCGGATCTCCCGGAGCCAGGTGCATAACAACAAACAGAATGAATGATATTCCAAAAAGCATCGGAATGATCATCAATAATCTTTTTAAAATGTATCTTTTCATGCCTTTTCTCCCACCAGGGCTGGCTCTTGCTGTGGCTATTACCTCAAATCATGAGGGTAAGGGCACGGCATGCCGTGCCCCTACGTATTTCAAATTAACTCCCAATACGTTAAAACTTGTATTTCACTTCGCTCTCCGGAACGTACCAATCAATAAAATTGTATGAGATACCTGCCGGCGCGGGTTCTATTCCTTTAAAACGTTTGTTGACTGCGGGCAGGGCATATGGAAAAAACAAAAAAGTGTACGGGGCGTCTTCCGCCAAATGATTATGTATTTTCCTATATATTTCGCGTCTTTTTTCCTGATCAAATTCACGCCTGCCGGCAACGATCAATTTATCAACTTTTTTATTCGAATAGGAAATAAAATTTAGTCCGTTCTCTCCAATGGAGTCAGAGTGCCACACCGAAAAAAGATCCGGATCAATTGGAATTGTCCATCCTAAAATTACGGCTTGAAAATTTTTCTTATTCACAAACGCGTCAAGAAACGCCGCCCACGCGACCGTCTGAACTCGCACTTTTACGCCCACTTTCGCCCATTGATCCTGCACGATAACAGCCACGTCTTCCCTTATTCTGGCACCTTGGTTCGTTGAAATTCGAATAGAGAATTTTTTCCCGTTTTTTTCTAAAACACCGTCCCTATCAGCATCAACCCATCCGGCTTCTTTAAAAAGAGCTTTCGCCTTAGCCGGATCATAATCATACCCGGGAGCAGTTTCGTCATAAAAAGGGGTATCTTTCAAAAACGGTCCCGTGCATTCTTCTCCCAGCCCGAGAAGCACGGCATCGATTATTTTTTCGCGATTTATCGCGTAACTTAACGCCTGACGAACCCGTTTGTCGCGAAACAACGGATCTTTCATGTTGTATCCGATATATGAATAAGAATGTGCCAGATACGAATATTTGTTTATTTTTGATTTAAATCTTTGAGTGTCACTGCGGTAAAAATATTGATAAGGAGTGAGGTTCATCGCGTCGGAACTCTCAGAGACAAGCTCAAGAAACTGTACGGATTCATCGGGAACAATTTTATAAATGTAGCGCTTTATGCCTGGGGGATGCTCATAAAAATCTTGATTCGCGATTAGCGCGATATATTCGGCGCGTTTCCACTCTGAAAAAATATAAGGTCCCGTACCGACAGGATCTTTCCCCACCGCTTCGTCCCTTATGTTTTTCGCCTCCGAATACATATGGCTTGGAATGATTCCCATACCAAACTTTAAAAGTGCCGGCGCGTAAGGTTTTTTGTAATGAAACTTGATCGTATATTCATTCGGGGTTTCGATCTTGTTTATGTCGCTATAACTGGATACATACGGGCACCCGGAGGCCGGATCAAGCATTGTTTCATATGTGAATTTTACATCCCGCGCGGTAAATGGAGTTCCGTCATGCCACCTCACGTCACGCCTAAGAAAAAAAGTTATAGCAAGTCCGTCAGGAGAAACCTCCCAACGCTCGGCCAAATCTCCTTCAATTTCCAAATTTTTATCAACTTTTACAAGTCCCGTATAGATAAGAGAACATATGGAACTTGACGCGCTGTCATCGGCAAAAATCGGAATTAATATTCTCGCATCCGCCGCGCCGGTTGAAACATACGCGTCGCGTGAAACATATCCCTCGGCAAAAACATAATCTCCGCAAAAAAATAAACTCGTCACACAAAAAAAGACCACTAAAGCAAATAGTGGTCTTTTAAAAATGTTTACTGCATTGTCCCTTTTCAGCACAAGCGTTTCACTTTCCCGAAAATGTGTATCTCAAGTTTCTTTTGTTTCAAAATAACAGTTTATTTTGCGATCGGGGTCTCTGCCGTCGGTTCATTTCTCGGCGTAACCTCGACACCAGTTTCGGATTCGGTTTTTTTATCCGCCTTGGCAGAATCAGCGTCCCCTTTTTTTGCAGCCGTCGCGGCTGCCGGCATCCGCATACCGTCCAAAAGCGATCTGCCTCTTCGAGCCGTCACCATTCCCAAAACCAAAGAGGTTATCAAAAAGGCAATGGCCGAGACGGTGGTCGCCTTTTTTAAAATGGCGGGAGCCTGCGTACCTAAGATTGACTGTGTGCCGTCAGAGCCAAACGTTTCCGTAAGACCACCGCCTTTACCCGCTTGAAGCAATATTACGGAAATCAAAATAAGACACACTATCATATGAAAAACGATTAAAAGTATATACATTATGCATCCGTCCCTTTTTTCGCGTATAGATCTCCAGTTGTTTTGATTATATCAACAAAACCATCCGATTTCAAGCTCGCACCGCCGATCAACCCGCCGTCGATATCTTCCTCACGCATAATTGATTCGATGTTGTCGGGTTTCACGCTTCCGCCATACAATATCCGCGTCACAGAAGACATCTCCTCGGAATATAGCTCTTTCAGAAGCGCGCGAATCATCGCGTGCACTTCCTGCGCCTGCTCGGGAGTCGCGGTTCTGCCGGTTCCTATCGCCCAAACCGGTTCGTACGCAATAATCAATTTTTCCAAATATTTCTCGTCAAAACCCGCAAGGCCCCCCTCAACTTGAGTTTTAACAATTTCCAAAGTCTTTCCGGCTTCCCTTTCTTCAAGCGTCTCCCCCACACACATGATCGGAATAAGTCCGCCGTCAATACACGCACGAACTTTTTTATTAACGGTTTCGTTTGTTTCCGAAAAATATTTCCGTCTCTCGGAATGACCGATAATAATATAGCCGCATCCGACGCTTTTAATCATCGGTACCGAAACTTCCCCGGTAAACGCCCCTTCCGATTCCCAATAACAATTCTGGGAAGCGAGCCCCACATTGGTTTCTATCAGCATCTCACCGACATCGCCGAGATTAGTAAAAGAAGGCGCGATAACAATTTCAACATTAGTGATATCAAAAACGGATCGCTTTATCTCATTTGCGAGATCCATCGCTTCGGCAACGTTCTTATACATCTTCCAATTTCCCGCGATAATAGGTGTTCTCATGTTATGCTCCAGGTTACAGGTTACAAGTTTCAGGTTTTCCGCCGGAGGCGGACCCGCCTTCGGCGGGAAACGTGTGACGTGCTACATAAAACATGAAACATGTAACATGTAACATATTAGCCAATCACCATTTATTATTCATCATCAAGCGCCGCGATACCCGGAAGTTCCTTTCCTTCAAGATATTCTAAAGACGCTCCGCCGCCGGTAGACATATGCGACATTTTATTTCCCAAATTCATCTGATTGATCGCGCTGGCGGTATCTCCTCCCCCGATCACAGTTGTCACCTCATCAAGTTTTGAGATAAATTCAGCCAAAGCACACGTTCCGCCGGAAAATGGAGCCATTTCAAAAAGTCCTACCGGGCCGTTCCACACTATTGTCTTTGCCTCTTCCAACACTTTCTCATAATTCTGTATCGTTTTGGGTCCGATATCCAATCCGATCCAATTATCCGGAATATTTTCATCTACGGTCCTAACTTCCGCGTCCGGCTTTATTTCTTTGGCAACTATATGATCCCGCGGCAAAAATATACTCACTTTTTTTTCGCTGGCCAATTTGAAAATTCGATCAACCGTATCCGCCAGCCCATCTTCACATCTTGACGCGCCTATCCCTTTATGTCGCGATTTCAGAAACGTATAAGCCATCGCACCACCGATCAAAAGATAGTCTATCTTATCAAGCATATTTTCAATAAGAGGGATCTTGTCGGCAACTTTCGCGCCGCCGAGTATAAGACAAAACGGTTTATCCGGATTCTTTGTAACTTTTTCAAAATATTCAATTTCTTTCTCAACAAGAAATCCCGCCGCCGACGGAAGGTCTTTCGTCACTCCCACAGTTGAAGCATGCGCCCTATGACATGTGCCAAACGCGTCCTCTATAAATACATCACCCAAAGAAGCAAGCTGTTTCGCGAAAACCGGATCATTTTTTTTCTCCTCAGGATGAAACCGCAAGTTTTCGAGAAGAATTATATCCCCATCTTTCATACCCCGAACGGCTTCTTCAACATCTTCGCCGACACAGTCGTCCAATTTCTTAACTTCTTTGCCAAGAAGACTCGAAAGTTTTTCGGCTACGGGCTTTAAACTCAATTCAGCCTTAAATTCTCCCTTTGGACGACCCAAATGACTCATCAAAATAAGTTTTCCGCCATTTTCCAAAATATATGTTATTGACGGAAGCGCCGCGCGTATTCTCGCCTCGTCAGTAATCATTCCATTTTCATCTAACGGAACATTAAAATCCGCCCTCATAAGAACCCTCTTGCCGCTAACGTCCATATCTTTAAGGGTTTTCTTCATACTAACTACCTCCATACCATACATTCCACCTACGAGGTGGTTACACATAATTGGTAAATGACAAATGACAAAATTCAAATGACAATTGAATACCAAATACCAAAATTCAAATTATCCTCCCCCTTTGAAAAAGGGGGCTGGGGGGATTTCGGCGTCATCACCAACACCTCATCACAACCTCATAGGTTGTTTAAAATATTCCTGTTTTTAACCCCTTATGCAGCAATTTTAACGGCCAAATCCACTACCCGATTCGAATAACCCCACTCATTATCATACCAACCGATAATTTTAACCATGTTCTTTCCGATCGTCATGGTTGAAAGCGAGTCAAAAATACATGAATACGGATTTCCGACAATGTCTATCGATACAAGCGGCTCATCCGAATATTCCATTATACCTTTGAGTGAACTTTCCGCGGCCTTTTTCATCGCCTCGTTCACTTTCTGCACAGTCACTTCTTTTTCAACTTCAGCAACAAAATCCACAACAGATCCGTCTTTAACCGGCACTCTCATCGCCATTCCGTTAAGTTTACCGTTTAATTCCGGAATAATTTTTCCAACCGCTTTCGCCGCACCGGTTGTCGTCGGAATTATGTTTTCCGCCGCCGCGCGCGCGCGTCTTAAATCGCTATGCGGGAGGTCAAGTATGCTCTGATCGTTCGTATAAGCATGCACCGTAGTCATAAGCCCCTGTTTCAAACCAAACTCATCATTCAAAACCTTAACCATAGGCGCAAGACAGTTGGTAGTGCATGAAGCATTGGAAACGATCTTATCACTTTCCTTTAGAGCCTCATCGTTAACACCCAAAACTATCATATTATCGATCTCATCTTTCGCGGGAACCGTAAGAATAACTTTACCAGCGCCAGCTTCAAGATGAAGCGCTATCTTAGCTCTTTCCCTAAAAACACCCGTCGACTCAATAACCACCTCGGTGCCTTCCGCTTTCCAAGGAAGCTCGGCAGGATTTTTCACGCTAAGAATTTCTATCTCCTTACCATTCACAACCAACGATTTTTCTTTCGCCTCAACAGTCCCCTTAAACTTGCCGTGAGTCGAATCATATTTAAGCAAATGTCCCAACGTCTTAGCGTCCGTCAGATCATTTATAGCAACAACATCAAACCCGCCACGCTCTTCCATAACCCGAAAAACCATTCTCCCAATTCTCCCAAACCCGTTAATCCCAACCTTAATAGCCATCTTCTTTTCCTCCTAGTGTTAATGAATCGTAGGGTACAGGCATGCCTGTACCCCACCAGTCCTCCCCCCAAAAAAGCAATACCAAGTCCCCCCCCTTAGAAAAAGGGGTTTAGGGGGATTTAAAATCTCAATTTCCAACTTTTAGAAGCCATATTGTATACTTTGAGGCAGGAATATTCAAGCACTTTTTGCTATTTTTGAACGATAGATATATAAATCGGATTTTTCCGCCAATTATGCCCGTACAAGCACGGAATCATAAACAAAATCACAAAAAAAAATTGTCATCCTCGCGCTTGTCCGACTTTGCCGGACAAGCGCGAGGATGACAGAAAAAGGTGTTTTGCGACAGCGACCTATTGTATTAAAAATCAACTATTTGTTTTATAAGGGCACGGCATGCCGTGCCCCTACGTATTTCAAATTAATTCCCGATTTGTTACCTGAATTGTGACAATACGCACCCTTGAAATCCAAAACGGCACAAAATGAAACCCCTATGGTTTACCCAATATGGAATGGGTTCCTATGCGCCGCAAATATATTGTGTCCTTTTCTATATAAAAAGTGATACGATAGGCCATCGTGATGCTTCCTTCCCAAATATTCTCATGTCCCCGAATCTTCTTAACTCTTAGGGAAGGATAGTTTTGATAGTTTTCTAAAAGAGTTATTTTTTTTATCGCTTGTTCCTGAATTTGTTTAGGTAATTTTTTGAAATCTTTCTCAAAAGTCTTAAGTATATTTATTTGCATTTACTTATCCCTTTGAGATGCTTTACAGCTTCTTTCACATTCTTAAACTTTTTGTATCTTCCTTTCTTTAAATCTTCATCAGCCTTTTTCTCTCCCTCTTGCCATTCCTTTGTCCAAAACCATGTTTGCGAAGGATCTATAATCTTTGTAGGCACCAGTTTTATAACAGTTCCTTCTACCTGTACTTGAAAATAATCCCCTATATGGCAATGCAATTTCTCCCGTATCTTCATTGGTATAGTAACCTGCCCATTTGTGTTTATTTTTAACAGTTTCATCTTTTTCCTCCGAATAAAAATTATTAAATTATTAATCTGTTAATTTAAATATACACTAATTTATTAATTTTGTCAAGTTTTTTAGGTTATCCCCAAATCCTAATTAGAACGGGGCGTACAAAAAATACTCCTTCAGTATCCCCCAAAAGGGGAATATTTCGGCTTGAGAATGACTCTAATTTAGTTTAATTCATCGCTATCCGCCAACTTTGGCACTTTTTCTTACAAC
>JADHWG010000036.1 GCA_016783605.1 Candidatus Omnitrophota bacterium | reverse complement strand
GGGGTCGGGGAGTTTCCCGACTCCTCATCCTGAAGCCCAAAGGGCTGAAGGATCTCTATTAGACCCTTTTGAAAAATTAACCAGAGATCCTTCGCTTTGCTCAGGATGAGGGTTCGGAGAAAAACTCCCCGACCCCTCAATTATGTATAAGCGGGTTGATATTTTGCGCTAAGGTGGACGAAAAAGCGGGTTACATCAAATACGATTATGAAGGGGGAGTATATGAATCTTACGGTTGAGACAAAAAAACAGGAGGGCACTTGTTATGTGTCCCCCAAAGGTATCATTGATTCCGAGTCGTCGGACTATTTTTATGATGAGATCAAATCCGAACTGGACGAAAAGGTGCACGTACTTGTTCTTAATATGAGTGAGGTTGTGTACATGAGCAGTTTGGGATTAGGTATGCTGTTCAAGATGAAAAAGGATATTGAATCTACGGGTGGGACGTTCATATTAACCGAGCTTCAGCCGCAGATACAAAAAATATTTAAAGTGATAAAAGCGCTTCCGAGTTTGAATGTGTTTAAAAGTGTGGAAGAAGCGGACGCTTATTTGGACAATATACAAAAGAAAGAATTGGAAGATAACGGTGGAGAATAAAAATAAAGAAACAAAATTTCTCCGGTTCGTATCACCACAAAAATGAATAATAAAGAAATCGCATCAATTTTTTATCGTATTGGCGACGCGCTTGAAATTAAAGGGGAAAATGTTTTCAAAATTCGCGCGTATCGTCGGGCGGCGCGGAATATTATGGATCTGCCCCGCGAAGTAAGCGCTCTCTTTCAACAAGATCCCTCGCGGATCAATTCCATCCCCGGTGTCGGACGAGATCTCAAAGAAAAGATCGTCGAAATGCTCTCCAGCGGGCGCTTAGCGTATTTTGAAAGTTTAATGAAAGAGTTTCCTCCGGGTTTTTTCGATATGCTCAAACTTTCCGGACTTGGTCCCAAAAGACTGAAAAAATTCAAAGAAAAACTAAACATTAAGAATATTGATGATCTGGAAAAGGCTTGCCGCCAGCATTCTTTGTCGAAGCTTGAAGGTGAGGGAGAAAGGGCGGAAGCAAAACTTTCCGCGGCGATCGAATACTATAAAAAAGGAGTCGGTCGGTTTTTGCTTCAGGATGCCGAATACATTGCGGAAAAAACCGTTGCTTATTTAAAAAAGTCGAGTGTGTTTAAAAAGATCGAGATCGCCGGAAGTTTAAGAAGAGGGAAGGAAACGGTCGGGGACATTGATATACTTGCCGAGGTGCGGGATAAGAGTAAAGCGATGGATTATTTCGCCGCCATGCCTTTGGCGGAAAAAATAATCGCGAAAGGCGCAGTTAAATCAAGTATTTTGGTTAAAGGCGGCGCTCAGCTGGATCTGCGTGTTGCCTCAGCGGGGAGTTTCGGCGCGGCTTTAATGTATTTTACGGGGTCTAAGGCGCACAATATTAAGTTGAGGCGTATAGCGAAACTGAAGAAGCGCAAGGTTAACGAATATGGTATTTTTTCCGTTTCCGCCGGGGGTAAAGAAAAAAAACTTGCCGGTAAGACAGAGAAAGACGTTTATCAAAAATTGGGAATGCCGTGGATCCCGCCGGAACTTCGCGAAGATAATGGCGAGATCGAGGCGGCTTTGGCGGGACGTCTCCCGGAGAATCTTTTAACAGAAAAAGATATTTTGGGAGACTTGCATCTGCATACGAGAGAAACTGACGGGAATGTTTCAGTCAAGGATATTGTGAAGGAGGCGAAGAGAAGAGGATACAAATATATCGCGATAACAAATCATTCCAAATATGTAAGGATCGCGCGTGGTATGGATGAGAAAAGGCTTTTGGCGCATGTCGCGGATATAAGAAAAATTTCCGCAGATATCAGCGGAATAAAAGTTTTTGCAGGGATAGAAGTGGATATTCTCGAAGACGGACGTCTTGATCTTGAAGACTACGCGCTAAAAGAATTGGACATTGTGATAGCGGCCGTTCATTCACATTTTTCATTGGATGAAAAAAAACAAACCGAACGTATGATCAAAGCGCTGAATAATAAATATGTGAATGTTCTCGCTCATCCCTCGGGAAGGCTTATTACAACCCGCACTCCGATATCTCTGGATTTTGAAAAAATATTTTTGTTATGCGCGAAAAATAATGTTTTTCTTGAGGTAAATACACATGGCGAAAGGATAGATCTGAATGATCTGCATTGCCGCATGGCAAAAAACCTCGGCGCGAAATTTGTGATCAATACCGACGCGCATGATATTGCCCAGCTTGACGCGATGAAATACGGTGTCATAACCGCCCGCCGCGCGTGGCTTGAAAAAAAAGATGTGCTTAATACTTACGCGGCGGGGAAATTAATAAAAGCGCTTTGTAGGGGCGAATAATTATTCGCCCTTATCCCTCGGGCGGTAACTGGTCGTTTTGGTATACCGTAGGGTGTGTATTGTCACAATTTAGGTAACCGTTTATAATGGCACCGACATATAAAGGTTATCAATGATGATGGGGATAAAAGGGCCGGGCAGGCCCGGCCCCTACGATTTGTTGGGCATGTTTTGTATTATTCGTAGGGACAAGGCCTGCCTTGTCCGATTAATTGAAGAGTGGACAATAGGATAATGGTGTGGGGAGTTACCACTCAACCTGCGAGGTTGAACGATGGTGGATTTATGGAAAATATAAAAAAGAAAATTGAAGAGCTTAAAAGGGAGATAATAAGGCATAACAAGCTTTATTATGTGGAAGCGGCGCCTGTTATTTCGGATGGGAAATATGACGAGCTTTTTAAAAAGCTTAAAAAACTTGAGGCGAAGTATCCGGAATATGCCTCGGGAGATTCTCCAACTCGGTCGGTTGGGGCTCCCGTGGCAAACAAATTTGTTAAAGTTGAACATAGCGCGCTTATGTTGAGTCTTGATAGTGTGAACGACTCAGCCGGCGCGGAACATTTTGATAAAACGTGTTCCAAAGAGATTCACGAGGAGATAGATTATATTGCCGAACCCAAACTCGATGGTATCAGCATAGAACTTGTTTATGAAAACGGTCATTTTAAGGGAGGGTCCACTCGCGGAGACGGAAGAACGGGAGAAGACGTTACGTTAAATCTTAAGACAGTTAAAGGCGTTCCCAAACGGCTCAGCGGCAAAAGAATTCCGCGGCATCTTTCTGTGCGCGGGGAAGTTATGATGCATATAAAAGATTTCCAGGAGCTTAATAAAAAACAGATAGAAGACGGCGCGGCGCCTTTTCGGAATCCGCGTAATGTTGCCGCCGGTTCCATGCGTCAGCTGGATTATCGAATAACGGCAGGCCGCAAATTACGAATTTATTGCTACCGGATACTCAAAATTTCTGAGAGTTTGCCGAATACTCAGTATGAGGCGATAAAATTGCTTCGGGAGATGGGGTTCGATACGCCGCCGAACATAAAAGAGTGCCGGGATATTTCAGCCGCCATAAAATATCATCACGATATGGAAAAAAGACGTGACGAGTTGGATTATGAAATAGACGGAGTTGTGATCAAGATTAACAGTTTAAGTTTTCAAGAAAAACTGGGAACTCGAACATCCAATCCGAGATGGGCGGTTGCTTACAAATTCAAACCGCGTAAAGAAATTACGCAACTTGTTAACATTGTCGTACAAGTCGGCCGAACCGGAGTGATCACGCCTTTGGCGCTACTACAGCCGGTTGAAGTGGGAGGCGTTACGGTTTCAAGAGCGACGCTTCACAATATGGACAGAATCACGAAACTCGGCGTCAAAATAGGGGATTATGTAAAGGTTCATCGCGCGGGAGACGTTATTCCCTATATCGGGGAAGTGATAAAAGAAAAACGGACGGGGAAAGAAAAAACGTTTCATTTCCCGAGAAAGTGTCCGAGTTGCGGAGCCGAACTGGAATGGGAAGACGTGTTTTGCAGGTGTCCCGCGGGACTATCGTGCCCGAAACAGATGAAAGAGACGATCCTAAACTATGTTTCAAAAGGCGCGGCTGGGATCGACGGATTTTCCATAAAAAGCGTCGAACTTCTTTATTCAAAAAATCTCCTCAAAAAAATATCGGACATATATGCTCTTAAACGGGAAGATCTTTTAGGGCTTGATACGTGGCAGGAAAAGAAAACGGAAAATTTATTGAGGCAAATTGAAAAATCTAAAGATATCACTTTAGACAAATTTATTTTCGGACTGGGGATAAAAAACGTAGGCAGGCATATCGCCGTAGTTCTGGCCGATAAATTCGGCACTTTGGAAAAAATTATTTCATCCGATGAAGAAACTCTGACCGATATTAATGAGATCGGTCCGGAGATCGCCAAGAGCATAACGGGTTTTTTAAAGAACAAAGAAAATATCAGCGAGATCGAACGATTGAAAAAATACGGTGTCGTGATCCATGAAAGAAAAACGAACCGCCTCGGAAAATTAGCCGGCAAAAAAGTGGTTTTTACCGGTACTCTGAAAACAATGACACGTCTTCTCGCGAAAGAGAAGGTGGAAGCCGAAGGCGGTGAGGTTTCTTCCGCCGTGGGCGCCGGTACGGATATTGTTGTCGCCGGGGAAAACGCCGGCTCAAAACTGGATAAAGCCAAAAGCAAAAACATCAAAGTGTTGTCGGAAAAAGAGTTTAGGGAAATGGTGATTGACTAAATAAGTTTCAGGTTACAGGTTTCAGGTTGCAGGTTTTCCGCCAAAGGCGGACCCGCCTCCGGCGGGAAACCTGCAACCTGCGACCTGCAACTTGCAGCCTGAACCCTGCAACGTATTTGGCAAACCGGCCAATCGGCCGGTTTGCCAAATACGTTGACATAACATACTATACCCGATATAATTGGGTGTGGTTGGAAGCGTCATTGGGTGCGAGGGAAGCCCATATAATATTATATATCATACCGCGAGGGACATATCACCGAAAGAGGGAGTTTGAATGGAAGATAGAAATGAGCAGATACAAGAGCGGTTTAAGAATATGGAGTGTCTTCGGGAAATGGGGATTGACCCTTTTGGCGAGAGATGGGAAAATATTGAGCAAATAGCGGCTGTTAAGGCGGATTTTAAAGAGGCTCGTCCTTCAAGAATTGCCGGAAGGATAATGGCCAGACGCGAACATGGCAAAAGCGCGTTTCTGGATATAAAAGATTTTAGCGGAAGATTGCAGGTTTATTTTCGTAAAGATGTTATAGGCGAAGAGGCTTTTAATATGCTTAAAAGTCTCGATATCGGAGACATCATAGGTGTTGCCGGCGAGCTTTTTAAGACGCGGACCGAAGAAGACACTATCAAGGTTGAAAGTTTTGTGGTTCTGTCAAAATCTCTCAGGCCCCTTCCCGAGAAGTGGCACGGCCTTAAAGACGTTGAGACGCGGTATCGGCAAAGGTATGTTGACTTAATCGTGAACGATGACGCGCGTGAGAAATTTAAGACTAGACTCAAACTTGTAAGCAATATAAGGGAATTCTTAAGCAAAAAAGGGTTTCTCGAAGTGGAAACTCCGATGATGCATCCCATTCCGGGAGGAGCGGCGGGGAAACCTTTTAAGACGCATCATGAAGCATTGGATATGGATCTTTATCTCAGAGTGGCGCCGGAAATATACCTGAAAAAACTTCTTGTTGGGGGATTCGAGAAAATATTTGAGATCAATCGTTCTTTTCGTAATGAAGGTATTTCAACTCGGCATAACCCCGAATTTACGATGATGGAAGTTTACGAGGCTTATTCGGATTGTGACGGAATGATGAAACTTACGGAAAATATTATCCGCACCGCGGCAAAAGAAGTGCTTGGCACGGAAAAATTTTCGTATCAAGGGAAAGAAATTGATCTAGCGGTATGGAAGAAGGTTTCGTTCAAAAAGCTTATGGAGGAAAATTTCGGGATCAGGGTTCAGGATCCTTTGAGCGCGTGGATGGAAAAATTAAAAGCCAAAGGCATTGAAATAGAAGGTGATAAGGTAAGTAAAACACAGATCATTAATATCGTGGGAGAATTGGTTGAACCCGAAAGGGAAACGCATCCGGTGTTCGTGGTGGATATGTTCAAAGAATTAAGTCCTCTCGCGAAAGAGAAAAAATCCGATAAGGGAATAGTTGAAAGATTTGAACTGTATATCGGAGGTATGGAGATCGCCAACGCGTATTCGGAATTGAACGATCCGATAGACCAAGCGAAAAGGTTTGAAGAACAAGCAAAAGCCGATCCTGACGCGACGGTGGATACGGATTTCATCAGAGCTCTTGAATATGGAATGCCTCCGGCAGGCGGGCTTGGAATAGGAATAGATCGGTTGGCGATGATCTTTACCGATTCGGCAAGTATCCGGGAAGTCGTTTTGTTCCCGCATATGAGATTGGAATAGGATCGTATGTCGTATGTCGCATATCGTATATCGTAAGAGAATCCCCGCCGAAGGCGACCCCGCCTCCGGCGGAAAAAGTTCTTCACGATATACGACATACGATATACGACATACGATATACGATACCATGTGGACATTTTTAATCAGTATAAAATATTTTTTATCCAGAAGAAGAGAAGGGATGATCTCTCTCATAAGCGTGATCTCTGTCGTTGGAGTCGCGCTCGGAGTGGCGGCGCTTATCATTGTTCTATCGATAATGAACGGGTTTGACGAGGAAGTGAAAAACAAGATCATCGGCACTTACGCGCATATTGTTGTTATGAACGAAGATGGGATAAGCGATTACGGGAGTTTGGTCGATAAAATAGGGACTATTGAAGGTGTGTCCAATGTTTCCGAATTTATCAACGGTCAGGCTATCCTTAAGAAAGCGGACAGTATTTCAGGAGTGATCTTAAAAGGCATAAATGCGGACAAAGAGTCCGGCGTTACGAATGTTACAAATTATGCCGCCGGCGCCGTCAGAAAACTGACGCCGGGAACCGTGATCTTAGGCAGAGAGTTAATGCGAAATGAAAATATTTCTGTCGGAGATACTGTTGAAATATTCAGGCCGTATTCGGCAACGGACATAAGAAAAAACGCTTTAGAAGTTGTCGGCGAATTTAATTCCGGAAGATACGATTATGACGCGAATATGGCCATCATCGACATTAAAACCGCGCAGGATTTTTTTAAGCTGGAGAATAAAATAACCGGTGTGGGGATACGTATTCAAGACGCGATGGCGGTTAATAAGATAAAGAGAAAATTGCAGGATATGTTCGGATATCAATATGTAGTGAAAAGTTGGATGGATCTTGATCGTAATCTGGTGGCGGCGCTCAGTTTGGAAAAGAAAATGATGTTTATTATCCTCACGTTGATAGTTATGGTGGCTTGTTTTAATATTTCAGGATCTCTTATCATGATGGTGATGGAAAAAGGACGCGATATTGGGATACTGAAGGCGATCGGGGCGACACGTTTGGGGATAAGTTTTATTTTTTTGATGCAGGGCGCGCTTATAGGACTTGCCGGAGTTATTGCCGGAGGAATCAGCGGAATATATTTATCGGGCAGGATCAATAATGTGAGCGCTTTTATTGAAAAGATCACGGGAGTAGAAATATTCCCGAGTGATGTGTATTATTTCACGAAGATACCTGTAAAAACCAACATTTTGGATATTTGTGTTATTGTGGGGATGGCACTATTATTGTCGGTTGTCGCCGGCGTATATCCGGCATGGAAAGCGTCGCGTTTGGATCCGGTTGAAGCGCTTAGGTTCGAATAAAAGCACGTTTCAGGTTGCAGGTTACACGGTGCACGGTTTCCCGCCGGAGGCGGGACCCGCCTCCGGCGGGAAAACCTGAAACCTGAAACCTGTAACTTGAATCTTGCAACGTGTTAATGGAATAGGAAACGGATATGATTATAGCGAAGGACGTTAACAAAAATTATATGCAAGGAGGGAAAAGGATTTGTGCTGTTGAATCTGCCGATATCACTTTGGGTAAGGGCGAAAGGGTGTATATTTATGGACCTTCCGGCGCGGGGAAGTCGACTTTGCTTCATATTCTCGGCGGATTAAGCCGACCGGATCAGGGAGAAATAAAGTTTCGCGGCGGGAAAAACATATATGAGATGTCGGATCAAAAAAGAAGCCGACTCAGAAATAAACATTTTGGTTTTATTTTTCAGTTTTATTATCTTATGCCGGAATTAACCGTTCTTGAGAATGTGATGCTGCCGGCGTTAATAGAGGCGTCTTTACCCGCAAAGAGAATAAAAGACCGCGGCGAGCAACTTCTTAAAACCGTTCGTATGGATAAACGATCGGATCATAAACCGAGACAGCTTTCCGGTGGAGAAATTCAGCGGGCCGCGATCGCCAGAGCACTTATAAATTCACCGGATGTTCTCTTCTGTGACGAGCCTACGGGGAACCTGGATTCGGAAATGCGCCAAGAAATATACGGTCTTATAAAAGAAATTAGCTGTAAAAATGGAATGAGTGTCATCGTGGTTTCGCATCACGCACTTGTTGAAGACTTTTTTCATAATGAATATTTTATGAAGGATGGTAGAATAGAGCGAGTGGGAGTGGGCGTGCGCGCGTCGGTTGCGAGAAAAAGAGAACCGGTGGAAGTGGTAAGGTAGTCAGGTGGCATGTTTCACGTTTCACGTTTCACGTTTCAGGTTACACGTTTCACGTTTTTCCGCCGAAGGCGGACCCGCCTCCGGCGGGAAAACCTGTAACCTGTAACCTGTAACGTAACGCAAAGAAAGCGGGAGGATGATGGGGGAGAAGGTTTTTTTAAACGGAAAGTTTGTTGACGCTAAGGATGCCGCGGTATCCGTGTTTGATCACGGGGTGCTTTACGGAGACGGAGTGTTTGAGGGGATAAGATCGTATAACAGAAAAGTTTTTCGTCTTACCGAACATTTAGATCGTTTGTATGAAAGCGCTCAATCGATCAGGCTGAAAATTCCCATGGGGAAAGAAGATTTTTTGGATAAGATCACCCAGACGCTTAAAATAAATGAATTGGATGACGGATATGTTCGCGTTGTTGTAACGCGCGGGGCGGGAGATCTGGGTTTGGATCCGCGTAAATGTAAGACGCCTGCGATATTCATCATAGCGGGTAAGATATCGTTATATCCGGAAGCTTTTTATGAAAAAGGACTCGCGATAGTTGTCTCCAAAATAAAAAGGAACCATCCGGAGTCTTTAAATCCGAAAATAAAATCATTGAATTATTTGAATAATATTCTCGCGAAGATCGACGCTATTGATTCCGGCGCGGAGGAAGCGATAATGCTTTCGGTTGACGGATATGTTGCCGAATGTACGGGGGACAATATTCTGATGGTAAAAAACGGAAGATTGATAACTCCCGAGAGAAGTGTCGGGGCGCTTGAGGGGATAACTCAGGGAGTTGTTATTAAACTTGCTGAGGAAAACGGTATCGAAGTTGAGCATAAAAAAATTCTATTAGATGAAGTTTTTTCTGCCGATGAATGTTTTCTGACGGGTACCGCCGCGGAAATTATTCCCGTGGTAAAAATTGACGGTAAGAATGTTGGAAATGGAATTCCCGGAGAAGTGACGCAAAAACTCCGCCGGAAATTCAGAGAATTAACGGGGACGGAAGGAACGGCGTATTAGTTGCAGGTTACAAGTTGCAGGTTGCAAGTTTCCCGCCGAAGGCGGGCCCGCCTCCGGCGGGAAACCTGAAACTTGCCACCTGCGACCTGTAACCTGTAACGTGTTACCGATTAAAAGGTAAATCGGTCAATTTATAACGGGGGCTACATGAAATGTAACATTTGTGGAAAAAGAGAGGCTTCGGTTCATTTGACGGAAGTGGTTAATGATAGCGTTACGAAACTGCATCTTTGCGAAGAGTGCGCGAAATCTAAAAGTGATGAGATGCAGACGCATTTCGGGCTCGCGGATCTTTTGTCCGGGTTGGTGGATTTTGGACCCGAGGTGCGGGAAGATTCTTTCGGTGGCGCGGTCGCCGGCGCGAAATGTTCCGTTTGCGGGATGACGTATTCGGATTTTCAAAGAGTCGGTCGGCTTGGTTGTGGGAAATGTTATGAAACGTTTTCAGGAAACTTAAGCGCGCTTCTTAAGAAAATTCACGGAGCGGACAGGCATATGGGTAAAAGTCCGGTTCGGTCGGCGGAGCATGCCAAGCCTACGAAGGACGTTCAAATGCTGAAAGATGAGCTAAAGGAACTGGTTCGGCGGGAAGAATTTGAAAAGGCGGCTTTGGTGAGAGACAGGATCAAGGAAAATGAAACGAAAGCAAAAGGACAGGTATGAAACTGAATGATCTTTTATATAAAGAAAGTGAATGGCTCAAGGCGGAAGGTCCGAAATCGAACGTCGCGATATCCACTCGTGTGCGCGTGGCAAGGAATGTGGCGGGACATTTATATTTTAATCGGGCGAACAGTGCCGCTCGCGCGGAAACATTGGAGATGATGATAAAAGCGATCAAGAAAAGTAAACTGCTCAAAAAAACGCTTTTGGTCAAGATCAATGATATCTCGAATTTGGACAAAAGGTTTCTTGTCGAAAGACACCTGATGAGCCGAGAGCATACCCAAAACTCGGAATTTAAGGCGCTCGCGATCGAAGAAAGCGAAATAGTGAGCGTTATGCTGAATGAAGAAGATCATTTAAGGCTTCAGGTTATGCAGTCGGGGTTTAATGTGATGGAGACGTGGCGGATCGTGGACGAAATTGACACGGAATTGGAACGCATTCTGCATTTTGATTATTCGGATAAATTCGGATATTTAACGTCGTGTCCGACAAATACCGGAACGGGGATGAGAGCGTCGGTAATGCTTCACTTGCCGATCTTGGCGATGACCGCGCAGATAGAGAATGTGTTTAACGCGATTTCAAAATTGGGTCTGACGATGCGCGGATTTTACGGAGAAGATACTGAGGCTTCCGGAGATTTTTTTCAGATATCCAATCAGGTGGCGTTGGGGCATTCGGAAATGGATGTGCTTGATAATCTGGAGAGGATAATCCGAAAGATCATACACAAAGAAGAATCCGCCAGAGGAGAACTTTTTCAAAAGAGAAAAGAAGAGCTTATTGATAGAGTTCATAGGTCATACGGCACTTTAAAGAACGCGCGTATTATCACCTCAAGTGAAACGATAAAATTGTTATCGGCTATCAGGTTGGGAGTGGATCTCGGTTTGCTTAAGGATATTACGATAAGTGATGTTAACGAAGTTCTACTTTTAACTCAACCGGCGCATTTACAAAAAATAAACGGCGAGGAAATAGCGCCGTATGATCGCGACTTGAAACGTGCCGATCTTATTCGGCAGAAACTTGTGAAATAAATTAACTCGTATATCGTATGTCGCATATCGTATATCGTGAAGAGCTTTATCCGCCGGAGGCGGGGTCCCGCCTCCGGCGGGGATTTCTTGCGATATACGATATGCGACATACGACATACGATAAAGAATGGAGGAAATAAGAATGGCGGCGTTTAACAGATTTACGGAACGAGCGAGAAAAGTGATCCTTCTCGCGAAAGAAGAGGCGAAAAAATTAAATCATGATTATATCGGCACCGAACACATGCTTCTTGGGCTCATAAAGGAAGGTGAGGGTGTAGCGGCGGCGGTACTAACTAGTCTTGGTGTGGATTCGGAAAAAATACGGATCGAAGTTGAAAAACTTGTTCAGGCGGCAACCGATAGAATAATGACCGGAGACATTCCTTTTACGCCAAGAGCTAAAAAAGTTATAGAATTGGCAATGGATGAGGCTCGAAATCTTGGACATAACTATATCGGGACGGAACATTTATTGCTGGGGCTTATCCGAGAAACGGACGGTGTCGCGAATCAGGTGCTTACGAACATAGGTTTGGATCTTAAGAGTGTCAGACAAGAGGTGTTGAATCTTTTGGGTTCTTCCGTTCCGGGATATACAATTCCTTCCGGAGGCGATGCCAAACGGAAAAGAAAAACAAAAACTCCGGCGTTGGATTCTTTCGGACGGGATCTTACTGAAATGGCGAAGAATGACAAGCTTGATCCGGTTATAGGACGAGATAAGGAGATCCAACGGGTTATTCAAATACTGAGCCGACGCAAGAAAAACAATCCTGTTTTGATAGGAGAGGCGGGTGTTGGAAAAACGGCGATCGTTGAAGGTCTCGCGCAAAAAATTATTTCCGGAGATATTCCGGAAATATTAAAAGGCAAACGTCTTCTGATTTTAGATCTGGCGATGATGATCGCCGGGACGAAATACAGGGGGCAATTTGAAGAACGCATAAAAGCGGTAATGAAAGAGATTAAAGAAACTCCGGAAGTGATCGTTTTTATTGATGAAATTCACACGCTTGTCGGGGCCGGCGGCGCGGAAGGAGCGATAGACGCTTCAAATATGTTGAAGCCGTCGCTTCAAAGAGGCGACATCCAATGTATCGGCGCGACAACTCTTGATGAATACAGAAAAAATATTGAAAAAGACCCGGCTTTGGAAAGACGATTTCAGCCTGTTGTGGTTGATCCTCCGAGTGTTGAAGAAACTGTGAAAATATTGATGGGCCTTCGAGACAGATATGAGGCTCACCACAAAGTGAGATTTTCCGATAAAGCGCTGGAAGCTTCCGCGAAAATGTCGGATCAGTACATAAGCGGACGGTTTTTGCCGGATAAGGCGATTGATCTTATTGATGAAGCCGGATCGAAAGCGCGGCTTGCCACAATGGTGATGCCGAAGGATTTGGCGGAAGAAGAGAAAAAAATAGAAGAATATAAACTGGAAAAAGAAGACGCGGTTAAGAACCAGAATTTCGAAAAAGCGGCCAGATACAGGGATTCGGAACGAAAAACGCGGGAGGAATTGGAAAAAAAGAAAAATGAGTGGAAAGCCGGAAAGGACAAGCAGGAAATTGTGGTAACGGATGACGATATTGCCGGGATCGTTTCAGACTGGACCGGGATCCCGCTTGTTAAAGTGGAAGAAAAAGAGTCGGAAAAATATCTCTGTCTTGAAAAAAATCTTAACGAACGTGTCGTCGGTCAGAATGAAGCCATTGAGGCAATAGCTCATGCCGTTCGGCGTTCGCGTGCCGGTATAAAAGATCCCAATCGGCCGATAGGAACATTTATATTTATGGGACCTACCGGAGTGGGGAAAACATTGCTTGGATGTAAACTCGCGGAAATCATGTTCGGCGATGAAGATGCCGTTATTCAGATAGATATGTCTGAATATATGGAAAAATTCAATGTCTCAAGACTTGTCGGGGCTCCGCCGGGATATGTAGGATATGAAGAAGGCGGACAATTGACCGAAAAAGTGCGCAGACGTCCATATTCGGTGGTTCTTCTCGATGAAATTGAAAAAGCGCATCCGGATGTTTTTAACCTTCTTCTTCAGCTTTTGGATGAAGGACGGCTTACGGATTCATATGGCAGAAAGGTAAGTTTTAAAAATACGATACTTATCATGACGTCGAATATCGGAGCGAATTTGCTAAAAAAGACCGGAGCCATAGGGTTTAAAGCACAGGATGAAAAAGAGGGGTACAACGAAATGAAAACGCGTCTTTTGGAAGAAGTAAAAAAGACGTTTAAACCCGAATTTTTGAACAGAGTTGATGATGTTATCGTGTTTAGAAGTTTAAACAAAGAAGATCTAAAAAAGATCGTCGAGATAGAGATTAAAGAAGTTCAGACTCGGCTGGAAGAGAAAAATATTGAACTGAAATTGGACGCCAAAGCCAGGGAATTTCTTATAGACAGGGGTTTTGATAAGGTTTTTGGCGCTCGTCCCTTAAAGAGGACGGTACAGCGGTATCTTGAAAATCCGCTCGCGGAAGAAATTCTCTCAGGCAATTTTACCGACGGAACTAAGATCAAGGTAACGGTTTCTAAAAATAAAACCGAACTGAAATTTACAAGTTAACGGGGGTCTATGAGATTAAGAAAAAAACTGTTTATTTCAAGCGGAAGAACTTTTTTAAATGCGAAAAAACGGACGGTAGACAGTTTTGTTTATACCGGAGGTGTTGCCGCGCTTTTCGGTAAGACTCTGTCGAGTATTTGGTCTTTTCCGCTCAGGAAACGCCAGATATTAGAACAGATGAGCAAGATCGGCGTGGCGAGTTTTCCGATAGTTGTGCTGATAAGTTTTTTTACGGGAATAGTTTTGGCTCTACAGAGTGCTCATCAGCTTCAGAGAATGTCCGCTCAGATGTATATCGCGTCGTTGGTCGGGCTTTCGATAACGCGTGAATTGGGGCCGGTGCTTACGGCGCTTATCATTGCCGGGCGTTCAGGCGCGGCGATCACCGCGGAACTTGGTACGATGAAGGTTACCGAACAAATTGAAGCGTTAGAGACGCTTTCTGCCAATCCCGTGCAATATTTGGTTGTGCCGAGATTTATAGCGCTGTTCGTTATGGTTCCGCTTTTGACGGTTTACGCTGATTTTTTCGGAATTATCGGCGGGTATCTTGTTGGTGTAGGCAGATTGAACATTACGCACGCGATGTATATGAAAATGACGTTGGTGCCGCTCTCTATTGGTGACGTTATGACCGGCATAGCAAAGAGCGGTGTTTTCGCGGTTATAATATGCTTCATTTCTTGTTTTGAGGGGATGAATTCGCAGGGCGGGGCTGAAGGCGTAGGCAAGTCCACAACGGCGAGTGTCGTAAAAAGTTTTATACTGATCATTATGGCTGATTGTTTTTTTACGGCGATTTTTTATTTTTTCGGGAAATAAAAAAATGATAGAACTTAAAAACGTTTGCAAAACGTTGAACAAAAAAACAATTCTTAAAGATCTTAACCTTACTGTAAAAAGGGGAGAATCTTTAGTGATAATCGGTCGTTCCGGGTGCGGGAAAAGTGTTTCGCTAAAACATATGATAGGGGTTATGCGTCCGGATTCGGGAACGGTGTTGGTCGATGGAGACGATATAACGAAATTAAATTCCGAAGAGCTTGATAAGATTCGTATGAAGTTCGGGATGCTTTTTCAAGGAGCGGCGCTTTTTGATTCGTTAAGTGTTTTGGAAAATGTCGGGTTTCAGCTTTTTGAATGTACTGAGATGTCGTTCAGTCAGATAAAGAGGCGAGTTCGTGAGTGTCTTCGAATGGTGGGACTTCAAGGGATAGAAAACATGAAGCCGGCGGCGCTTTCAGGCGGGATGAAAAAACGCGTGGCGCTTGCTCGCGCGATAAGTATGAATCCAAAAATTATTTTGTTCGATGAACCTACTACCGGGGTTGACCCGATAACGGGTGACATGATAAACAAACTGATAAGACATTTGCATAACACTCTTAAAACAACTTCGATAACGGTGACGCATGACATGAGAAGTGCTTACAGGATAGCTGACAGGATCGCCATG
Source organism: Candidatus Omnitrophota bacterium (assembly GCA_016783605.1). Classification (GTDB taxonomy): domain Bacteria; phylum Omnitrophota; class Gorgyraeia; order Tantalellales; family Tantalellaceae; genus BS750m-G21. The sequence continues at coordinate 2,697 of JADHWG010000036.1, read as the reverse complement.
TTGTATGAGAAAGAAATAATCGCGATTGGAACTCCGGCAGAAATAATGCGTTCGGAAAACAAAACTGTAAAACAATTTATAAACGGCGACGCGGAAGGTCCGATAACCGCCGGCATAGGTTCCAGATTTTAGGGGTGGTATGGATGGTATGTTTTAGGGCGTGGTGTTTGTGAGCGAGAGAAAAAAATCGTATGGGCGCTTCGCGAAGCGCCCTATAAGACTTGAAGAGGAAGGAGGGGGATATGTTCAGAGACGAAAAACTGGAATTAAGAGTGGGGCTCTTTATGGGCGCGGGTTTTTTTCTAATGTTTTTAATGGTTTTTTTTCTGAAAGATTTTTCGTTATTTGACAAAGGTTATAATATCCAGGTGATTTTCGACACAGTAGGCGGCATAACCAAGAACGCGCCGGTAAAATTGGCGGGGATCAATGTCGGTGAAGTTAAACTTGCCGATATCTTTCAGGACAAAACGGAAAACCGTCCGCGAGTGAAATTGGATGTTAGAGTTGACGGGAATGTCAGCATCCCGGAAGACGCGGTTATCAGAATAAATACTCTCGGTCTTTTGGGAGAAAAATATCTGGAAATAACCCCGGGTGTATCAAAAAAATATTTGGCCGAAGGTGATGTTATGACGGGCGAAAATCCGATAAGCGTGAGTCAACAGATGGAAAAAATGAACGCGTTTATGGAATCAGCCGCCAAGATCCTGCAAAAAATCGAATCGGGAGACGGAACGCTTGGAAAACTTTTGGCGGACGACACCATATATAACGATGTAGAGGTTATAATGAGTCGTCTCAGGAATGGAGACGGAACGCTCGGAAAACTTTTGGTAAAGGAGGATATATACGAAAATGTGGAAGAGTTTACCAGTGACGTAAAAAACAATCCATGGAAACTTCTACATAAAACGCGAGAGAAATCGTCAAGATCAAAATGAGTGTTCGTGGAGTTTTTCCCCGAACACTCATCCTGAGCGAGCGAAAGCGAGTAAAGGATCTCTCTTGTAGGATAGAAAGAGGTCCTTTGTCACGCTCGTTCCTCAGGATGAGGGGTTGAAACTCCTCATCCCCTCATTTTAACCCTGAAAGGAAAAATAAGTATGACTATTAATTTTATTAGGATCTTTTTTTTGATTCTGAGTTCGATCTGTGGATATTATCTTTGGTCGTTTTTGCCGATAAGTCCCGGTATTCCGTTATTTTTTGGCGCGATAGCCGGTTTTTTTGCGGGGCTTCTTTTGATGTTTATGGAAGTGAAGTTGGAAGGAGTTTCTTTGAGGAATCTTTCAACCTCCGCGTTCGGTCTTATTTTCGGTTTTTTTATGGCGTGGATGGTTACTTTGATAGTGAAACTTGTACCTATGAATGAAGTCTATTATTCGGTTTTTCGTGTGATATTTACGCTTGTTTTTTGTTATCTTGGAATGGTTATCGCCATAAAAGGTAAAGATGAGTTTAATCTGGTGATTCCATATGTGCGTTTTACAAGAGAAGACAGAAGTGAGCAGTTATATTTGCTGGATACGAGTGTTATTATTGACGGTCGAATTGCCGGAATATGTGAAACCGGGTTTTTAGAAGGAAAACTTGTGGTCCCGCGTTTTGTTTTGCAGGAATTGCAGTATATAGCGGATAGTCCCGATGATTCAAAGCGGAATAGAGGACGCCGCGGGCTTGATATGCTTGAAAAGTTGAGAGGATTGGACGGCTCGGAAGTTGTAATTCATGAAGAAAGATTAGCGGACATAAAAGATGTGGATTCCAAGTTGGTGAGATTGGCAAAAATATTGAATACGAGCATAATTACCAATGATTTTAATCTCAACAAGGTTGCGAAGCTTGAAAACGTCAGCATATTGAACATTAATGATTTAGCAAATTCCCTGCGGCCGGTAGTTTTTCCGGGCGAGGGGATCAATGTTTACATAAGAAAAGAAGGTAAAGAAAAAAATCAAGGTGTCGCGTTTATGGATGACGGGACGATGATCGTTGTGGATAACGCGAAAAAAATGATCGGGAAAAATGTTAATATTTCCGTAACGAGTGTTTTGCAGACATCGGCAGGAAAAATGATATTCGCCGCATTGGTCGAAAGAGACGATTCCCAAAAAAGACACGCGCGGGCTAACCGGGCGAATGGGTAGGGTTAGGCGCCGTGAAACATGTAATTTTTGGTTTTTCTATTGGTAATAATGATGAAGATAGGGATTGGATATGACATACACCGGCTTGTTCCCGGACGGAAGATGGTTTTGGGGGGAGTTGAGATAGAGTCTCCAAAAGGGCCAGAGGCACATTCCGACGGGGATGTGCTTATTCACGCGATATGTGATGCCATATTGGGTGCGATGGGCGAGCCTGATATCGGCACTCGGTTTCCCGATTCGGATGAAAGCTTTAAAAACGCCTCGAGCATAGAGTTTTTGCGTGAGATAGCTGATCTAACGCGCCTTGCGAAGTATGAAATCTTGAGTTTGGATACCATTGTTGTTACCGAGATGCCGAAAATAACAGAAAATAGGACAAAAATAATCACCTCGATCAGCAAAGTTCTCCGAATTTCGAAGGACAATATAAACGTGAAAGGTAAAACGTCCGAAAAAATAGGAGAAATAGGAAAGGGTCTGGCAATTGCCGCCCACGCGGCGGTTCTTTTGAAGAAAATTAATTAAAGAGCAGATTTTTGTATCG
>JADHWG010000035.1 GCA_016783605.1 Candidatus Omnitrophota bacterium | reverse complement strand
GAAAAACGTGTCGCTTTGTTTACGGTTTTGGGAATACCTATCTCATTTTTTACCGCGTTTCTTATTATGGACGCGATGGGGGTTACCATAAACCTTATCAGCATGTTTGGGCTAGTGGTGGTTTTAGGTATGCTTGTCGATGACGGCATTATTGTCGCTGAAAACGCTTACAGATATATGGAAGACGGCATGCCTCCGAGAGAGGCCGCTGTTAAGGGATCGGAAGAAGTTATGGGAGCCGTGGTTACCGCGGTTTTTACGACCATCGCGGCGTTTTCGCCGCTTTTATTCATGTCGGGTATCATGGGGAAATTCATCAGAAATATTCCCATTGTGGTTATTGTCGCGCTTCTGGCGTCACTGGCGGAAGCTCTTATCATCTTGCCGAGTCATTTGGCGGATTTTGTGAAGATAAAGAAAAAGAGCGCGAAAGGCGAAAAAAAACTTTCAAAAGACATGCCGTGGTTTAAAAATTTGGTTGCCGGGTATACAAAGATCGTTACGTTTGCCGTAAAACATAAATACCGCATGCTTATTGGTTTTACCGCAACGCTTATTTTATGCGGCGTGGTTTCCGTAAAAGTTCTTAACTTTATACTTTTTCCGAGTTCCGGGATAAACTATTTATACATTAGAGCCGAAGCTCCCGTCGGGACACCGTTATCAAAAACAAATGAACTTATCGCGCCGATCGAAGACGTTGTATCACAGTTTTCAAAAGAGGAGCTTGACACTTATGTGACGACTGTTGGAAAGATAGAAGAATCGCGGCATGACCCGTTTTCGGGGCAGGCCGGCAATTTTGCTCAAATAACGGTTTATCTGACACAGGAGCAGGACAGAAAACGCGGCGTGGACGAGATAATGGAAGAACTTCGTCAGAAGACGAAACATATTGAGGGGTTTGATGAGTTAAGGTTCGAAAAACCGCAAACCGGGCCTCCCGTCGGCAAAGCCGTTGAAGCAAAGATACGCGGGGAAGATTTTGAAGTGTTGGATACAATATCCAAAGAATACATGGATCATTTGTCCACGATAGAAGGAACGAGAGACGTTACTTGGGATCACAAACCCGGTAAAGAAGAGATCCGGATAAAAGTTGATAACAATAAAGCCGTTATGGCGGGACTCTCAATAGGACAAATAGCAAAAACCGTAAGGGCCGTTTTCGAAGGGGATATTGCCACAACGATAAAACCCGTTAAAGCGGAAGAGGAGACCGATGTTACCGTGAAATTCGCGACTGACAAAACGCACGATATGGACGTTTTTGAAAAGATTCTGATATTTAACCGTTTCGGAAATCTTATACCGCTCAATAAAGTGGCAGTTATAGAAAAAGTTCCGGGGACGACCAATATCCATCATTTGGACGGCAAACGCGTTGTTACCGCTTCAAGCGGAGTTGATAACAAAAAAGCGACGTCACTTTCAGTGAACAGAAGTTTGATGAAAAAGTTTCGCGACATATCAAAAAAATATATCGGTTACAGTGTGAAATATGGAGGCGAACAGGAAGAAAGCATGGACTCTCTAAAAAGCCTTTTGAGAGCGTTCTTTTTCGCTTTTCTTTTCATTTATCTGATACTGGCGTCTTTTTTTAGATCAATAGTTCAGCCTTTTATCGTGATGTTCGCGATACCGTTCGGGTTGATCGGAGTTATTTTCGCGTTTCTTATGCATGGACTGCCTTTGTCGTTTTTGGCGATACTCGGGATAATCAGTCTTAACGGCATAGTCGTTAACGATTCGATAGTGCTTGTTGATTTTATCAATAAACTAAGGCGCAGTGGTATGGAAAGGCAGGTTTCGATCATTAAAGCAGGTCAAATGAGACTTCGGCCGGTTATTCTAACGACCGTTACTACCGCGGGCGGCATCTCGACGGTAGCCTACGGCATAGGCGGAAAAGATCCATTTTTAGTCCCCATGGCAATGGCGATTTGCTGGGGCCTCTTATTCGCGACCGTTCTCACGCTTATCGTTATCCCGTGCATATATTCGATAGTGGACGACATCGCAATAAAAATAAGTCATCACTCAAGCATGATCAAAACCGAAAGACTTGAAAACGAAAAAAACAGTTAACCCCAAAAACACCAACCTCGTAGGTTGGTGTTTTTGGAAATGACGCGTGTTCGTGATATAATATTCCTTGTTGGAAATGATTGATAAGTTTGAAGAGTGGTCTGTTTTGGAGAAACAGGAAGAAGTAAAATGATTTTTTATGGTGAAGTAATAAAAGCGTTTCAGAAAGAAAAAGTGAAATATGTGGTTACGGGCGGGTTTGCCGTTAATCTTCTTGGTTCAATGCGGAGTACCGCGGATTTGGACATTCTTGTTGAAATGAGTGATGAAAATCTCGAAAAAATCGTTAAAATTTTGAAAAAATATGGTTACTCCGTGAAGCAACCGATTGATCCGATGAAAATCGCGGACAAAAAAATTCGTAATAATTGGATTCATGAAAAAAATATGAAAGCGTTTAATTTTTTCAAGGAAGATGAGCTGAACGAAGTAGACATAATTATTGATTCGCCTGTTTCTTTCGAGGAAGCTCGGGAGCAAATTGTACACATCAAAATTGATGACTTGATAATACCTGTAATTTCCATAGACAAATTGATAAAAACCAAGAAGAATACCGGACGTACGATTGACAAGCTTGATGTCGAAGAATTGAAAAAGATTAAAAAACTTAAGGCAAAGCAATGATCTTTAAATGGGAAACTGAAGAGGAACGTCTCCGGCGATTCATGAAAATCCCGCCTAAAAAAAAGCTGGAATGGCTTTCAAAAATGCATGAGATCGTCCTCAAGTCTTCATCAAAACGAGATAAAGCGATCCGGCGAAAATTAAGAGAAATGCGATGATTGTTACGCGACACGTAACACGCGACATGTCACACGTTAACCAAAAGTGTAGGGAACGGGCATGCCCGTTCCTCTTTTTTTTGCATATAGCGGACTTTTTAGTTTTTAGATCTGCGACAACCTCGTCCCAAACAACCTCGTAGGTTGCAAAGCAACCTACGAGGTTGTTTGGGGTATGTTAGATCGGGACAGCAAGGCGGGCGGATACATGGGTTGCCCCCTACGAAGGTTGTTTGTGTGAAACAATCAATACCGTTGGCGGCACAAAACGAATTGTAGGGGCACATTGCATGTGCCCGAATAAAATGGAAAAACATTAAAACGTACAGTTTATTAACGTGATTGGTATTAGTAGCAACCTGCGAGGTTGGTGTTTTTGTTACTGGTTGTAAAGGATGATAAAATGTGGTATCTTGTTGTGAAATAAGGAGATAAGAGGCGATTTGAACATTAAACCAAGGAGTTGTATTTATCAGAACGCTGATCACATTTTTAATTTTTCTTTTTTCGGCATGCGCGGCGCATGCCGAAGAGTTTAATGCTGAGTATCATACGGTGCGTTTGGATAACGGTGCCAGCGCGGTTTGTTATTACATGCCGGATTCGCCCCTTGTGACTATTGAGATACGTGTTTTGTCGGGGCTTTCCAACGAAGGGGCTTATGCCGGCGCGGGCATTTCACATTTTCTTGAGCATCTTCTTTTTAAAGGGACCAAGACCAAAACCGCGGATGAAGTGAGGCGGAGCGTCAAGAATATGGGGGGGATGATAAACGCCTCTACCGGTCGGGATTCCGCGGCATATCATGTTACGGTTCCAAACGAAAATTTTACAGAAGCATTAAAGCTTCTTTTTGAGGTGGTTACCGAAGCTGTATTTACCGATAAGGAAATGGAAACCGAACGCGACGTTATTTTAAACGAAATGAAACTTCATAACGACGATCCGGTTAGCCTCCGTATGCGTCTTCTTTTTGAAGAGGCGTATCTGAGGCATGTTTATAAGTATCCGATAATCGGATATGAGGAAAGCTTTAAAAAGCTTTCAAGATCGGATATTCTCGCCTACCATGACGCGGTTTATACTCCCCGGAGGATGGTTATCGGTATTGCCGGCGGTGTGCCTCCGGAGGCGGCTTTAAAAGCCGCGGAGGATACGTTGGGCGAATATCGGCGAGTGTCATCCTGGCAGACTGAAATATTTGAAGAACCGCCGAGAACGCAAGAAACAATAAAAAAGATTCCGGCCGAAGTCACTTTGGGGTATCTCGCGATAGGGTTTCATATGACAAGTGTTTATTCCCCGGATCTTTATGCCGGGGACGTTTTAAATATTTTACTTGCCGGCGGGAACGGGTCCAGACTGTATTCGAGACTTGTCAAAGAAAAAAAATTGCTTTATTCCGTTAACGGATACAATTTTACGCCCGAGTTTCCCGGACTTTTTATCATAACGGGGATAACCTCGCCCGAGAAACTTGACGAGGCAAGAGAAGAAATTTTCAGCGTTATAAGAGATGTGCGTGAAGAAGGGGTAACTCTTGAGGAAATTAAGCGCGCTAAAAACCTCGTTCTTTCGGGATATTTGCACGCGCATGAAAAACCCGGCAATATTGCGTCATCAATGACCAATTCTCAGATCCTGATGGGGCGAGCCGATTTTCTTGAGAAATATACAGGAGGCATAAAAAAAGTTACAAGAGAAGAAGTCGATGACGCGCTTAGAAAATATCTTAAGAAAGATAATTCCACAACCGTGTTTCTTATCCCGGAAGAATTGTTCTCGGGAGATGAAACAATATTGCCTGATGAAGCCGAAACGGAACGACAAGAAGACGCGCGAAAGATAGAGATCAGACCGCGTGAGAAAAATATTCAAAAAATTGAAAAAAGTTTGCGGCAAGAAATAGCCGAAATTAATGTTCAGGGAAAAGATACACAAGTTAGAACACAAGAGATTCCGAAAAAAGAGGTTACGCGGCTTGATAACGGTTTAACCATAATCGTCCGGGAAAAAGGGAAGTTGCCGTTGGTTTCGGTCACATTTGCCGCCCCGGGAGGCCTTAGGGCGGAAACGCCTGCTACAAGCGGACTTTCGAATTTTGCGGCGTCTTTAGTCTTAAAGGGGACAAGCGAGCGGAATGTAGATGAAATTATCCCGAAAATCGAAGAGACCGGAGGGAATATCGCCTCTTGGAGCGGAATGAATTCTATCGGGGTCAGTATGGATATTTTGTCAAAAGATATTGATGCCGGTATGGATATTTATGAGGATGTATTGAAAAATGCCGTGTTTCGTGAAGAGGAAATTTTAAAACAGAAGGAAAAAATAACGGCTTTTATTCTGGCTCAGGATAATGACATTTTTGAGAACGGTCTTATAAATTTACGGAAATTACTTTACGGAGATCATCCGTACGCGATGCGTGAGGCTGGAGAGAAAGAAACTGTAAACGCGTTTTCAAGGGATGAGATAGTTGCTTTTTATAAAAAACATTTTGTGCCCGATGGAGCCGTTATTACGGTAGTGGGAGATGTTGACGTTCATAAGGTCATGATGACCATGAAAAAAAGATTTGCTTCATGGCAAGGAGCGAAAATACCTTTCGCCGACAAAGCGGTTTCTTTACCGAGGGAGCCTCTAAAAAAAGACATTACGATGAACAAGGAACAATCGCTTTTTGTTACGGGATTTATCGGAGTTAAGAAAACCGATACGCGGAAATACGCGTCGGATGTCATAAGCGGAATTCTTTCAGGCGTTGATGGCGTCCTGTTTGATGTTCTCAGAAAAGAAAAAGGTCTTTCATACGTAACCGGCGCGGTATCCGTTCCGGAAGTCGACAAGGGATATTTTGTTCTATACGCGGCGCTCGCAGAAAAAGATCTTAAAGAAGCCGGCAGGATCGTTGCGGATGTTATAAAAAAACTGAAAGCCGGAGAAATCTCAAATAAAGACATCTCATCTTCCAAAAAAAGACTCATTTCTCAATGGGCATACGCGATCGAAACAAACCATGCCGTTTCGATGATCATGGCTTTGGGAGAACTCTATGGACTCGGAGCGGAAAGCTATAAAGAATACCCCGCCAAGATCAACGCGGTTTCACGGGAAGACATAATAAACTGCGCACAAGAAATTTTTAACCAAAAAAGATCCGCAACCGTCCTTATCCATTCCAAATAAATAGAATAAACACCCATTAGCCGTCCCCCTTATTTGTCATGCCGGACTTGATCCGGCATCTCGAAACACCCAAATTCCACCTCGTAGGTGGAATTTGGGTGTTGCATAATCCCATTTATTGATGAAATTAAGGGGTGAAGTGGAGTGAAAAAGGAAAATATACGGGAATTTTATGCATTAAGTGGAATAACCCCCCATTCCACCTACGAGGTGGAATGGGGTAGATTTTTTTTGAAAGTAATCTTTTTATCGACATAACAGAAATGGGATGATATAATAGCGTAAATTCAGTTTTTATGATGATAAAAATGTTGGAGAGGAAATAATGGAGGATTTTTAATGAGGAAGGTTATAAGTGTGGTTGTATTGGTAACGTTTTTGGTTAATGGAGTTTCCTATGGATTGGGAGTTTCACCTATGTCGCACAAACCTATCGTTATGGAAAAAGCCCAAAAGATGATGAGGGTGTTATGGGCTCAAAAACGCGGGCCTGGATCGGATCCGGTTGCGGAAATTTTAAAAGAAATGCGGGAGAAGATCGAACGGCATGAATTTGTGGGAGAGGCGCCTCAGATTGAGGCTGTTATCGGCAATGTAGATTCTTTGGTCTATCCGCTACGTATTTCCGGTGGTACGACTACTGATATCGTCGTTGCGGCGGAAGATTTTTGTCGAACAAAAACGGTTTTTGCTGAGGCTTTAAAAGAAGGGAAGTTTTCTGTAGTCGAGAGCTCATTCGCGTATGACAGAGAAAACGGAGAAGTTCCCATAGCCCGACTGGAAGGGGAAAATATAGATAATTGCCAACTGGCAATTCATTCGCGGCATAAAGCGGAGTTTAAAGATATACTGGAACATGATCTGCGTTTTTTGTACAAATTTGATGACAAAATGACTAAAGTTGTAAGTGTTGCTGAAGGTTTTTTCAATGTAACCGTAAGACATTATCTGCGGGATATTGAAAAAGACTACAAAGAAAGAACCAAATCCGGCGGACACCTTGTCGGCGCGATGATGAGAGATGTTGCAAGCGAAAAAGACGCTAGCAACATTAACGGTCGATACAGTTTAATAAACGACGCGATCAAATTATGGTTTTTAGCGTCGTATTCTTTCAACGACACCACCAGATATAACAACAATATATTGGAGGAACGCTTAGACTGGTTTTACGAACATAAAGAGGAATTTGATTTCGGGAATCAGTTCCCCAACATAAACGACCAAAATGTCGAAGAAGTTTTTAATCTGGTCTTATTCATCAATTATCACTATTTCAGTAGGAAGGACAAAAACGGTGAACCCGTAAAGGTGTGCGAATTTGAGGATGTTGAATCTTCTCCTGAGACGGAAAATGTGAATGTCCTCGCATATATGGGTGGAAAAGATGATGTGGCGATGAAAGACAAGAAATTACTAAAAACGCAAATAGATTTTATTATTAGGGATAATTTGTTTGACGTTAAGGTGTTTCAGAAGATCATTGATCAGAACATCCCTATGAACAAGAAGAATAAAAAATACCTTACTGATATGTTCTTACGTCTTGATGTTCCGTTGGGTCTCTCATGTATACAATCAAATGAAAAGGCGTCTTTAGATAGCATATTAAAGATATTGCGTGAAAAGGACATGATTAAGTCCATTGAAGGACGTATAAATAGTTATTTGGACGGAACGAAACCTAAAAAAAACGTTCGAATAATTTTAGAGAAAGATAATGAACCTTCCATTGGGGCAGCGATGGAGAGCGAGCGTCCCGCATATATGGACGAAAAAAAATTGTTAGCGAATCGGATAAAATTAATGGGTACAGTGAAGGACAAGGGAATATTAAAAAAGCGGATTGATGCAAAAATCGAGAAAGGTTTGTTTAATATTGACGTGTTCCAAAAAGTTATTGATCAAAAACTGCTGAATGAAAGAGATCAAAAATATTTAGCCGATGTATTTTTTGGTATTGATAATCTTTCGGCTAAATTATGCTCGGGATTGAGTACAGGGTCGTTTTTAACAGATGTAGTATCGACATTGCGGGAAGATGATATGGTGGAGTTTGTTAAAGAACAAATTGAAAGTTGTTCAAAAAAAGAGGAAAATGAAAAAATAGCTCAAAATAAAGCACAAGAAGCTGAAGATAAGGAAATGCTAAAAAAACAAATAAACAAGATAACGAATAGGGGTTTGCTTGAAAGTGTGACGATCCAGAGAGTTATTGAGGTAGAAGAACTGAGTCTTGCGGATGTGGGGTATTTGACCGATACTTTTTTTGGTGAGATGTCTGCAAGATATAAGACGATAACGTCAATTGAGGCGTTGCTTAAGTTGTTGCGTGAAGGTGACATGAAGCGGGCTATTAAAGACAGAAGAAGAGAATTGATCTTAGAAGAATTAATCGATTCGGGACATAGGGAGATATTGAAAAAACGATTGAATTTGATGGTGGAAAAAAATTTAGTTGATACTAAAGTATTTCGCAATATTATTACGAATAGAAGCTTGAATAGGGAAGATGTAACTTATTTAGTTAGCATGTTTTGCGATTGTTCGGATCTCTTCAAACAATTGAATGAAGAAGGCGATCTTAAGGGCTTGTTATTACGGTTACTAAGAGAGAAAGATATGCTGGTGTTTCTTGAGGAAATAATTGGAAACGTGAGAACAAACAAACACAAACTGACAGTAGAAATGCAAGAAAAGAATGAGTTTGATAAGGTTATCTCGAACTATATTTTATCTGTGTTAGGGGACAAAAGGTTTAATGGGATAATGGATTTGAGTCAGGAACATAGAACAAACATTAAATTTGGCTTACAAGAAATGCAGAAGATAAATATCGAAATCTTGGTTCCGTTTCGTCCCGTCAAAAGTTTGCAAAAAAAATATTTCGCGATAAATAACGAAATGAAAAAACGGAGCAAGTCTTTTGTTGTAAAAAGGTTCAAAACGGAAAGTAACCTACACGAGTTGTTGAACGATAATGGTTCGGATAAAGATGTTCTAAGAATCATTATTTCGGAGGGGCGTACAAATGACGTGATAAGTAATTTTATGAAAACGGATAAGAATGCTAAAATGTTGAGGGACGTTCGTATTCTTCGAATAATAATTCCCGAGATGAAAAATATGGATCTAAAACGTAAAACAGCTTTGCAGGCACAGATAATAATGATGGCAGTTTGTGCGCGGGCCTTGACGCAAGACAACACCGAATCAAATCTTTGCGTAAAAGCGCTTTTAGAAGAAATGCTTGAGAAATGTTTTGATAACAAAGTTTTTTTAGAAAATTTTATGAAGAATCTTGTTGTTGTAGAAAATGAACAAACACCGGCACGTGTGATAAGGAACAGAATACGTAAATCGTTGAGTGTTGCAAGGGCAATAAGACTGACAAGGGAACTTGAACACAAGTTACGTTTGATAGAATACTTTATGCGGTTCGCGTAAATTTCGTAAGCGGCGTAAGATATCGCGCTCCTTGTATGTTGTCACAATTCAGGTAACGATATGCACCCCCTACGTATTTCAAAATCAACTATCGATTTTATAAAGGCACGATTCGTAAGGGTAAGGGCACGGCATGCCGTGCCCCTACGTATTTCAAATTAATTTCCAATTTATTATCTGAATCTTGACCCTTCGGTATCTTTAGCATATACTACTGTTTACCGACGTTTCTTTGTTATACTCCAATTCCACCTACTCTGGTAGAATTGGGATGGTGGTTTTGGGAAAGGGTGTTTTTTATGGTTAGGGAAGCGGTGGTCGGGGGACAGTTTTATTCGGCGGATAAGGAGGGGCTTCTTGCGGAACTCAAGGGGCTGGTGCCGCCGAAGGCGGAAAAAATTGACGCTTTGGGGATCATGGTGCCGCACGCGGGATATATGTATTCGGGGCGGGTTGCGGGCGCGGTTTATGGGAGGATAAAACCCAAAAGCACTTATGTTATTTTCGGACCGAATCATACCGGGCGCGGTGCGCGTTTTGCTTCTTCGGGTGATTTATGGCAGACTCCCTTAGGGGAACTTTTGCCGGATACGGAACTTTTGGAAAATATTTTGGCGCGTACCAATCTTATTACCGAAGACGCGGCGGCGCATAGTGTTGAGCACTCAATTGAAGTTCAGCTTCCGTTTATTCAGAGGACGGCTTCGAGTGCGAAAATAGTGCCTATCGCGGCAGGGCATGGCAATATTGAGGAGCTTTCGGAAATTGCCGAAGCGGTGTCTTCCGCTGTAAAAGAAACATCGAGGGACGCTGTTTTGGTGGCGTCAAGCGATATGACCCATTACGAAAATCGTGAAGCCGTTGTTCAAAAAGATAAAAAAGCAATACAAAAAGTTCTTGAATTGGACGCGGAAGGGCTTGTGGAAGTTGTAGAAAAAAATAATATCTCGATGTGCGGATGTATCCCAACGGCGATAATGCTCATGGCGGCAGGCAAACTGGGAGCTAAAAAAGGAAGACTTATAGAGTATACCGATAGCGGGGAAGTTACCGGGGACATAAGTCAAGTGGTGGGGTACGCGGGGATGGTTGTTAGTTAAATAAGTTACAGGTTTCAGGTTACATGTTGCATGTTTCCCGCCGAAGGCGGGTCCGCCTTCGGCGGAAAAACATGAACCGTGAACCCTGTAACCTGTAACGTGTCTAACCAACCGGCTAACCAATGGATTGGAGGACAAAATGGGGTGGTTTAAGAAAAAGAAGAAAGTGATATTGGCATTGGGCGGCGGGAGCGCGCGGGGGCTGGCGAATGTTGGTGTACTTAAAGTGTTTGAACGGCATTTTGGCCGGGATAAAATGCCGTTTGATATGATAGTGGGCAGTAGTATCGGGAGTTTGATCGGCGCGGCGTACTGTACGGGGATGCCGGCTGAAGAGTTGGAGCGTCGAGCGATGGGGTTTAACTGGCCCAGCATGGTTGATCTCGGGTTCTATCCAACGGGATTGATTAAAGGCGATAAATTGGAAAAAATTATTTCCGAAATGATTGATGGGAGCACTTTCGATGATCTAAAAACTCCTTTCGCGTTAACGACCACCAATGTTGAGACGGGTGAAGAACTGATGCATACCTCAGGAGACTTAATTAAATTGATCCGCGCGAGTTGTTCCTGGCCGGGGATATTTACCGCCGTTGACATTAACGGTCAGATGCTTACCGACGGCGGGGTTCGTAACAGTATTCCAACCAAAGCGGCTGAAGAGCTGGACGCGACATTTATTGTCGCGGTTAATCCCGGATTTGCCGTAAAAAATCAGAAAATAAAAAATGTGCTGCAGGCGTTGGTTCAATCCATACAGATCATGGGAGAAGAGCTTAATATGTATCAGGCCAGCGTTGCTGATATTGCCATAAAACCGGAACTGAAAGATATTGACCAGTTCGATTTTGACAAAGTGAGCATAATAATAAAACAGGGTGAGATCGCGGCTGAAGAGAGTATGCCCGAATTAAAGAAAAGTCTGAAACGTATTTAATAAAACAATGAAAAAAAAATTATCCGTTTTTTTACGCATCACGATAAGCTTGGGGCTAATGGGGTTATTGTTTTGGATCATGAGGGGCAAGATCCATGATGTCTGGAAAATAATTTATGAATGTAACGCGAGATTTCTGTGGATGGCGCTCATTGTTCTTCTGCTGGATGTTGCCATGGTGTCTTTCCGGCTGGCAACGGTTTTTAAAGGTGAAAAACTGTATATGTCATTTCAACGCGCCTTTCAGCTTACATGCGTGGGATATTATTTCAACAATTTTATGCCTACCGCGGTGGGCGGCGACATCGTAAAAGCGCATTACGCGTCAAATACCAGTTCCGATGACAAGGCAAGACCTTACATGAGTGTTTTTATGGATCGGTTCATCGGGCTTTATACGATTCTCATAATTTCCGCCGTGGCTCTTGTTCTTAACGGTGGGAAAATGCAGATCCCGGGTCTTAGCGGTTTGGTAACGGGGCTTGTTCTGATAGGCGCGATCGGTTTTGTCGTGATAACCAATAAAAATGTTGCAAGGAAAGCGGACCGGTTTTTTTCAAAATTCAACGCTTCCCGTTTCAGTACCGCCGTAAACAGGCTGTATAGGATCGTGCATGACTATCGAAATAGAAAAAAAGTTGTCGCGAAAGCTCTTTTTCTGTCTTTCGCGGCGCAATGTTTGTATTTTTTCACGGTATATCTTTTTTTTCTCGCGCTGGGAGTAAAAATAAGTACCGGCAGTATTTTTTTAATAATGCCGGTTGTGTTGTTTGTCGGCATGATGCCTTCTTTGGGGGGATTGGGTTTTAGAGAGGGGGCTATTGTTGTTCTTTTTGCTCCTTTGGCCGGAAAAGAAAACGCGTTTACGGTAAGCTTGCTTCTATTGGCCTCGCTTTTACTGGTAAGTATTCTCGGCGGAGTGATCTATTTGTGGTGGAGCATAAAAGGACAGACTCGGGAACAGATAACTGGTAGATGACAAAGCAAGAAGCATAACACGGTTTGTTATTCATCATAACAGAAGGAGCATATATGGTTAAAATACTTGTGGTGCATGGACCGAATTTGGATCTTTTGGGCAAAAGAGAAAACGATGTTTATGGCAACGAAACCATTGACGCGATCAATCGTGACATTAAAAAAGAAGCCGGATCCGCCGGGGAGATCGAATTTTATCAGTCAAATCATGAAGGGGATATTGTTGACAAGATAAATCAGACGCGCGCGGATGGGATCCTGATCAACCCCGCGGCGTATACTCATACAAGTGTGGCGATCCATGACGCGTTAAGGGCAAAAAATATTCCATCAGTTGAAATTCACCTTTCAAATATTTACGCGCGTGAAGAATTCAGACATAAATCTCTTATTGCTCCGGTCGTGACGGGGCAGATAAGCGGATTCGGGAAAGACAGCTATCTTCTCGGAGTTAGGGCGCTAATAACGATTTTGGGCGGCACGCGCAATGATTGATAAAAGATCCGTTTTTGCCAAGATCAAAAGAAAACTTGGAAAGCTTAATGTGGACGCGCTTCTTGTAAGTTCAGCGGTCAATATAAGGTATCTTACGGGTTTTTTTACCGATGGCGCGGTAGTGCTTATTCTCCAAAAAGGTGAACCGGTTTGTTTTTTCGGCGGGATGAACGCCTCTTTGGCGAAAAAATTTTTAAAAAACGCAAATTTCCGTCAGGTGAGTTCTAAACGATCGGTCGCGCGCGATCTTGCCGATTTTCTGAAAAATGAAAAGATCAAAACGTTAGGGTTTAATGACGCAAATATTACGGTTGAGGAATATAATAAACTGCTGAGTTTTAAAGGCGCGCGAAAGATAGTCTCATGTGTTAACGGCGTAAATTTAAGAAGCATTCTGGCCGACGCCAGAGAAATAAAAACCGCCGCGGAGATAAAAATTCTACGAAAAGCGGCGAAAATTACCGTTCAAATTTGGAAAAATGTTGCCGGCCGCGTCGCGCTTGGAATGACCGAATTGGAAATAGCCCGAATGATCGATTCTCGCGTCCGCGAGAAGGGATATGAAAATTCTTTTCAAACAATTGCCGCGATCGGAGAAAATACCGCTTATCCGCACGCCATACCGACTTCAAGACGACTTAAAAAGAACGAACATCTTTTGGTGGATTTCGGCATTAAAATGGATGGATATTGTTCTGACTTGACAAGAACATTGTACAACGGTAGAATGAATCCTCAAATTAGGGATTTTCGTAAATTTGTTTTAAAAGCGCAGAAAGAAGCCATAAAAAAGGTTAAACCGGGTGTTTTGTTAAGTTCGATCTCCTCCGGAATAAATGAATTGTTCTCTGCCTCCGGAGTGGGAGAGTATGTGCTTCACGGTGCCGGGCATGGAGTCGGGTGCGAGGTTCATGAAGAGCCGTTTTTTCGGGTAAAAAGCAAAAAGCGGTTTAAAAAGGGTATGATAGTTACGATCGAACCCGGCCTGTATAAGGTTGGAGCCGGCGGTGTTCGAAACGAAGACATGATACTGGTTACTGAAATGGGAAATGAGGTGTTGACCGGATGATAACCGCGAAACAATTCAGGCCGGGCGGAATAATAAATTATGAGGGGCAGTTTCATGAGGTTATTGAGGCGAAGCATCATAAACCGGGTAAAGGCGGCGCCTTTATGCGGGCGAAATTAAGAAACCTTTCTACGGGTTCAATTGTCAGCATGACGCTTCGTCCTGAAGAAACTTTCCAGGAAGTGTTCATTGAACAGAAACAAATGCAGTATCTTTATAAGGACGACATGGGATATTGTTTAATGGATGAGACAACGTATGAACAGATCCATGTTTCGGAGAAACATATCGGTGACAAAAAGGATTATTTGAAAGAAAATATGATCGTAACGGCAAAGATCTGTGACGGGGAGATCTTGGGGATAGACCCGCCGATCCACGTTATTCTTAAAATTACCGCTACCGATCCCGGATGTAGAGGCGATACGGTTTCCGGCGCGACCAAACCGGCTACGCTTGAAACAGGAAAAGTGATCAAAGTGCCTCTTTTTGTTGATTCCGGGCAAAAGGTGAAAGTGGATACGAGAAGCGGCGAATATATAGAAAGAGCTTGATCGTTGGTTCGTTGATCGTTGGCTCGTTGATTGTTTAATAGAGCTTTTCACCAACAATCAACGAATCAACAAGCGAACGATCAACGATCAACGAACCAACGGTCAACGATCAACGAGCCAACGATCAACGATCAACGACCAACGATGCAAGGAGAAGAACATGAACATTAAAAAGATACGTGAGCTTGTCGAGATCATGAACGAGAATGATCTTACGGAAGTTGAGATCGAGCAAGATGGCGTTAAGGTGAAACTTGCTAAAAAAGCGCACGGCGCGATAGAGCACTCGTTTGCTGTTCCTCAGTATAGAAAGGAAGAAACCGTATCTGTGGAGTCGGCGCCAAAAGCTCCTACCGAAAACGGAAAAGAGATCAAATCTCCCATGGTAGGCACCTTTTATAGAGCCCCGTCACCGGAAATTGATCCCTACGTTGAAGCCGGTGATGTTGTACAGAAAGGCGACGTTCTATGTATTGTGGAAGCGATGAAAGTTATGAATGAAGTCAAAGCGGAGTGTGGCGGCAGAATAACAAAAATATGTGTGGAAAACGCCGAACCCGTCGAATTTGAGCAAGTTATGTTTTTAATTGAGCCGGTGTAATACAATTAGCCGGGGATGAAAGTCAAATTTTTAAAGGGCACTAATCTTATGTTTTCAAGAATATTAATAGCAAATAGAGGTGAGATAGCGCTTCGCATTATTAGAGCTTGCCGAGAATTAGGCGTAAAAACTGTTGCGGTTTATTCTAAGGCGGATGCGAAGTCTCTTCATACAAGGTTGGCGGATGAGGCGATATGTATTGGTAACGCAATGCCCGCGGACAGTTATCTGAATATTCCGGCGATAATAAGCGCGGCTGAAATTACGGATGTGGAAGCGATACATCCCGGTTACGGTTTTCTTGCCGAAGACGCGCATTTCGCGGAGATCTGCGAGTCCTGCAGAATTAAATTTATCGGTCCTTCCCCTGAAAGTATGAAACTTATGAGTAACAAAATGGCGGCCAAAGATACCATGAAAAAGGCCGGGATCCCTGTTATTCCGGGTTCTGATAACATTGTAAGAAGCAAAGAAGAGGCGCTGGAAGAATCCAATAGGATAGGGTATCCGGTTATCATAAAGGCGTCCGCCGGAGGCGGCGGTAAAGGAATGAGGGTTTGTCACAACGACATAAGTTTGGTCAACGCGCTTTTAACCGCGCAGAGCGAAGCCGAAGCCGCTTTTGGTAATTCCGAAGTTTATATGGAGAAATATATCGCCTCCCCCAGGCATATTGAATTTCAAATTCTTGCGGATGAAAAAGGAAATGTTGTTCATCTCGGAGAAAGAGATTGCACGGTTCAGCGTCGTCATCAAAAATTGATCGAAGAAGCTCCGTCAGCCGTTTTGAGTGACGAAATGCGGAAAAAGATGGGAGACATGGCGGTTGCCGGCGCGAAAGCGGCGAATTATCATGGAGCCGGGACGGTTGAATTTCTTGTCTCCGGGGACGAATTTTATTTTATGGAAATGAATACGCGAATTCAGGTGGAACATCCCGTTACGGAAATGGTTACAGGGATAGATCTCATAAAAGAACAGATAAAAGTCGCCTCCGGCGAAAAACTTTCGTTTCAGCAGGAAGATGTGAAATTTACCGGCTGCGCCATAGAGTGCAGAATAAACGCCGAAGATCCTGAACATGATTTTCGGCCTTGTCCGGGCAAGATATCGGCGATAAATATACCGGGAGGTCCCGGAATAAGAGTTGATACGCATGTTTACGCGGGATACAGCATCCCCCCTTATTATGATTCAATGATAGCCAAACTTATTGCCTACGGTCCGGATAGGAAACAGGCGATAACAACGATGCAGAGGGCTTTAGCGGAATTTCTGGTAGAACCCATTAAAACCACGGTTGATTTTCATAAAAAAATTCTGAGTGATTCAGATTTTCGAAAGGCGGATATCTCTACCCATTTTATCGAAAAGTTTTTTGACCAAATGGATGATAAATGAGTTGGCGGGGAAAACTCCCCGCCAACTCATCCTGAGCGAAGCGAAGGATCTCAAAATGAATAACAGTGAAATCATAGAGGCTTCTAACACATTTTGACTAATATGAGTTGCCGGGAAAAACTTCCCGACCTCTCATTTGACAATACGCGGTTTCATTAAGGACTTGTTGCAAAACACCTTTTTCTGTCATCCTCGCGAACGCTGGGATCTATAAGTCTAAGAAACACGATAGATTACAGATCCCCGCGTTCGCGAGGATGGTAACATGAAAAAGAGGCTTCCTTCCAAGGATGTCTAAAAGTGGCTTTTAAAGCCAAGACATTTTTTGGATCTCAAGGATCAAAGGGTATTATTAAAAGTAGAAACTTTTTTTAAACCCTCAACCTTAAAAGGAGGCCTCATGAAGAAGTATATCGGATTGGATGCCCATTCGTCAACCTGTACTTTTTGTGTGATGAATGAAAAAGGAGTAGAACTCGATAATACAACTATCCGTACCAACGGAAGACTGTTAGTAAACTATTTGAAAAGCATAAAAGGAGATACGACGTTAACATTTGAAGAATGTGAACTTAGTAGCTGGTTGTATGAGATTTTGGTTAAAGAAGTTGATGCTGTTTTGGTGTGTAATCCTGTGTATAACAAGGAATACAAGACTCGTAAAACAGATAGACTTGATGCCCGGAAACTAGCGAAATTATTGCGAGGAGATTTTTTAACACCGGTATTTCATGATGGTTCAAGTAGAGAAAAATTCAGGGATTTAATGTCAGCGTATACAGATTTAGTGGAAGAGGCGACAAGAATCAAATTACGATATAAATCGTTGTTTCGAAAAAGCGGAAATAAAGTATCCGGAGAAAAGCTATACACAGATGAAAGTTTTTTAAAGGATTTGAAGAGGAAGGATTATAATTTTATCGGAAAGAGCCTGTATCATTTGCTCCAAGAGATGGAAGAGACTCGAGAGAGATACAAAAAGGAAATAATCAAAACAAGTAAACGATTTGAAGAAATAAGAAAACTTAAATCACTGCCTGGTATAGGAGCTATTCGAGCCGCACACATATCGGCGCAGGTAATAAACCCGCGAAGGTTCGCGAGTAAATATCAGTCTTATAACTATTGCGGTTTAGTAAGACATAAACAGATAAGTGGAGGTCGAGAATACGGAAGTAGAAAGATATGGGGTAACAGAGTATTGAAATGTGTATATAAGATGGCGTCGCATGACGCGATAAGGGGGAACAATAAATTAAGCAAGTATTATGAAAGTTTGAGGAAGAAAGGAGTTAACGATAAAAGTGCCCGTAACGCGGTGAGCCGAAAGATAGCGGCAATAAGTTTGAGTATATGGAGGAATAACAGTGATTACAACGAGAGTAAAGTAACAATCGCGATATAATCGAGCAAGTTAAAGTAGGAACATAAAAACAGTTTGCTATTTTAGTCTTCTCGAGAGAGGGAAGAGATCCAGCTTGTCATTGACCATAAAAGGTCCCAGAGGATGGTTGATCCCCCCTCGGTTAAATCGGAAATTACTATGCTCTACGAGAGCACCAATAGATGACTGAAAACCGATCGCGATTGCAAGTAAAAGAGTGAGAGGTATTTCATAAAAAAGTAATGTAAGAAGATTTACAAGAAACTGTTTTATGAAAGATGTTCTATGAAAGTTGTGCTTGATTAGCACGGTGGAAGGAAGCATGGCAGAAATGGCATTTTTTGCCTTC
>JADHWG010000034.1 GCA_016783605.1 Candidatus Omnitrophota bacterium | reverse complement strand
GAAACCAACTCCGTGTCTCACTGATGTTCTCGGGATCGATCTTGTCTTTTATCCTTATTTTTCCCTTTTTGGTAAAAAGCACCCTTGATCCCAATATATATTTCGCTTTATTCTTATAAAACCTGACTCCTTTTAACTCCAGTTCCAATTCTTTTAGATCACCTTCGAAAAGAACACCGGTTTTCACTAATTTATGGATCTTTTCATCACACAAAACCGCTTTTGACTGCGGTGTACATATGCAGAAACACAGTTCGGCAAATATTCCCCTGTCTGATCCGTTCCATATAAGTTTAAAATCTTTGAGCCGAGTCTCTATTTTATGTTTTTTTTCGCGATATTCCGCTAATAATGTTCTTATCATTTCACACAATCAATGAGTTTTTCCGCTATTTGAATATGTTCAATTTCATCACGGCGTATTTCGGTTAGTTTTAAACGGATTTCTTCATCATCGATCTGGTCGATATAGTGGTCATAAAAATACTTAGCTCTTTTTTCCATCTCCAATATCTCTTGAAATCCTTCGATCAACGCGTCAATACTCATTTTTTAGACTCTTTTCTATTGTCTCGGCCATCTTCACAATAGTCGTTTCATGCCGCGACGAATCGTTATAAAGTTTCAAAAGCAATTTTTTTAACTTTTTCTTTTTCTCCTCACCTAACTCTTCGGTTTCATCCACCACCGCTTTTGAGAAATTCGCCAAAAAAGTCACCATACTTTCCTCGACATACCGCATTTCATTTATGCCGGCAAGCAGTCTTTGTTTTGTTATCATCTTTTTTCTCCGGTTTCAGCTAAATATCTGAACACTTTAAGCGCGGCCTTAGCACCCTCTCCCGCGGCGATAATTATCTGTTTTTCAAACACGCTGGTAACGTCTCCCGCGGCAAAAATGCCGGGGATATTCGTCCGGGTTTGGACATCCACTAATATTTCGCCTTGCTCGTTTTTATTTACGCTTGTAGCAAAATCAGAATTCGGGATAAGGCCTATTTCCACAAAAACCCCCTGTACCGGAAGTTCTTTTTCTTTAGAATCCTTCCTGTACACGATATTGCCGACCATTTTTTGTCCCAAGATCTTAGTCACTTCGGCACCGTTTATGATCGTCACATTTTTTGCCTCTTCAAGCTTCTCACGCATCACCGCGTCCCCGCCGAGCTTATCCAAAATGTTTATCACATAAACTTCCTTCGCGATCCTAACAAGCTGAAGAGCCGCGTCTAAAGCGGAATTGCCGCCGCCCACGACAGCAACTTTTTTCCCTTCAAAAAGCGGTCCGTCACAAGTCGCGCAATAAGTGAGACCTTTATTTTTAAACTCTTCCTCGCCGGTCGCACCGAGAGTTTTTGATTTTTTACCCGAAGCGATTATAACCGCGCGTGACAAATATGAATTTTTTTCGGTTTTAACACATATGTTCCCGTTTTCTTTACATATTTCTTTTACCGCCTCATTTTCCCTAACTTCAACGTTGTATTTTTTAACATGCTCCTCAAATTTTGCGGCAAGTTCAATCCCGGAGACAAATTGATATCCCGTATAGTTTTCAATATCCCCGCTCCATGCCGCCTGACCGCCGATATCGAGCGTTACTACAAGGCAATCCATCTTTTTACGCGCCGCGTAAATGGCGGCGGTTATGCCCGCCGGCCCCGCCCCGATAATGATCAAATCGTATGTTTTTTCCATTTATTTATTACGGGCGGGTCTTGCGTCCGCCCCTACCCTCTATCTTTTAAAGTTCCAATGCTTTCCGAATACGTTCTTTGTCAAACCCCATAATGATCTCACCCTCTATATCGATAACAGGCACTCCCATTTGACCAGTTTTTTCCACCATTTCGCGCACCCGCTCCTCATTTTGGGAAACATCTATATCTTCAAATTTCACATTATTATCTTTTAAAAATTGCTTCACTTTCACACAAAACGCGCATGTAGATGTGCTGTACACTTTTACGTTTTTCATTGATCCCCCTTTTCTCTTCAAACTCGTTTTTTCCCCGAGAAACTTAAGTCATTTCTCTTTCAAACCGCAAAGCTTCGCTAAATGATCTTTTTCTTCCGCGATAAGTTTTTCAATAAGAGGTTTATCTTTCGCCGGAACTATCTGCCGAACCCCTTCGTAAAAAAGAATGGAATCCTTTTCAAAAGCGATCCCGAGATCAATTCCGTCAGCATAATTTTTTATATTTTGGGCGGTTCTTTTACCCGTATTCTCCTGAGTAAAAATATATTCTCCCGCCAGCATATTCATATAAGCAAAATATTCTTCAGGATAAACCTCTTTAGGGGCATATTCGCATACGGATTTAAATATCCCCCGAAAGATCTCAGCGTGTTTACCTTCTTCCGACGCGAGATATTTAAAGACACCGGAAGCCACCGCGTTATCCGCCCTATCGGCAAGCGTCAAATAAAACTCTTTACCGTTTTTCTCTATCCGTATCGCCATTTCAACGATCTCACATCCTGAAAAATGTTTTTCCATTATGTTTTAGTCTCCCGGTTTTAATAAGTTTCACAAAAAACTTCATAATAACCTTGCGGATGCTGACACGCGGGACATTCGTTCGGCGCGGAAGCCCCATCATGGATGTATCCGCAATTCCGGCATTTCCATTTAACCGCCGTATCCTTTTGAAACACTTTATTTTCTTTCACGTTTTTAAGCAATTTTCGATACCTCTTTTCGTGATGCTCTTCGACTTCGGCGATTTCCTTAAAAATGTCAGCTATTTTCTCAAACCCTTCTTCCCGCGCGTCGCGTTCAAAATTTTTATAAAGAGTCGTCCATTCCAGGTTTTCACCATTCGCCGCCGCAGAAAGATTGGAAGCGGTGTCACCTATGACCCCTGCCGGATACGCCGCCTGAACCTCAACTTCTCCGCCTTCTAAAAACTTAAAGAACTTTTTCGCGTGTTCTTTTTCATTATCCGCCGTTTCAAGAAATATCGCGGATATCTGCTCATATCCGGCTTTTCTCGCGACGGAAGCAAAATAAGTATACCGGTTCCGCGCCTGTGATTCTCCCGCGAAAGCCGCGAGAAGATTTTTTTCCGTTTTTGTCCCTTTTACACTTTTCATATGGATCACCTTTCTTCAGTTATCAAATCTCTTAGGGCACATGCAATGTGCCCCTACGGATAATTTTATTTGGGCACCCATCGTGGGGGCACATTGCATGTGCCCGTTCGAGTTAATTGTTCCCCCAAAGACCGTGTACCGTGCAAAACTCTCTGACTTCCATCACATCATCTTTTTTTACGCAAAATTGCGCTTCCGGTGATTGTCCCGGCGCGAGTTCCGCTCGTTTCACTTTATCCTTGGTTAAAACTTCTATAAATTTAATAAAATGTTCCTCTTCCATCGGATGCGCCACGCTTCCGACTTTAACTTTTATCCCACTCGAAACTTCTTCAATGACAGGCACATGTTTTTCTTTTCCTTCTTCTTCACCGGTTTTCGCCTCCAATTTTTTCATAGGCTCCGCGCAGCACACAAGCGATGGCGCCCCCTCATGACACACCTCAACCACATTTCGGCAAATATCACATCGATATAATTCTCTTAGCTGTGTCATACGTTTTCCCTCCTTGATTAATTTCATCCAACTTTACGAAACTTCTTCAAATTGATCTTTCCCCGCACCGCATTCGGGACAAACCCAATCATCGGAAAGATCTGAAAACGCTACATTATTGTTTTCCGCGGGATCATAAACATACCCACACACTAAACATACATATTTTTTCATTTTTTGCATCCTTTTTGCGCCCGCCAACCTCGTAGGTTGAACCTACGAGGTTGGCGGTAAACCCCCTTCCACCTACTCTGGTGGAATTACAGGGGCACATGCAATGTGCCCCTACGGGTAATTTCCAATTCATTGTTCAGACAGTTTACCGTCATGCCCGGGACCGGATAGAACAACCTTCTTTACAATGCGTGACAGGCCTCAGCATATACCTTAAAGTAAATTTCATCTTCCGCCCCTTTCTTTGTTTTTTGTTCCGGAACAAATATTTCTTGCATCATAAACAGTAATACTTCTTTAGGATACTTTTGTCAAGGTCAATCCCCTGCTCCCAAAACAAATAGGGACGTCACCCAATTAATTGCGCCCGCATTAATTGGGTGACGTCCCTATTTGTTTTGCCGTCCTCGCCTATTTTCAATACTTATACGACTCCCTGCGCCATCATGGCTTTGGCCACTTTAATGAAACCGGCAATATTCGAACCGGCTACAAGATTTCCGGGCACTCCGTATTCCTCAGACGCCGCCATGGCCGAAGAATGAATATCCACCATGATCTGATGAAGTTTCCTATCCACCTTTTCGAATGTCCACGCTAAACGCTGAGAATTCTGAGCCATTTCAAGTCCGGATGTCGCGACTCCACCGGCATTAGCGGCTTTTCCGGGACCGAAAGACACTTTGTTTTTCAAAAACACATTAACCGCTGACGGCGTCGACGGCATATTAGCCCCTTCCGCAACCGCGATACATCCGTTTTTAACCAAAGTTTCCGCGGCATTCTTGTCAAGCTCGTTCTGAGTCGCCGAAGGAAGAGCTACATCACACTTAACGCCCCATATTCCCAAACATCCTTCGGTATATTTCGCCGATTTATGCTCGGTCACATATTCCTTAATTCTTTTTCTTTCCACTTCTTTAAGACGCTTTACCGTATCCAGATCAACACCTCTATCATCGTAAATAAAGCCGCCGGAATCCGACATCGCCACAACTTTCGCGCCAAGCTCGGTAGCCTTTTGATGAGCATATATCGCGACATTGCCGGATCCGGAAATAACTACGGTCTTTCCGCCGAACGAAGTATTACGCGCTTTAAGCATCTCTTCGCAGAAATATACGCATCCATAACCGGTGGCTTCGGTACGAACCAGCGAACCAGCGAAATCAAGCCCTTTTCCGGTCAAAACACCGCTAAAAAGCTTTGTAATTCGTTTCCACTGACCGAACATATATCCAACCTCTCTTCCGCCAACCCCGATATCTCCCGCGGGAACATCCGTATCAGCGCCGATATGCCTATAAAGCTCCGTCATGAAACTCTGACAGAATCTCATAACTTCACTGTCAGACTTCCCTTTCGGATCGAAATCAGCCCCGCCTTTTCCGCCGCCCATCATGAGCCCGGTAAGAGAATTCTTAAAGATCTGTTCAAATCCCAAAAACTTTACGATTCCAGAATAAACCGACGGATGAAACCTGAGTCCGCCTTTATAAGGCCCCAAAGCTGAATTAAATTGAATACGGAAAGCTCTATTCACTTGAACTTTCCCTTTATCATCCTGCCAAGGAACCCTGAAAATGATCTGCCTCTCCGGTTCAACTATCCTTTCCAATATTCCGGCATTTTCAAATTCGGGATGTTTTTTGATAACAGGCTCCAACGTCTCCAAAACTTCTTTTACAGCCTGATGAAATTCGGACTCCGCGTGATTTCTCTTTATCACCGTATCCAACACTTTTCCGATATAACTTGTTTCCTTTGACATTTTTTTCTCCTTCGTTTTTCTTTTTTCCCGCACCTAAAACAACTTCTTTTCAGTTCGTAAGGGCACGGCATGCCGTGCCCCTACGTAATTTATCACCTGCATTGTGACAATATACAAGGGACGTGGTTTCCGCGCCTTTTTTTCAAAAAAAAAGGTGTTACTTCCCTACAAAAATAAAAGGAAAGAACACCTTTGTCCTCCACATACACACTTCTCATTCCGTATAACGAGTTCATTATCTATCATTCATACACATTCGTCAAGAAAAAAATACTCAAATGTCAAAGATAGGGCGCGGAAACCGCGCCCCTACGATAACGTTTCGATAGTGGGCGGACCGACCATTTTGTCCCCTCTTCAATTCATCGGACAAGGCAGGCCTTGTCCCTACGAATAATATAAAACATGCCCCACAAATCGTAGGGGCCGGGCCTGCCCGGCCCTTTTATCCCTATCATCATTGGTAACCCTTATATGTTGGTGCCGTTATAAACGGTTACCTCAATTGTGACAATATACAAGGGGCGCACGTTTCCCCGCTCTATTCGCTTCCCCCAACACCATTACGACCTTTCTCTTTTACCTTATATAGTGCCCTATCCGCTTTCTCCACAAGCTGTATCCGGTTTTCCCCTTCAATAAACTCCGCCACACCTATACTCACAGTCACATTCAATTCTTTTTCCTTTGACGGTTCCCCATATTTCACTTTGGTTCCTTCAACCGAAATCCTTATCCTTTCGGCAACCTTCATACTGCCCTCCACACCCGTCTCCGGCAATACCATAATGAACTCGTCCCCTCCATATCTTGCCGAAAGATCACTTTTTCTCATGTTATTCAAGATCAGGTCCGACACCTTTCTGATAACTTCGTCTCCTGCCTGATGCCCGTATCTATCATTGAATTCCTTGAAGTGGTCTATATCTATTATCAGTACGCTTAGTTTTTTATTATATCTCTTCGCGAGCTCTACACTTTTCATTAAATAATTTTCAAAAAACACGTGATTATACAACCCCGTCAGCCCGTCTGTTACCGCGCGTTTATATAGCTTCGCGTTTTCTATGGATATTCCGGCCTGACTCGCGATCAAATGCAGAACCCACAGATCTTCTCTTGTAAAAAGACCTTTAACCAGATGGTTATCC
Organism: Candidatus Omnitrophota bacterium; assembly: GCA_016783605.1. Taxonomy (GTDB): domain Bacteria; phylum Omnitrophota; class Gorgyraeia; order Tantalellales; family Tantalellaceae; genus BS750m-G21. Next base: position 12,235 of record JADHWG010000034.1, on the reverse strand, counting down.
AAATATATGGCCCCAAGCATCTCTCCTCGACCCTTTATAGGCACGCATAACACCGACCTTAAATCGGATCTTGCAATGCTTTCTTTATCCTTTAATTCCTCGTCCGATGACGCGTCCTCTATTATTATCGCTTCCTGTTCCTTTTCAACTTTTTCAATTATGCTTCTACTGATCTCGAACTCTTCGGGGCTCGCACCCTTGCCGAGAACATCTCGTTCAACATTTCTTACAACCTTTATATCCAATTCATGTTTTTCGGTTTTTTCATCCGGATACATCAAAAGTATGCCGCGTTCCGCCCCAACCAATTCTATCGTTTTATCCATGATCTTTTCCAAAAGTTCTTCCATGTTCAGCACCGAACTTAAATATCTGCTGGTATCAAGCACCGCGACCATTTTTCGTTCCGCTTCAAGTCTCTCCTGCGCCGTACTTTCTTCAACCGGAAGCTTCCCCTTCACCGGTTCCTTTACGCCCAATAACTCCCGGGTTCTTTCAACATACGCCTTAGCCCCGATCTCCCCGAATATTTTTATCGCTTTTTCAAGACTCGCCTCGGCCTCTTCTTCTCTTTTTACGGTGAAGAGAAATTTTCCATAATCATACCTGCCTCTGGCCTCTTCAAAACGTCTCTGAAGCCCGGAGGTATGCGCTATACTCTTTAAAAAATATTCTTCCGCTTTACGGTTTTTTCCGGTCAAAGCGCAATATCCGGCTGTCACACGAAGCGCGCCGCCGTAATGATTTGTCCAGTTTTTCGTTTTGCTCAAGGCGATACGCGTTACTTTTTTAAATTTTTTCATTTTTTTTCTCGTTTCTTTGTTTTTTATGGTAAACTCGTCTTTAAATTTTTTTGCGTATGCCTCCGCCAAAAGCACATAGAGACTTACCAGATAATTTTTCATAAAATAACTTTTCTCATAGATTTCTCTACTTTTTTCCAAAAGTTCAATGGCCTTTTGCAAATTATTCCGTTCCAATTCCAAATATCCGAGACTCATATACGAAAAACACACTATGAACCAGATCTTTTTGGACGTACTTAACTCCAACGCGGCCGCGCCGGCATCCATCGCCTTTTCAAATTCGCCCATCTCGGTATAAGCAAGACACTTCCACCCCAAAACCTCGCTTACACTATGATCATCATTTATTTTTTGAGATTCTTTTAAGGATTCGGAAAAGAGAGATATTGCTTTCTCATACTTCGCGTTCAAATAATAACAATGCCCCGTTCCCTGTATCGCCAAACTTGATTCCCACATATCACCTATTTTTTTGAAAATATCTCTCGCTTTTTGAAAAAAATCATAACTCTCTTCATACTCTCCGCGCCATTGGTGAAAAAATCCGATAAACCTAAGAACCTGTCCGATCTCCTCTTCGCTTTTTCTTTCTTTGGCAAAAGTTAAGGCCTTTTTCTGATAAACTTTTGATCGATCGAACAGAGAAACGGACATACATGTCGCGGCATAAAAACTGAGACTTGTAACCAAAAATTTTGATATTCCCAGTTTTGACTCGCTAAGATTAAGCATTCTTAAAACCACCCACAAAAATCGGCTCACATCGCTAAAAATATACGTCCACAATAGCACCTGGTAGCCCTTTACGATCTCATAATATCTTTCGTTAACGAACTTTTTCTTGGTGGGGTTAAAAAATTTGGAAAACATACAATGAAAAAGATGTATCACGATCTCTTTGACCAGCCGGATCATTAACATCGCTTTTTTCCTCGGAAAGTTCTCGCCCAAAAGAGAAAACCCGGCAACAACGTTTCGTTCGCAATTCCGCCAATCGCCTTTTTTGCGGTAAGCGTCGCCAATCGTATAATATATTCGACTCTTTTCCAAAGGTGTCTTTTTTAAAGGGAATATTTCTTTCGAGATCTCGATCGCGTCATTGTTCCGACCGATGGTTAAAAATACTCCCGCCAATCCCTCTTTCGCTTTGATCCACTCCTTTTGTTCCCCTGCTCCTTTCGCCTCAAGCATATCTATCGCTATCTCATAATATTTTACCGCTATTTCGTTCGCGTAATCCGTTTTCGCTTTTTCCGCCGCGGGCGGACAAAATTCCAACATCTTCTTTTTGTTAGCGCCTTCGGTATAATGATGCGCCAGATCGAACAAGACATCTTCGGTTTTCCCCGCGTACAACTTCTCCAAAATTTGCGCGATCGTTAAATGCAAGTTTCTTTTTTCATCCTCGCCGAGACCCGTATAAAACACGTCCCTTATCCGGTCATGTACAAACAATATTTCTCCGCGCCAAACACTTTTTTCCAATAGCTGTATTTCCATCGCTTCATCAACGAGCGCGATCGTTTCTTCCATAGATCCCGGGCGAAGCGCGTATAAAAGCTCCATTTTAAACTTTTTGCCGATTACCGCCGCCTGAGACAACAACTCTCTCTGATCTTCGTTCAAAAGCCTTATTCTTTTTAGGAGTGTATCCACTATCGTCTTGGAAATCGTTATTTCCGTCAGCTTCTTTACGTCCACCCGCCAATGACCTTCTTCATTCATAAGCGCTTTTTCGTCAACCATTTGTCTGACAATTTCAATACTGAAAAACGGATTCCCCTTACTTTTGCTGTGAATATACCGGCTTAGATCATACATCCGGTTTTCTTCTTCCATCAAAAGTTCGCTTACAAAATGATTCAGTTTTCTGATATCAAAATTTTTAAGATCTATCTCGGCTCCTATATTTTTGATATTCGCGTCTTCCACCAATCTGCGTAAAGCGCCGGCAACTTTTTTTTCATCGCGATATGTTCCTATCACCAAGATAGGATATTTTCTTATTCCTTCCATCATTTCCGTTAAGAGCCTTATGGTGCCATCATCCGCCCATTGCAGGTCGTCCAAAACCATAACCAAGGGACACTGTTTTTCACCGAGATTTAAAAAAAATCTCGCGCACACGGTCAAAAACCTTTGATTCTCTTTTTCCGGATCCAGTTCCACCAGATCCGGCACATTCTCCAAAACATCCCTCATCACCGGATTCAACCGGCATATTACTTCACCCAATTCCCCAACATCTTCTTCCATACTACGTATCCGCCGCGATCTTTGTTCTTTCCCAAGACGGTTTGTCCTGCTCAAATATTCGTTGAGCGCTTCTTTAAACGACTGATACGGAATTTTATTTTCCTGAGAGAAACATTTACCGCCTATAAATTCTCCGCCTTCTTCATACACATACCCCCTGAGTTCATCAACTAATCTGCTTTTCCCCGCGCCTTCTGATCCTTTAATAAAACACATCCCTCCCGTACCGCGCTTCACTTCTTTGTACATTTTTTTTAATTTCTCTATTTCTTCTTCTCTTCCTATCAGCTTCGTTCGATACGTCAACTTTTCCGCGTGATCATTCCTTCCCAGCAAGAAATCACGCTCACCTTTTTCATATAACTTAAGGTCATACAAAAGCCCCTTAGCGGTTTGATATCTTTCTTCCGGATCTTTTTTCAATAATTTTAAGGTTATCCGTTCCAACACTTGCGGCACGTCTATGTTAAGATACCTCACAGGTATGGGTTCAGTCGCTATTTGTTGATGCAATATCGTCCCTATATCCTCTCCTTTAAACGGCAATTCATCCGAAAGCAGCTGATAGAGCATTATTCCCACTGAATACAAATCACTTCGCTCGTCCACCGCGCGCTTTATTATCCCGCTTTGTTCCGGCGACATATAGCTGAACGTCCCGACGATCTCCCCGATCTCTTTTATTTGGGTAAACTCCATCACTTTTGCCAGACCAAAATCCAAAATTTTTACACACGTTCGGTTTCTATCGTCTTTCGTCACTATTATGTTCGCGGGTTTTAGATCTCTATGTATGATCCCGGCACTATGCACATATTCAAGCGCCCCGGCGATTTGTTCAATAATACTTACCGCCTCGTCTATCTTCATTCCCGCCCGCTTCGGGATATATTGATCCAGTTTTTCCCCTTCGACAAGCTCCATCACTATGCAGTTCAAAGTACCATATTCACACACCTCATACACTTTGACGATATTCGGATGATCCAGCTTCGATACCGCCTGCGCTTCGGTGCGAAAACGAATTATATCTTCCGCTCTTTGACTGCTTACGCTTTCCCTTAACACCTTTATCGCGACCGGCTCATCATCCGAAAGACGCACCCCCTTATACACCCAACTCATCCCGCCTTCGTCAAGGAAATCCGTAATTATATAATCAGCGCTTATTTGTTTCCCGATCAGATCCATTTCGTCCTTTTAATTGCCTCGCCTTGTGTATCGTCACAATTCAGGTAATAAATTGATAGTGACCGGGACCACCCCACCATTTTGTCCCCTCTTCAATTAATCGGACAAGGCAGGCCTTGTCCCTACGAATAATATAAAACATGCACAACAAATCGTAGGGGCCGGGCCTGCCCGGCCCTTTTATCCCCATCATCATTGATAACCTCTATATATTGGTGCCGTTATAAACGATTGCCTGCATTGTGACAATATACACCCTATGCCAAAAAAAACGGGTTACAAAAATAAGCATTTATAACCCGTTTTTCTTTATAATTTTTTTTAGAAAAATTCGCATTTTCTTTTTTCCGATCTTTTTTGCCCGATTCAGCTTCGTCTACGCGCGACCGATTTCGAAAGAAAGGATTATGGCTTCGGCGATTTCTTTCATCGAAACCCGTTTATCCATGCTGGTCTTTCTTATGAACTTATACGCCGCGTTTTCAGATAGCTTTTGCCGGCGCATCAATATCCCTTTTGCTTTTTCAACTTTTTTTCTTGTTTCCAATTCCTCCTGAATAACTTTGGTTTTAACCATCAGTTCCGTATTTTCAATGGCAACCGCCGCCTGATTCGCCGCCGCGCTTAAAAGATCCATATCACTTTTTGTAAACTTATATTTCCGGGTGGTATATACGTTGATCACCCCGATCACTTTATCCTTAACCACCATCGGAAGGCTTAACATTGAAATCAAATTTTCTTTTTTTGCCAGCGTTTTTTCTTTATACCGCTTATCTTTAGATATGTCAGAGATAGTTATGGCCTTTTTCTCTTTCGCCACAAGCCCCACTATCCCTTCTCCGACCTTCAAACTGCGTTCCCTTAAATATTCCTGGCTCAACGCCTGTGTCGCCCTTATTTTTAAGGTTCCGGAATTTTCGTCAAGAAGCCACAAAGCGCAGATCTTCGCCTTCATAACTCCGGCGGTCAAGTTAACTATCAGCTTAAGGATATCCTCCAGATACAAGTCGGACGTTATGGCTTTACTGATCTTTGTTAAGGTTTCCAGATATTTTTTTTCCGAGGATCTTTCCATAATTTTTCTTCTCAAGCCGCCTATCCCAAATACATCATTTTCGCGTAAGTCGGAAGCGGCCACTTCCCTGCCGGTAGAAGCCCCTCAAGCGCGTCAACCGATTCGCGAAGGCGTTCCATACACGTTATTATTTTATCGGTCTTATTTCCATCAGTATATTTTTCCAGTTCTTCGATCAGGATCAAAGCCTTTTCAGTGTGTGCGGACACTTCCCTTAAAAGCATTTTGGTTCTTTTTAAACTTATCGCGTGGCCCCGAGTATCATTCAAAACGCGCGCCAATACCCCCGCGTAATCGATCGCCGCCGGGATTATCATGGTTTTCACTATCGTTAAAGCCGCGTTGGCTTCTATATCCACAACTTTCTTGTATTGCTCGGAGTATATTTCGTGCCTCGAGATAAGTTCCGATTTCGAAAGAACGGAATGTTTTTCAAACAAAGCGATATTTTTTTTGCTTTTTAAAACTTTTAGCGCCTGGGGCGTGGTTTTAAGATTCGGAAGACGCCGTTTCTCCGCTTCCTTCGCCCATTCCCCGCCATAGTTATCTCCGTTAAACAACACCCTCTTATGTTTTTTAACTACCCCCCTCAAAACTTTCTGAAGCCGCGCGTTAAACTTACCCGAATCCGCCTTTTTGGATTCCAATTCAGTGCAGATGGCATCCAAAGCTTCCGCCACAATAACATTGAATACAATATTTGCCCGCGCGGAATTCTGGCTTGACCCGACCGCGCGAAACTCGAATTTGTTACCCGTAAACGCGAAAGGCGACGTCCTGTTTCTGTCTGTCGCGTCCCTGGGAAGCGGAGGAAGCGCTGTTTTTCCGATCTTAATTACACTTGTTTTTTTTGAACTCTTCGCGCCTCCTTTTTCTATTTGCTTGATCACATCCGTCAACTGTTCCCCGAGAAATATCGAAAGAATGGCGGGCGGCGCTTCATTCGCGCCAAGACGGCGGTCATTTCCGATGGAAGCGACTGAAACCCTTAAAAGATCCGCGTGTTCATCGATCGCTTTGATCAAAGCGCAAATGATGGTCAAAAATATCGCGTTGTCATGCGGGCTCTCGCCGGGACTAAGCCAGTTCTTCCCGTCCGGGCCTAAAATCGACCAGTTATTATGTTTGCCGGATCCATTAACTCCGGCATAAGGCTTCTCATGGAGCAGACACACAAACCCGTGTTTTGAAGCAACCTGTTTCAACACTTCCATCACTATCATGTTGTGGTCGATCGAAAGGTTTTGCTCTTCATATATCGGAGCAATCTCAAACTGCGCGGGACAAACTTCGTTATGCCGCGTTTTGGACGGAATCCCCAATTTCCAAAGCGCCCAATCAACATCCTCCATAAACGCCATCACTCGCCCTTTTATCGCGCCGAAATAATGATCGCCCATCTGCTGGTGTTTAGCGGGTTTTCTGCCGAACAAAGTTCTTCCCGTTTGGATAAGATCGGGCCTTTTTCTGTAAAACCTTTTATCCACCAAAAAATATTCCTGCTCCACCCCCAAAGTAACATGCGCGCGTTTGGCTTTTTGAGGTATGTCAAAAAGATCAGCAAGCCTCGTTATCTGTTTGGAAAGCGCGTTTATGGATCTTAGCAAGGGCGTCTTCTTATCAAGCGCTTCACCGTGATAAGAATAAAACGCGGTCGGGATACAAAGAGTCGATCCCTTAGTGCCTTCCTTGATGAATGCCGGACTCGTGGGATCCCACGCCGTATATCCGCGCGCTTCAAAAGTGGCTCTCAATCCCCCGGAAGGAAAACTCGAAGCGTCCGGTTCTCCCTTTATTAATTCTTTCCCGGAAAACTTAAGAACAACTCCGCCTTCGGCGAGCGGAACAATAAAAGAATCATGTTTTTCAGCGGTCGTCCCGGTCAAAGGCTGAAACCAATGAGTAAAATGCGTCGCGCCCTTTGACACCGCCCATTTTTTCATCGCGTCGGCAACTTCATCGGCGATCTCACTGTCCAAAGAACGTCCTTCTTTTATCGTCGCGCGAAGAGCCCTATACGCCTTAGTCGACAAATAATTCCGCATCGTTTTAAGACTGAAAACGTTCTCTCCGTATACTTCACTGATCTTTTGTGAGCCTATGGTTTCTTTCATCCTTACTCTCCTTGTTAGCCGTAGGGGACAGGCCTGCCTGTCCCTTGCATTGGATCAAGGGAGAGGCAGGCCTCTCCCCTACCATTTATAAATTAGACGGATGTGCTATCACTCCCTCAATGCACGCCCCGAGGAAAATGTTGCGAAGTGCATTTATCCTTACAGGCGGCGAGACCCTGTCAAAAACTTTCCGTCTCGATAAACCCTTAAAAATCAACATGCGCACGTACCGTATAGACACTTATCATCTCTTCACTTCCCGCATCCGCTCCGTAAGGATCCCATATAAGCTGTATACTGGGAGTTATCCCTAAATATTTATTAGCGTAAAAATTGTAATATGTTTCGAAATGACTTTCATTCTTGGCTTTTCTGCTGTTTGGCGGAAGATTCTGAAGCATATCTTTCATATCATCCGAAGGCGCGACCTGCCCGACAGCGATCCCGTAAACATCTTTAGCTCTTCCCCAAAACCCGCCTTTAGCTTGGACACCCGCGCTCCACATATATTCAAGTGAAAAATTGTTGATGTCCGGTGATGTATTCAGAATCGCGCTTTCGTCAACATTCGCGGTAATCGTAGGATTATAAACTTTCGGATCCTGCCAGCCGAATTTGGTGAAAACACCTATTTCGTCTGTAACTTCCTGATCAAATGAAAGCGAATACCCGTAAGCATATTCGTTATCTTTTGTAACATCGTTCCACTTTGTGTGAGGATTTGTGTTGATCCATGCTTCAAACCTGTAGTTTCCTCCTCGTCCGTATATTTTAGGTTTAAAACTTAAATGAGCAAGATGAAACAATTCTGAACCGAGTCTGCTTAGATCCGGATCTCCGCTCTGAACATAATAACCTAACTGAAGCCACTTTTCCGGATAAATGGACGCCGTTATCCCGCCAGCATTATCCGGAAACTCTATCACTGGACTGTTATTAAATATTCTCGCGAGAAACTGCGTCGTATCCGAGCCCGCGTATTTATTAAGATCAAAAAACACTGTCGGATCAAGCTTTCCAAAATCTATAACGATCTTATCTTTCAAGAAACGCTGTTCATAAAACATTTCGCTCAAAGAAAACTGATCGTCATCCCAAACGTTGTTGTCGACATTGCTGTAAACCGTGAGATACGGTTCCATGCCGTCGCCTTGGTCAATACGTAAATTGGCGAGCGCCATACCGTTAATTTCCGTAAACTCATTCGCGATGGTTACGTTAGCCTGATAAGACCCGGCGGTTTTCCCCCGCGTTTCCCCGCCCAAAAGATGCGTATTCGGCGAGCTTTGGACTATACCGGTAATGTCCGCCCCGATCCTCAAATTCCCCGGCATAGCTGGCTGTACAAATAACGCGTCCGTAGTATCGGCTCTCTCGGCTGACTTATCCGCTATAAGCATACTGCCATGAGGCTTTTGACGAGAATCTCTCAAATCATCGGCACGTACTATCCGTCCTCTTTTAGCGTTGCCTAACTGCTTTTCCTGGCGATCAACTTTTTGTTCAAGCTCAGCCACCCGTGCGTTAAGGGCTCTAATCTCTTTCAAGAGATCCTTCATCGTCGGCTCTTTCCCCCCGGCCCACGCGTTCGTCGAAAAAGAAAGCATGCACAAACACAAGAAAACATTAAACATCTTCCGCATAAGTCCCCATCCTTTCGAATAAAAAAGACACTGTTAGTAAATGTACCCTATTACTATTCTATTAGACACCAAGACACAAATTTTGTAAATGGAAAACTTGCCGCATTTCTCGCCCTTTGAAAAAGAGGACCGGGGCAGGGCTGGCTTCATGCTGTGGGTATTAAAGTTAAAGGGCGAGGGAACCGCGCCCCTACGATGACGTTGAAATAAATAATGTGCCGAATCATTTACGTGGAATAATCATATTCGTAGGGGCGGGGTTTCCCCGCCCTTTATTTTTTCCCGCGCCCACTTTTCCTGATCAATGGCATGAGCCGACCCTGGAACGAAGGGGGTTATGTGATCTTTAACGAATCGGCTCTTTGGAAAGATAAAACTCTTTTGGCGGTTTTTGTGAGATTTTTTGCTTTCGGGAGGGTTATTACGCTTTTATTATCGTAGATCTTGTAGTTTTTGCTGTATTCTTTCGGAGTATAATCCGGCATTATTACGTCCGCGCCGGAATTTAACGCAAAACTTTGCTTCTCTTCCGGCGCGATAGTTACCAGTGCTGTCGTTATCGGTAAATACGCATTTTTCGTTACGATTCTCGCGAGCGCTAAAACTCTTAGCGTAAGGTAGAACGCGCCGTTCGGAACGTTTTTGAGTAAAGCGTCCTTTTGCGAAACAAAAGGTCCGAGTCCTATCATGTCGGGCTGAAACTTTTTAAAGAACAGAATATCTTCCGCCAAATCTTTCATCGATTGCCCCGGAAGTCCCACGATAATCCCCGTACCAACCTGATATTTCATTTTTCGCAAATTTTCGAGAATATTTATTCTTTTTTTCAACGATTGGCCCGGATGAAGTTTTTTGTAAAGACGGGAATTTGTTGTTTCTATCCTCAAAAGATATCTGTCGGAGCCGGAATCCTTAAACGCTTTATAGTCGTCCAAGGGTCTTTCACCCAAAGATAGTGTGATCGCTATATTTTTATACCTCTTTTTTATATTCTCAATTATTCCGCAAACCATTTCCCGAGTATAATTCAAATTATCGCCTGATTGCAATACAACCGTTCGTATCCCGTCTTCATATATCGACCGAACAGCATTTACTATATCTTCCGCCGGCATATCATATCTCGACAGGTTCCGATTATCTCTCCTAAGCCCGCAATACGCGCAGTTCCTCGCGCAATTATTGGAAAATTCAATAATCCCCCGCACAAAAACGTTATCTCCCGTCGCCGCGGTCTGCGCGCGCCGCGCTTCGGGAAACAATTCCCCATCCCGAGCACCGGACAAATATTCAAATATCTCCGTTTTCGTCATAATCCTCCACCCCACACCTCACAACCCGATTCCACCCCGTAGGTGGAATCGGGTTGTCCCGCGTAGGGGCACGGCATGCCGTGCCCTTGTATCTAATATTTTTTAGCGATTGTTTCTAACAGATCTTTTATTTCCGCCAACTGAATAATCGCACCGTATTCTTTAAAAATGTACGCGGTAAACTTGTTAAATAGCACTTTGTTTTTAAAAGTAAAGATCTCTCTCTCCGTTTTTAATTCTTTCATAATATTCCATAAGCTGTGGATATATCGGCCAATCTTCTTCTTTGATCTGGTCGATCTCTTTTTCGATAACCTTTTCCCCAACGATACGAGTCTCCTCGGACGCAAAATCGTCAAGCCATTCTCTAAAAGTAAGAATAGCGTTCAATTTGCAGAATTTTCCTTCCTGACCCGTTTTTAGAAGATCCATAATACATTCACCGGTTCTCCCGCATCGATATCCCGCCGTACAAAACGAAGTGATCCTTCCCTCGGACGCCTGTTCTCTTACGATCTCATCAAGACTTCTGGTATCCCCCAACAAAAACTGCTGACGTTTTCCCTCCTGCTCCGAATATCTGTCGCTATAAGCGCCTATTCCTATACGCGTTGACGCGTCGAACTGAGTGCATCCTAAAGAAATAACTTCCTTCCTTATCTCCGGACGCTCTCGCGCGGTAAGTATCATCCCCGTATGCGGAACCGCTAGCCTTATCAATGTTACTATTTTTTTAAAATCTTCGTCATTCACTTTGTATTTGGAAGCGGACGTAAAAGGCGTGTTTTCCGCCGCTTCAAGACGCGGAAAAGAAATTGTATGCGGCCCGACACCGAATTTTTTCTTTAATTCGCGGGCGTGGTACAAAAGTCCCATGACCTCAAATCTCCAGTCACTGAGTCCAAAGAGAACTCCCAGCCCGACGTCATCCACTCCGGCCTCCATCGACCTATGCATACAGTATAGCCTCCACGCGTAATTCGCCTTTAGAGTACCGGCGGGATGAACTTTTTCGTAGGTTTTCTTATGATATGTTTCCTGAAACACTTGATACGTCCCAATACCCACTTCTCTTAATTTTTTGAGCTCTTTTACCCGAAGTGGCGCCGCGTTAACATTCGCTCTTCTGATCTGCCCCCAGGCGTTTTTAGTTCGAACTTTCACACCATAGATCGCCTTAAGCGTCCGAGCGATATAATCGGCATCGGTTTCCGGGTGTTCCCCATAAACAACTATAAGGCGTTTGTGTCCGATCTTCCCTGCGAGTATTTCCGTTTCTTTTTCCACTTCTTTGATCGTAAGAACTCTTCTTTTCGCGGAATCGTTGTCCTTTCTAAACGCGCAATAGAGACAATTGTTAACACATTTGTTCCCCATATAGAGCGGCGCGAAAGTTACGACCCTGTTGTCGTAAACTTTATGTTTGATCTTGAGCGCGACGCGTTTCATTTCATCCCAACTCTTTTCATCGGTTACATTTAAAAGCGCCGCCAATTCATCCTCCGAAAGGGTTTCGATAGACATCGATTTCGCTAAAATATCCTTCACTCGTTTTTGGTCAGGTTCTTTTTGCGGACGTATTTTTTCCTCGATTTCAGCGTTCGGAATAAAGTCTTTTCCATTGTCTATATATTTTTCTATTTCTCTCGGTTTAACCCGCGCATGTTCCCATTTTGTTTTTTCCATTTTTTGTCTCCATTTCTCTTTTTGTCATTCCGACCGAAGAGCCGGGATCTCTCCCTCTTCCAAGAACCATTCCGCCGCCCAAACAACCTCGTAGGGGCACGGCATGCCGTGCCCTCATGAAATCGGTGATTTGTGTGGCATGAAGGGC
>JADHWG010000033.1 GCA_016783605.1 Candidatus Omnitrophota bacterium | reverse complement strand
CGTAGGTGCAACCAGTTGCACCTACGAGGTGCGATTGAAGGTTCGGTTGGTGTAACCACGATATCATTTTTAATTATACCCTTTGGGAAGGCAGTCTGTAAAGAAAAAGTGTCACTTGAATAGTTACCCAAAAACAACCTCGTAGGTTGCAAAGCAACCTACGAGGTTGTTTTTGGGTTAGAACGTTGTTTTACGCGGAGATCAGGGTGTTTACAATGAACTTTAGCTCTTCCACGTCATATGGATCCATAGGTCTTAATTGGGTTCTTATCAGGAAACTCAATTTTTCGCTGTCACCCGCGGCGAAATCAATGAGACCCTCTATGTAATCTTCCGCAATAGTGTTCTCAAGCATAACCTGATCGAGCAAAGAAATAAGGGTGAAAAAACTGCACGTTGACGCATATCCTTCCGCCGGAAGCGCGCCCGTTAAAAGCGCGATGCTTATGACGGTTTTTTCCAGTTCTTTTCGCCGATAGTCCCGCGCGCTTAAACTAAGCGTATCTTCTATATTTTGTCTGCTGAAGTTAAGAGGCATGAGATTTTCATGTTTTTCGTAAATGTCTTTTACGTTTTCATATTCAGCGCCTATGGTAACAACGACCTTTCTGCGAGCGCCGTATTTACCCAGCTGCATATCAAGATCATCCGCATCGTGCTGGTTAAAAGGTACAAATTTAGCACCCGCGTATTCTTCCGTAAGAGCCTCGCATCTCTCACGGTTCGTTAATTCCTGCGGCATAAAAAACACGGGGCTTTCATCTCGTACACTCAAAATTGCCTTTATCGTACGACTGGCAGTATCGATTGTTGTGACTTCGTCCGGGTCTTCATAGGACGACAGGTTTTTTATAATTCTTTTCTGTTTTTTGATTGGCTCATCAACAGGCAATTCAGGCTGGTTACGTTTTGGACTGGTAACCCCAAGTGTTTTTCTTAAATCTTTTTGCCAAGTAGTCTTTTTTGTGACTTTTTGGGATGTTGATAATTTTTCCCGTGTTTTCACGGATGGCGCGTAATTGTTTATTCTGACTTCTCCTGAACTTATAGACAAATTCTTCAAAACAAATTTCGATCCCGTCATGAAACATACTTCGGGAAGAAGCTCCGCGATATCCTTTCTTGTTAAATGTTTCGATCTGCCATCTGTCGTTTCAAATTCCTTAAGTTTAATAAGAAGCGACCCTTTTGCCTCCGATAGTACACTCTTAAACTTCTGCTCCAAAAAGTTTTGTATTATCTCCTTTTTCTCTTTCACTTCAGCGTATTCTTCCGCACTGTAACGATAAATAACGTAGTAAGAGGAACTTCCACCATAGTAGGGGGCAGTTTCCTGGCCACGAAAGGATACTATTCTATACTCCGAAGACAACTCTGAACACAATGAATAAAGAAGATTTAATGAGGCAAACCAATTAAGCGATTCTGTCCCATCCTGCCAATCCTTTGAGAAAATAGCACGTTCTTGGCCGCACTTAATCGTTTTTTTCAAATATTCACCAGCGCGTTCTTTTATCAACGGTTTTTCAAGAGCTGTTGTAAGTTCACGTTTCCACCGGTTTTTTTTATCAAGCATTATTCCTTTTTTTACAATGTCAGCCGCGTCCGGGTATGTCCTCGCTGATTGTGCTATCTGAATACCATCCTCCCCGATATACCGAACAGTACGAAACAATTGCCCTTTACATAGTTCCGGAAGGAGATATAAAATCTCTTTATACATCGCGCCGGTTTCTTTTATTAAAGTTTCAAAACTTACGGTTTCAACCTTACCCATTTCAGGAATTTTTGATTCCAGAAATTCTTTCATTTTCTTTCTTTTTTCTCTTCCCGCTGAACCGTAATTGTATACTTTGATACCGAGACAATTCGGGTCATTGCATGTTTGTACCAAAAATTTGGAATCTTCACTTCCACAAATCTCATAAAACGTGTTAATAATTTCTCTGGATTCAGTCGGTAAAACATTTATCCCAAATTTTTGCAGCGTACTCACATCAATTTTTTTAGATTTACCAGGTCGTACCTTTTTTTTCAAAAGTTTTTTTACTCGTGTTGTCAAAAATTCTTTTTGGTTATCTCCGTAATAATCAATTGAATGCGGATCTTTCCACCGATTTTCAAAACTCGCGTTTTTGGCTTTTTCGAAGAGCTCTTTGTTACCCCGTTCAGTAAGCTTCTTTTCGATATAACCTTCGTTAAGGTCATGAACTCTATACTTCCACGGAGAACCTTCACCAACTACCGTTGCCTCCAATACCCATTCGTTAAAAACTTGTACCATCAGATCGTTTTCCTCATGAAACAGTCCGCACTTAGCAAAAAGAGCATGAACGATTTGGTCTCGATGATTCTTTTTAAAATCGGATTCGTTTACCAAATAAATGCCTACGCCTCCCGCGTGCGGTTTTTTAAGTCCAGGGATTTCCATAACTTGCCGATTTTTCACAAGCCGCGTAAATTCTTTCAGAAGTCTATTATTTTGTAAATGTTTTAAAAAATTTTCAATCGTCAAAATATCATTAGATTTCGCGTCAATTCTTTTTTCCCTTTGATCCCAAATCGCGTCCGCGATAATCTCATCCTTTTCATTCTGTTGTTCGACAAATCTTGCGATAGATTCTTTGTCTTTCGGTAACATTTGTTTTTTTGCGAGAAGTTCACACGTATTCGGATCACTTAAAATCGTATTGATACTTTTGGAATCAAAACTTGTCACATTACAGTCTCGAGGTTTGATACAACTGCAGTCTATTTTGTCGTCACCCAAACTCCTGACACAGGCTATATACCAACGAGGGGCATTCTCGTCTTTTTTATTAAACCTGCCGTCTTGTACCGAACAGGGGATCAGTACGGTTTTTTTATTGTCCAATATCTGTTTATCACGAAAATAAAAAACCAACCTGTTCCCCCTTCTCTCCACATCCGTCGTTCCTGTCCTATCGGTGATACCATCCCGAGCGCTTGTTAAAGTTTCTACCCTGTTTCTTTCTGTAAAGACCTCGGATTTAAAATCCGGCAGAAGCAGGATCCGAGCAGTCAATTGCACGATATCCAAAAATTCCGGCGTATTCATCGGCGCGAGGCGCGATTCTGCGGCAAGATTCATCGGTTTAGGCTTCACCTCCCCGAAAGCAGCGCTATTCACAAGAAACATCGTGCTAATGATAATACACAAAACTTTGTTTACTTTTTTCATGTTCATGGTCTCCTTTTTGATTCGTATGTCGTATACCGCATATAACCCGTCACCGATCACCATCCTCGTAGGTTAGTGGTGGCTCTCCACACCACTATCCTACGAGGATGGTGACGGGCAACACTCGTCCTAAAATCCTACTAACAACTGACTATTCGCCATCCACCTTCGTTCAACCAGAGTAGGTGGAACTTCCGAACATCTTCCACATAAAATCACATTTTCATTCCACCAGAGTAAGGGCACGGCATGCCGTGCCCCTACGACTCAAATTATCAATCCACCCGCGTCATAAAGCGGAAGACCTTCCACTCCGATATAAAGAACGGAATGTTTGAATAAGAAATCTTCAATTTTCTCCGCCTGAGGGTGCAGTTTAAAATCTCCTAAAAAAATGAGTTTTCCCGATGGGGTCTTGCCGTACGCGCCTCCTATAAAACCGTATTTTTCTCCGGGCAATTGAATTTGCCCGGCGGGCAGAAGCAAAACTTCTATGCCGGTGCCGCGCGCCGCGGCGGCTATTCCCTTGTCTGAGGTTATTAACGCTTTGTCATTAACTTTTAACACCGAGCACCGCGCGTACCCTTGCGAAACTTCTATGATATCCAGTTTCTTCTTTTTGATCTCTTCCAAAACTACCGCGTCTATGCAACGCGTCTTACAAAATACCGTATTTCCGGCTCTAATCGCGTTATATAGTGCCGTATCCGGATATGCCTCTTTAGGATCCATATTCCCTTTTATAAGAGTCATATTCATCTCTCTCAATATCCGAAGATATTTTTCCCCGACCGAAGGCGCGTGAATGATAGTCTTTTCGTCAAGTTCAAAAAAATATATATCAGTATGACACAAGATCGATTCATACACTTTCCGGTCCGAGTAAACGGGCGGGCTGAAAGGAACAAAGGAAACATTCGGCAGTTTTGCCTTTAGCCCCCTTACATATTCCGCCGGTAATCTTTTGTCATGGATTATGATCAAATCAAAATCCCCCTATTCACGGGCGGACACGCGGGACACCCTACGAATATAACCTGTCAAACAACCTCGTAGGATAATGGTGGCTCCGACACCATTATCCTACGAGGTTGTTTGATACGAGCGAACACACGGCGCCACCCCTACGATTCTCCAAATACCAATTACGCGTGCTTCAGATAAAAGATCGTATTCTCACGCAAAATCGGCAACTCATCAACACCAACAACCAGGATTGCCGGCAAATCAAAAGTAATGGCTTCGGCGAGTATTTTTGGATCGGTTGTTTTGGTCAATTGTCCTTCGAACTCTTCGCCGGTCAAAAGTATATGTAAACGGCAAAGCTCATGATTCCTCTCGGATATCTTTTCTATAGCAAGAGCTCTTGAAACCGCCATCATACCGATAATCTGACTGCAATCACCGATCTCTCCGTTAAAGATAGCGATTTTTATTTTCTCAGGAATATTTTTAAGACTTTTTTTGTCGTTGATCATCACGTGGACAGTATTGTTAGAATCTTTTGCAAGATGTTCTAAGACCTCCGTCAAATTTTCTTCTCTATTCAAAATTTTTATTCTTTCGCGGCCGGCGCGATCTTTTGACATTTCGTTTATTTTTGTTATTAGACCCGACATTTGATCCTGATAAGAAATCAACTCATTCTGGAACACGTGCCATAAAACTTTTCCTTTTGGAACCGCCAGCGCGAGGAGAAGGTTTTCGTCATGAATTATGGCTTGGACCTTTTTAATTATTTCAGATTGAACTTTCGGCTTAATATTTGAGGGGATCGTAGAACGTTCCAGTATCTTTACGGGTTTTCCTTTCAATTCGATCTCTATATCATAAATCGCGTTCATTTGTTCATCCGTCAATCCTTTTAGCATAGGATGTAAACTATATGCCATCTTACTATTGCCGAAATTGGTTTTAGTTAGTTTTGCCACGCCTAATTCATTAAAAAGCTTAACCATTCTTTGAACATTAGAACGATCTTTGTTATGATCATTGACAATAGTCATAACTGTTGTCGGAGTAGTGTATCCTCTTAAAATTTTGATCATATTGGCAACACTACTTTTCAAATTAGAGCTCGGGGGCATTTTATTTGCTTTTGTTTTAACACCATTCGGTTTGGGATTATGTTTTTTCGCTAAATTATATATTTCAACCGTTTTCGGCGTAAAAACCACAAGCGTGTTGCCGTCCGCTGAGAAGAATGGTTTGTCTTTGTTTCTGTCCATTCTTACAGGAACCGGTTTATCAGTTTGAACGTCATAAACCAGATTTTTGGTATCATGTCCCGTTTCAAGCATGCTTAAATATCGTCTTCCTCTGGAGAAATTTTCATTTTCTACGGTATTTTTTGTCTCCAAAGATCTCATTTTTTTCGTTTTCGGATAATACAAAACGCAACTATCGTCTTCACTTGGTATTCTTGCCTCATTGTACTTAATAAAAATGGCATCTCCGAGTAAAAGATATCGAAATCCAGAAACGTCTGAAGCTACAAATTTAAACGAATTTGTTTTAAAATTATAAATCCCGGCATCACCGTTATTGTTATTGTAGAGGATAAATAACGAGTTGGGAATTGATAGAAAACTTAGAGACTCTATGTTGTAGGGCAAATAGTACATTTTCCCCGTTTCAAGGTTGCAAATAATTCTCTTTTCGGCGGCGCCATATAGTTCCGCGTATTTTTCATCAGGTGAAACTGTTATGTCCTGAATGCTCGCGCCGTGCAAATTCGAAAACTCGATTTCATTATCCGTTTCCATATCATAAAGTTTGCTCTCATACCCAACATCTCTTCCCAATTTGACTGCCGCATATTTATCACGATGGGAAAAATCGATACGAATTATTTTGTCATGAAAAATATTTTTGACAACTTTTCTTTTATCCATATCAATAATCTGCACCGTCCCGTCCTGCTGATGCGCCGCAATAAATTTTCCGCTATCGGAAAATCTGCCAAATCTTTCTACGTTTTTCGATAAACCATCAATTTTTATCACTATACGTGATTTTACATCAATAATTTCTCCGCCTTTGGTCTCTTCTTCATAACTTACTGCAAGATACGCGTCTTTCGGCGAGAAACCTGAACCGTATATTTTCTCTTTAAACGGTAAAGAAACCGGTTTACCCGAAATAACACTCCAACATTCATCACCATAAACAAAGTATTCTCCATGCCTGGAAATAAACTCGCTTATCGAGTAAGAATAATAATTCATCTTACGCGTTTTGATAGTTTCGGGATCAAGTTCCATAACATGATCCGGTTTCAGAAATTCCTTAGTCTCTTCACCCGGATACGTAAAATCTCGGTTGATGAAATCTATTTTGTTTTCAAATTGAAGATTGAAAAATACCTTCTGTAAACGGAGGCTTGTAATGTAACCGAACTGCTCTATCTCTGAAACCACTTGATTGACTTCCTGTTCATATTTTCGGCGGGCGATTTTCGCTGCTTTTTGAACGTCTTTAGGAGTTTTCGGATTTTTTTGCTCGACTTCTTCATCATACAGTTGCTTCGCCCGCGTCGACCTTGCCCATATCTCGTGAATAAGCCGCGCAACAATTTTCTTTTTTCCCTCTATAGTATCTCTTTCCGACTCTAACGCGAATGCTGTAACGTAAGTTCCCGCGTGTCCCCAAACCATTTTTCCCTCAAATATGGGAAGCGCGTTACTGTTTTTAACAAATATCACCTGAATTCTGCCATCGGAAGAAGAGAGAACCTCTTCCAGTCCTTTAACCGCGTCTTCACCTTTCGATAATCTGACACCTTCTCTAAATTTTTGATTAATTCCCGAAAGATCCTCTAAACCTTTGACACTATCGGCATGATTCTCGGCATAATCCTTAATCGCCTTGTTTATAAACTTTTTATGCTCGGAAAGCCTCTGATTCATCATTTTTTTCATGTCCGAATAAATATCCGGATTACCCGAGAGCGTCGCGAGCGTATCTATGTTCGCGAAACACACACCGTTTAAAAGAAATGAGAATACAAGAAACGCGGTAACACTTTTTATCAAGTTTTTGAATTGACAATTATCGTTCATTTTCTTTCTCCTAAATTTTCAATCAAACCAAAATCCCCCTAACCCCCTTTTCCAAAGGGGGAACAACTATTTAAAAATCGATTCCCCCCTTTGAAAAAGGGGGCCAGGGGGATTTTTGCTGCCCTCCCAACTATCGACTATACACGAACCAACACGCGGGCCCGCCACTACGATTTAACAAATGACCAACGGGCCAACCGGCTGACCGACTTCACGCGAACGTAAAAATATGCACAACTTCGTCATAATCCGGCATGGGGAGTATTGTGACGGGCATGCATGAAAGTGTTATGTTCACTATGTCTGAAATCTTACCCGATTTAAGGGCTTTGATATATTTTTCTGTCGGGACTATTTTACCTTCTGCGTCTTTAAGAAAAGGCTTCACAAGAGTCTCGAGAAATTCGGTTATTCTCAATTCTTCGTATTCATTGCGGCATCGGCCCAGTTTTCCTACTAAACACATAATGGAATACATTCTCCGGCGATATTTTTTTCTTTTCTCTGGAATATCTTCATTTTTGATCCCCGCAGGGTCCACTATCATAAACTTTATTCCGGGAGCCTTTTTTTGAAGCTTCTTTATTTCAGAAACATATTTTTCTTCTGAAAAAACTACCGGGAGTTGAACTATGACGTTTTTGGATTTAAGCTTTCCCTTTTTGATATCATAAAGAATGCTTTTGACTATTTTCTTAGGCTTGTCCGTACTTATTTTTTTTATGCCGAATCTGCTACCGTAGTCGATTATGTCTTCCCCATATTCGGAGCTGGCATCTTCTTCGGATCCGCTCACAAAATCGTTCAAAACGAACAAAGTATGATTCGCCCCCGGAGGCGCAGTAATCATACCAACCGCTTTAGCCTGTTTTTTTGTTTTATTTTCAGAACCCTCAATTCGTCCAATCTTATACTGCAAGAACACGCCCGCCTCATTTTCCTGTAGTTCCTTTTGAAGCTTTTCAAAACTTGAAAGATCCGGTCCGCCTCTGCTTATGAGTTTACGTTCTTCATCGGTATATTTCTTTTCATCTCCATATTTAAAAACTTTTAATAGCGCTTCAAGCGTAAAAGGGTCATTAACTCCATCCAATTGTTTCCAATAGTTCTTGATTTTGTCATTATTTAGTTGAACTCCTTCAAATATTTTTTCCATATCCGGTAACGAATTACTGCCCTGCCGGGCTATCTTTCCTGCTGTATATCCGCGCGTATAAGGCACCTCTGCCGCGTTTTTACCCTTTAAATCGTGAATGTTTACTATCGGCTCCACCGCGTTTAATATCTTTTTAAGTGTTGGAAAAGTTTTAGCATATATCTCGGATATTTCGCTTTTCACACTCTCTTTGGAATAACCAATGCTCTTATCTATCGGTTTTCCGCCAAGATCCAGCCCCTTCGAAGCATAGTCAAGCTCATTCATTATGTTGCCGTCCTCTACTCCTATTATCGAAAGGCCTAAATTGACTTCCCCCGCGTCGTGGATCATCCAGCCGATTATGTCCTGTTCTATCTTGTTCGCGAGAATGGAGTCGCCGTATCTATGAAAACTCTTAAACTCTTTATCCGTAAGAAATATGTATTTGCCGCGCGGACCGGTATGCATTCTGACGGTTATTTCTTTTGTTTTTTCTTTTATTTTCACCGGCATACGCGGCAAATTTGATTCCGCGCCAACATTAATAAGGATATAGGGCGAGCTGATTATTTTTTTGGCAAGTTTTTCATATGTCTCGTTTGTTTTGCCTGTAATCTTTTTAAAGAGATGCATCATCTTACGTGCTACATCTTTCAGCAAATCATCATTTTTCGGAATAATATGAAACTTGCCCTTATCAATAGCGCCACTAACAAGATCGTCAATTCGCTCTTCATGTAGTAAATATTCCGAGATACACCTTCGGTCTTCGGCGGAACACACGAAGTGAGCGTCTATCCCATACGCGTCCATTTTCTGAAGAAGTTCAGCTTCGCCCGGAGTTAAAATCTGGATATCGATTCTGTCTTTTTGCCTAAAATCTACCGCCGCAATGTATTGTTTACAGGTCAACGAACCATGACACCTGACAAACAACATCCCTTCGGGGGAATCCGTTGTTATATTGGAGAGCTCAAAGGTATTATCTTCAAAATTACCTGCAACTGTTTTTCGTCCCATTTGCCACAAAGCACCCAATATTTTCTCCAAGTTATCCCGCACGATTCTATTAAATATCTCTGGAGAAGAACCACCATTACGCGTTTCGACTAGTTTTTTAATTACTTCGTCATACTTCTTGCTACAATCTTCCGTGCCATACAGACCATACTTTAGTAGTAAGTATTTCGAATTTGAATCTATCGCAGATATCCCGGCTTTAAACATTATCATTTGTAAATTCTTTGCCAAAAGCGCCGCAGTTTTAAGTTCCGCACCCGGCAGAGAATTAAATTCCGCTTTATTTTGCTTCAAATCCCGAGTATCTGCAATTGTTAATTTTTCCACTTTTTGCCGAAGGTTTAGCGCTTCTTCAAGCGTCTCCACACCGCCGATTTTGCCTATTTTCGGGCGCAGATCCTGATGAGAGATAACTTCCACTTTTACATCAATTGCTTCCAAAGTTTTCCTAAGTTTTACAAAAACTGCTTGAAATTTTTTATATTCTTCTTCTCCGAGCCCACTCTTAAAATGTGCCGACGCTGATTTATACGATTGCTGGTCTCCATACGCGTCTATCAATAGTTCCAAATCATCCGTTGTAAACGAACCTGTTTTTCGAACAAATTCCTTCGCATTTTCTTTTCGTTTAGTTTCGCGATGAGATTTTGTGGGTATTTTTTTGAATAAATTCGCCAAATACCCCGCCGCGTAATCACGATAATATAGATCGTTTGCCTTGTTTCGGCCGCGTAAATCTTCGATATCCACTATCGGGTTATCCGCGGCGAGTATTCTTTTGATCGGCCAATAACTGGTTTCATCATAAACGTAATCTTTCTTTTCTTCTTTGCTCCTTAGCCAGTTTTCGTAAACACAATCCAGGTCGTTTATTACGCGTTTGTCGTTCGCGACTTTTGTTGCCGGGAGTCCAAAACCCACTCCTCCCGCGTCATGAACTATCCACCGCTTCATTTTTTTCTTTGTTCTTTCTTTCAAACCATCTTTACCGTAATAAAGGTCGCTCAAACTGGCGTATTCATCATCTGTAAGAAATATATATCTTCCCCGCGCGCCGGTGTGCATTCTGACGGTTATCATTCGCTCATCGCCGTTCGTTAATTTTATTCGTATCTGCGGCAGATTTGATTCTTTCCCGACATTTATGAGTGTGTAAGTCTCACCGATCATTTTCTTGAGGAGATTTTTGTAATACTTTTTGTCTTTTTCACCGTTAATCGCGTAAAAAAGTTCCGTAAGTTCGGTGGTTATACTATCTAAAAGTGCGGATTTATTGGTTTGAATATTCGCGTACCGGTTTTCTTTAATAGCAAGAGCAATGACCGCGTCTATCTTGTCTTCATGCTCCAGGAAGCTCTCCATAATTCTTCTGTCTTCGGCGCTTCGTTTAAAATTCTTAATGTATTTTTTGGAATGCTTAACCGCGTCCGCTTCTTCTTCGGTAAGCGCGGTAACGATAACTCTTTTCTCCGAAACGGAGAAATCGATAAGCACACCATACTTTTTTTCTTTTCCGTCCTTCATACGCGAAGAACACGGTATAAGAATCGGATCTTTTTCCGCGAACGTCTTCAGGGTTATTCCGGAAAAATCGAAAATGTTGTCATACGGCTGGCTGTCAAACACGGAAGGATTTCGTCTAATTGTTATTCTATTTAACTTGCGCATGTCATTAATTGTTTTCAGCCTTCTCGCGTACAAATCAACCGCGATATTTGAAAGCGAAAGATTTTCATTCATACCTACTTTTTCTTTTAGTATGTTTCTCATATCACGCTCTAAAAGCGCCGCGCGTTTGAGTTCTGAATTCGGTAGAGACGATAAATGCGCATTTTTTGTTTTCACATCCCAATAAGATATCCCCGCTCGCTTAATGCTAAGCGCCGTATAAAGCGTCTCAATACCGCCGATACTATCCAGTTTCGGCCAATCGTTCGAATGTGTTTTAAATATTTTCTTAGGGTTCAGTGGTGTTATCGCTATTACCAATTTGTTTCGAATACCGTTCCACTTTTTATAATTCACGTTATCCCAATCTTTAGTTTCATACATCTCAATTATCCGCTCTAATTCGTTTTCCGTGAATGTATGTTTGAAAAGAAACTTCGCACTGTTTTTTAAATTTGAAAAACCGCCGCCGTAAACACGCGTTCGGAGATTGGTGTCAAGATCAACCGGACCGTTTTTTAGTTTTTTTAGATCGGGATGCTCTTTCATTAAGTCTTCCGCGCGCCCCTTGAACATCTCACCTAAACTGGTGAGTACTTCGTCATTGACATTTTCATAAGAAAAATACACCTCTTCCGGTTCCTGAAATTCATCCCAAGCGATATCCATCGCGTTTCGTATTTCGTTTTTTTCTTCATCATAAAAAATCTCAAAATTATGCGCCTTTCCGATCACGTGAAGCAATCTTTCAATGACATTTCCGCGAAGAGTTTCACGAATTTTCAAATATTCGTCCATAGCTTCATTCGCTTGCGGCTCTTGTGCCGACAAACCACATAACGTATCGAAAGCATCTTCCTCTAAAAACACATAAACCGCGTTTTGGCTCGCATGAGTGGTTACACTTATTTCGCGTCCGGCTTCATGAATTACAGGAAGCGGCACATCCGAGGGGACGCGAATAAAAACTATATTTTTCCCTTCGAGCGCTTTATACGAATTTGTGTCAAAACCTTTGAGAATGTCCTCAACGCCTTCGGCCTTTACATATTCCCAAACCCTTTCCGGTAGTAAATACTCCTCTTTTGGTCTTGTCCTATCCGGATATTCTTCATCCCAGCCAAGATCTTTAGCCCGGTCAATAAATTCCATGAAGTTTTTTTCTTTGATTCTGTCCTTTATAAATCTATCAATTTCTCTGTTATGCTCCACGTATCTTTCTACCGCCCACATATCTTCTGTCTCTCCAAGGAGAACTCCTTCCCATTCTTCATCTGTGTATACTTCGACATCAAACCCCTCCTGCTCATCTCGTTTTGTTGAGAACACGGCATGATAGGTCCTGGTTGATGGAATTTTTCGATTTTTGTACTTTTTGTCATCTTTAATTCTGCATTTTACGTAAACATCATCCCCCGGAAGATCCATTTTTTCACTGAAGAAAAAATGGGTCTTATCGAATATACTCCCTCTGTACTTCCCGGCACTCTCTAAAAGCTTATCCGAATCTATTTCTTTATTCTCCGCCCCCGCGAAATGCATAAGATTCGTCTCGAGCGCGAGCATAAGATCGCCTCTATCCTTATTCGCTCGTCCCAGGATCTCGTTACACATCGACCCCGCGGCAAGTTCGTCTATTATGGTCGGCTTTGATATCGAACAAATTGGAATGTCCGGACACGCGTGAGTGTCATAAATGGTGGTGTTAAGTAAAAAAGACAAGAGAAGAACAATTGAAATTACACGACAAGTTTTACGCATTTTTTCCCTCCAAAAGATTTGCCCCCTCCCCTAAAAAAAACAACCTCGTAGGTTGAACCTACGAGGTTGTTTTTTTGCGGGAGAAGAGATGTGAGTTTTCTGCGTTTATTAACCTTAACGAATGGCAATGTATCGCAGATAAGAAAATTGTTTTCAACTATGACCTCTACTTTTTAACTTTTTATCAGTTTATACTCACAGCTACACTAATATAGCAACCCTCCACCACCATGTCAACCAGAAAAAAAAACAACCGATTCCACCTACGAGGTGGAATCAATTGGCGGCACAAAACAAATTGTAGGGTGTATATTGTCACAATTCAGGTAACAAATCGATAGTGACCGGGGACACCCGACCATTTTGTCCCCTCTTAAATTAATCGGACAAGGCAGGCCTTGTCCCTACGAATAATATAAAACATGCCCAACAAATCGTAGGGGCCGGGCCTGCCCGGCCCTTTTATCCCTATCATCATTGATAACCTTTATATGTTGATGCCATTATAAACGGTTACCTGAATTGTGACGATATACAAGGGGCACATTGCATGTGCCCAAATAAAATGGGAAAACATTAAAATAAAAACACCAACCTCGTAGGTTGGTAGTAACCTACGAGGTTGGTGTTTTTGGTGTTGAGGCATATCAAAGTTGGTTTTCTTATTGCACCTTGATTGGCATAGATGGTATAATAATTATAGTGCTTGAATTGTTAGTTAATAAAAAGTGTAGCGATAACGGAGAACACAAGCAAAAATTTCAACCATTCACAGTCGGGGGGAAATACGATTATGCGGAAAGTCTTTTCATTGGTTATTGGTGCCTGTTTTCTGTTGAATAATGTAAGTTTCGCGTTATGCCCGCCTCTCATATCCGGTAATTTTGCTGAAGACAGCCATGAATACAAATTTTTTATCCTGGCTGAAATTGGTCTCCAAAATTATCTTAAGCACGTTGATAAATTAATCGATATAGACGGCGCGCGCGATAAAGCGCTTATAAAAAAAGCGTTCCGAAAACGCGCTTGGCTTAAAAAAAATAAAACCTTTCGCGCTGAAAGAACCATATATAATCCCGCGGAAATAACCACCTGTCCCGAAGAACTTGACCAGATCGGCGAAGGGAGCTCCATATTCATGGTACCGGTTTTTGTTGAGAAAAACGGTATACGGGAAGATTATAGACTACTTTTTTCAACCGACAAAGACGGAAATAACGGATATCCCACGGCTTTATGCACGCTTGAGGAATTTAATGCCATTAAAAACGAGGTTAGTGCGCGGAAAATTCTGCCTCAGAGGAACGCGGAAAGCGCGGAAAAGCTTGCCAAGATCAAATATCAATATTTAACGCAGAATGATGGAATAATCGACCCTTTTCTGGAAAAACGGATAAAAACGAAAGACTTCACCGAAATTAAAAATAGAGTCGAAAAAGTCCTTGGTTGGAACCGCTCTACATTTCCCGGCAGAAGAACTCCCGAGAAGTATCTCGCGGAAAAACATTCAGACTACATAAGATCAAAACTGAATGATTTTTTGAAACATATCGGAACCGATTTTGATGAAACATTTAAAAACAAAAATATCGTGTTCATACGAGTCCCCGATAGTATAAGTTTTCCTATTATCCACCAAGAGCAAGGCGGAGTAGATCTCGAAGTGACAAGCCATACAAGCGAACGCGCGGTTTATACGCTCTTAAAAGAAAAGGATTATGACCGGTTGATGGCAGAGGAAAACGTAACAAGTGACGTGGAGAAAACTTTGGAAAAAATAGTAAAGGACATGGCGCATGAAGCCGGCGTCATATATCGATCACCATGGATCCTCACGAAAACCGTACACAATGAGAATTGGAGATACTCCACCGGACTGGACGTTTTATGTGATTGGCGTGAAATGTTTTCGAATGGCGCCTCTGACGAAATGACAGAAAAAAGGCATCGTCAGATCCTTGACACGGTTAAATCCACTATCAAGAACGGTCCCGCGAATCTTGACCATCTTGTTGCCCGCGGCGGCATCCACCGTGAATACGCGGCGGCGAAATCTTGTCCTTTTGGTACTGAAGACGCGAACGTAATACAACAACTTATAGACACTTCTTCCGCCCTTTCCGAAACTACCGATGAATTTATTAAACAAGCCGAATGGGAACCGATATTGGGCGCGGAAGCTTATAAACTGTTGATAAAGTCTCTTAAAGTGCTTCCGCATAAGTTTAACTATAACAGCACGCATGTAAAAGCGTTAGAGAAAATTTTAAATAAATTCTCACGTGAAGAGAAAAAGACAAAGAGCCCTCTTGCCGATGGAAAAATTGACGTAGATTATATCCAATGTTTTTTCGAAACTCTGTTCAAAGGATGCGCGTGTAAACTAACGGTAACTAAACATTTTGCCTCTTCTTTGCCGCTCAACTGGAAAACGCGGTTTAGTGACCCGCCTGATTACGCTCTTGAGCTAATGCAAATTACCGTTACGCATGGGAATAAAAATAAGGATAATAAAATTTCGAATGAATTTATCATAAATGTCGCCTCCGGAGGAAAAACGGGTTTTGACGGTGACAAAATATATATCGAAGCATTTTCAGAAGACACCCGCAAGACAACACAGCCGACACTTGATGGGTCTGTCGCAAAATACCCCACCCATGTCATCCTCGCGGACGCGGGGATCTATAAGCCCAAGAAACACAAGATGTTACAGATCCCCGCTTTCGCGAGGATGACAGAAAAAGGTGTTTTGCAACAGACACTTGATATCAAAGTGAGTGAACTTCTAACGGAATCCGGACGAACTAAATTCGATAAAATGATAGATACTGTTTTAGATACATCCGCACCGGAATGGGTGGAAAACTGTATCTCGCCCAACCTTAATGGATTGTTAAAAATTTCGGAAAGAAGCGCGTTTATTTTCTCACAAAAAGTGACTTTTAAATATGGCGTAGGCAGACTACTTCCGAAACTTGCAAAAGCCGGGCTAAAAATAGCGGTTGTCGCGAAAACCCCTGCAGAGAGGACCACTATAGACTACTTAAACGCGGTCGAACTTGAAGATACTGACAATAAGATATCTTACGGTAAAGACGTATCACTCGCCGCCGCGACGATACAAGGCGCTCAGAATTTCAGTTATTTTAGGATCGAAGAAGACGGTGAAGAATTTATACCTAAAAATTGTCATGTGATGAAAGATTTAACTGTTCGCGGAATTATAGATTCTTTAGGCAAAGCCTGCGGTTTCGTTGGCGAGGAAATGGAAAAGATTTATACCGCCGCCGAGATTTTTGCTAAAGCGGTGTAAGGTCGTATGTCGTAGGTCGTATATCGCATATCGTATGTCGCATTCAAAATTATAAGGGTACATTGCATGTGCCCTTACGGTATTGATTATTGCACATCCTTGGCTTGTTTTTTTAGAGATTGTAGGGGCGGGGATATTTTAAGAGTTCGGCGCGGAACTTTTGCGTCAGGGGTGAAAAAATTTTGTTTGCTACCGGTGAGTTTTTCCATTCGTTTTAAATTTTCGCGGCGGTAGCCTATCAGCGCGGCTTCGTCTTGCGGGTTAAAAGATATCTGCCGGATATCCTCTCTCTTATTTTCTAAAAGCGAATCCAGCATCATACCAAAAATTCGGCTTTCTACCTTCATTCTGAACGCGGGATGAAACGGTCCGGTTAGAAAACTGTTTCCGTTCAATAATCCTTCCGATGGATGAAGTCCGCACCGGATAACTTTTATATCTTTTCCCGAGAAATAAAGGAGAAGCTTTACACTTCGCGAAATTGCCTCTTTTTCTGAAAGCGGTGTGTATTTTCCCTCTCTCCATTCATCGGCAAGCACGGTATCTTTCATCACAAGCGTCGGGTATATCCTCACCTGGCTCGCGCCCAGTTCTTTTGCTTTTCGCGCGGTGAAATATTCGTCTTGCATCGCGCTCCCCGGAAGACCGAGCATCATTTGAAAGCCCAACAAGAATCCGTTATTAATGATCATCCGGCAAGCTTTTTCAACATCTTTTGAAGCATATCCCCTCTTCGCGCGGGAAAGAACTTTATCCGACATTGACTGCACGCCGAGTTCAATACATTTAACATTATGTGCTTTTAAAAATTTAAGTTTGGTCTCGTCTATGAAATCCGGTCTCGTGGAAAGCCTTATGCCGGAGACTTGAGCCCTTTTTATATACTTTTGTACGGGAAGAAGGAAACTTCTCTGTTTCCCTATGGAAAGTCCTGTAAAAGTGCCTCCGAAAAAACCTACTTCAACATAAGCATCCGAAACGGGAAACGTTGTGAGATATTTTTCTATTTTCTCAGGGATTTTTTTCGGTAAAATTTGATCTTGTCCGGTAATCTTGTTTTGATCGCAGAACACGCATTTGTGCGGACACCCCTCGTGCGGAATAAAAAATGGAATTGTATAATGTTTTTTCATGATAGTAGTAAGGGTAAGGGCACGGCATGCCATGCCCCTACTAAGGGGCGGGTTGTTCACCGCCTGAATCTTTTTCTATAAAATCCAGAATATCGAGGTCTATTTCTTTAAACAGGTCTTTGAGTTTCCTCATTGGAAGACCTAAAATGTTGAAATATGAACCGGTGATATTGTCAAAAATAATGGAACCGGCGCCTTCGATGGAAAATCCGCCGGCTTTATCATATGGGGCTAACAGCTTAAAATACTTTTCTATCTCCTCATTTGTCAGAACGGCAACTTTTAAACCGCTTTTTTTAAATCCGACAGCTCTTTTTTCGCCGTATATTACCGAAAGCCCCGTATATACGAACAGTTCTTCTCCGGAAAACTTTGTAAGCATATCCTTTGCTGATTGTTCCGAACTCGGTTTTCCCAGCACATTCTCTCCGTCGAGAACAAGCGTATCCGCGCCGATAACGATCGCTCCTTTGTTGCTTTGGGCGACCTTCTCGGCTTTCCGCACGGCATTACGCTGAACAATTTCGGATATGTCTAAAGAGGGATCCATATCTTCTTCCGCATCGCTGGGGATGACCTGACAATGGATCCCGCAATCCGAAAGAATTTTAAACCGTCTTTGGGACACTGACGCCAAAATAATTTGTTTCATATCCATCCTTTGATTTAAAATTTAAGATGATTCTTCTCCTCAACATATAATCGTTCCATAAACATTTCAAAAGATTCAAGATCCTTAACATTTCGGTATTCTTTCATCACTTCATTTAAATTTTTATATCCTTTCAAATACCACGCGAGATGTTTATACATTCGTTTTAATGTCACAATACCTCCGGAATAACGCACGCTTTGTGAAAAATGTTCTTTCACAATACCTTTTAAATCGCCAAACTCAATTGAACATACTTCGTCTTCCCCATTCAAACATTTGTTGATTTCGTCAAAGATCCATGGCCGGCCCAAAGCTCCGCGCGCGACAAACACCGCGTCGCTGGCGGTATGGGTTAAAACTTCTTTCGCATCCTGCGCGGTAAAAATATTGCCGCTAGCAAAAACTGGAATTTTAAGCGCCTTTTTCAGATTCGCTGTAACTTCATGATCGGGCTTTCCCTTATACATTTTCTCCTTCGTCCGCGCGTGCACACAAATCGCTGAGGCGCCCGCGTCTTCGGCTATTTTGCCTATTTCGACATAATTTAAATTATCATCATCCCAACCGCTCCTGATCTTAACTGTCACCGGAATACCGGCCGCTTTTACAACTTTACGCATAATGTTGCCAAATTTATCCGCGCTTTGCATAAGCGCCGCGCCTTTACCTGTTTTTACAACTTTTCGTGCCGGACAACCCGCGTTTATGTCAAGCACACTGAATCCTTTATCTCGCGAAACTTTCGCCGCGTAGACTAATTTTTCAACATCCTGGCCCACGAACTGGACGCCTAAAGGCGTGTCTCCGGGAACTCTATCCATCAATTTGAACGTCTTCAAATTTTTATAAAAAATCCCGTTAACATCTATCATTTCGGTAAAAGCGAACTTACATCCGAATTTTCTCGCCATCATCCGAAACGGAATGTCCGTAATGCCCGACATGGGAGCAAGCACCGCTTTGGCTTCAATTATTTTTTTTACAGCGTTCTTCATGATCTTACAATCCTCATCATTCCACCTACGAAAATTCCACCTCGTAGGTGGAACTAGTACCTTGTCAACCTTCAAATGAAGAGTTCCATTCCACCCACTTTATATCATAGATCCCCGCATCCGCGAGGATGACAGCCCTGTTTGTCATTTATAAAATAGGAACGTCACCCATTTA
>JADHWG010000032.1 GCA_016783605.1 Candidatus Omnitrophota bacterium | reverse complement strand
CACCCCTTAACATTAAATCTGCAATTTTCCTGCTTTCTGGTATCAATAACGCGCCTGCTGTTATGTTTGCTTTATAATGCACTTGCACAGTCCCTTATTTTTTGATAACTTGACGTGCTATTCAATACCCTCAGATAATATTAAGCTTCTCTTTTTTAGATTTGAGTGCTTTAGCATTGGCTTGCATTATATCACACAAGAATTGTAAAAGGAACAAATTTAGGCAATGGAAGAGTTACATAAAACAGGAAAAAACCTTGAAATTTACCGGGAATCCCGGTATAATTATGTTGTGCCGGGAATCCCGGTAAAAAGGAGAAAATTTACTCATGAAAATACATCTGCCGAATAGCGCGTTTTTAGGTAATATTGACCCGTTTTTTAGAACACTGGATGTAACAAGTCCCGATAAATTGAAAATTACGACCAACAAAAAATGGACCTCTATTCATCCGGTAGTTTTGTCTATGATAGGCGCCATCGGTCTGACAGTTAATCCTTCAAAGATCAATTTTGAAAAACCGGAGGCCAAATCCAAATATTACTTAAAGCGAATGGGGCTGTTCAAGCTTTTAAAGATACCTTCTGATATAAAAATGATAGAACATGATCCGGCGGGACGTTTTATCCCTTTAACCCAGATAACTGATTCAACGGCCTTAACCAAATTTATTACAGATATGATCCCGCTCCTCCATTTAAAATTAGAACACGCGGAATCTATCCGTTATATCGTCACTGAATTGGTACAAAACGTATTGGATCATTCGTTATCCCCCAACGGCGCGCTCGTATCGGCGCAGTATTATGAAAAAAGCAATTCCATAAGAATAGGCATCGCCGATACAGGTCTTGGAATAAAAAAAACTATCTCTCGATCCTATCCCGCGAATAGTGACTTAGCGGCAATTCGTCTGGCATTAAGCCCGGGCATTACAGGCACCACAAAAAAAGAAGGCGGCACAGAACTCAACGCGGGAGCGGGATTATTTTTCATTAGATCAATTGCTAAAGTAAATCGTAACTACTTTATGATCTATAGCGGGAAAGCCATGTATAAGTTATTGAAAGCCAAAATAACAAAAAAAACAGTATCTTTACACGGAGATCCTTTTGCTGATAGATTTTCTAAAGAAGAAAATTTTCCGTTCTGGCAAGGAACCGCCGTCGGAATTGATATTTCTTTAGACACAACAAAAGAATTTGGAGCTTTGTTAGACCTCATTAGAAAAACCTATACAAAAACTGAAAAAGAAAGAAAAAAGGCAAGACACAAAAAGGCAAGGTTCATATGACAGAAATTAAATTGTTCGATATTGTAGGAGAATTCGCTGAAAATAAAGACTTCGCGCGGGATATACGTATACAAAAAATAATCCCGGAACTCGATAATGGCGGGGAAGTTATTCTGGATTTTGCGAGCGTCAGCGGCGCGACGCAATCCTTTATCCATGCCCTCATCAGCGATCTGCTCCGAAATTATGGAAGTGAAGTTCTTGATAAAATCAGTTTTAAAAATTGTAACGAAATTGTACAAAAAATAATAGGTATTGTGGTTGAATATATGCAGGAAAGTGATTAACGCGACATCTCTTATATTTTTTCATCCGGGCAGATTATTTTTGTGATTTTGGTTACAAGTTCGGAGTGTTTTTTTTCGGAAGCGGTTAAGGCTAGAAATATCGCTTTTATTTCTTTATCTTCTACTTTGTCCGCTGTATTTTGGTAGGTTTTCATCATACTTATTTCCAGTTCTTTCAAGCAAAAATTTGGTGATCTCAAAATGCTTTTAGGAATAGGCGATCTCTCTTAACGCCTTTATTTTGGATGGGTCTATTTCCAGCGCTTTTTCATAATAGGGAATAGCGGAGGCATAAGCGCCTTTAAGAAATAGATGATGACCCTTATAGTAATTTATGTTCGCCTATTGAGTGGAATAATAAAGAAAGGTAACTCCGACGGCGATCGCCGCGCATTGCGTTACTTAAAAATTTCCGGGAATTTTTCCGGAAGGCGTTCGGCGAGATATAGACCTATCAATTGATGACCTTTCTTATACGGATGCGTATCGTCATGATACCAACTAACGTCTGGTCTGGCGATATAGTTTTCTTTCATAAGAGCGTAAAGGTCTATGTATTCCACATTGTTTTCTTCGAGAATTTCGATCAATGCCTCCTGCGCCCTTCTGTGTGTATCGCTATATTCGGCGGTAAGCTGTTTTTCTCGCGGGAAGATCACGACTACGAACTCCGAACCGATACTTTCGGCAAAACTTTTAAGTTTTTGAATGTAAAGCTTCGTATATTTTTTGTTTATTTCCGAGACTTCATCGTATCTATATGGGGGAAGTCCTTCTACGTCAGCTTTTTTGCGCCGCATTTCCGTATACACTCTGTAGAGAAAAGAAAAAGTTTTGGATTTTCTTACAAATTGCTTAACTTTCAGTTTAAAATTTGCCTTATTTCCCATTGACTCGTCTTCAAGATACCTGTAAAGCGCCCAATTTGACCTTTCCGGAACAAACCGTCTCAAATAACTGTTTTGGAACAGATCATTCAGACAAAATCCTAAAATTATCAGTTTTGTGTTATAGCCGTCTTTATATTTGTTCTTCAGCCAAAGATATTCCTGCACCGTATTGCTTGATCCGACCCCGAAATTGAGAGCCGTTATCCCCGTTTCGTTTTCAAACACCGCGTCCATAGTTTCATCATTCTCAACTGAAACCCCTTCAACAATAGAATCACCCAGAAAGATCACACTTTTATCCAGCTCTTCATAATTTTCTTTTTCCCTTAACCCTTCGGAATTTGTAATAAAGGTATATCCACTATCCCTTCTCATCAATAAGACATTCACGTCCGGATTATGCCCGAAAATATATTCCGTGTCACGCTCGTCACTGTATATCTGCCTATAAACATCAAATAAAGCGCGATTGGCGGGTTTTACATACTCGTAATATTCCGCGCCCCACAAAATAAGTTCCATCACACCGAAAGACATAAAACAAATGACCCCTATCAAGATAAACCGCGCCGCCAACCGATGAGTCTCAAACCAATTCGTTTTCTCCATAATTCCCCTCTCTTGCTTACATCATGGGACTGTCGCAAAACACCTTTTTCTGTCATCCTCGCGAACGCGGGGATCTGTAACATATTGTAATTCTTAGACTTATAGATCCCCGCGTTCGCGAGGATGACATTTTGGGGGTATTTTGCGACAGCCCCATCATACATCATTCGTATGAATAACACAATTCGTAGGGGCACGGCATGCCGTGCCCCTACGAATTAATACCACCACAGGTTAAAAAACTTTTATTTCTTCGACCAAAAGCATGCTTCCCCATTCTTTTTCGGTACATTTCGGGGACAATATTTCAAACCTGATATTATCAATTTGACTGGTATCTACAAAATCAAATGCTTCTTTTTCAATGTTAATGGAAAACGTTTTCCATTTTCTAGTAATGTCGTCCAAACGAATGTCCGGAGAACACCTCGTCGAGTGATCCCTCAACACAAATCTGAGCGACTTTATTTCTTCACGCGACTTTATTTTGAACTGCAGGAATTTATTGTGCAGATTTTGAGGCCGGGTAAAACTTATTGCAAGAAAGTTTTTTTCTTCTTGGCGATCTTTAAAAATGATCCTGTCCGATTTATACCATTTCTTTAAAATTTCCATCGCGGGTTTATTCATCGGCGTAAATCCGCGATCACGCATACCGCCGCCATAGATCATCGGTTTAAAATTCCACCAATAAGCGCCCTTAAACCATTCCCGCCACCAAACGACCTCAAAAAAAGCGGTATAACAATTTGCCTGCCGAAGAGTATCAACTTCTCCGGTGCCGCCTTTCCACGGTTCCCGCGCGGCGCCGGCGTAACTCGCGTATCCTATTTCGGTGAATATTATCGGTTTTTTTATGGTTTTATGCCACGCTTCTATTCTATTGATCCATACACGCCAGCCGGCCTTGATCTCTTCGATCGTGGGAGACTCTTCTTCCGAAAGGGGGAAATACGCGTTTATTCCCACATAATCCAAGTCTTCCCAAAAGTTAACACTTTCATAATTATCCCAGTTTGCCGCGTATATCAGCTCGCCTGAATATACACTTCGTATTTTTGAAATGATCTCTCGCCAAGACTCTGTTTTCCGGCTCGCGAAAGATAGTTCCGTACCGATACAAAACATTTCGACATTTTCTTTTTCGGCGAGTTTCGCGTAGGAAACAATAAACTTTTCGTAATTTCCAAACCACTTTTTCCAAGACACGTTATCCTGAAACCCTATGTCTTTCCGGCAATAATTTTCGCCACCACCCTTAATGATATCTATGTGGGGTTTTAACATCACCTTTAGGGAGGTTTTGTGCGCTTTTCTTATCGCTTTTATAATACTGCTTTTACGCGGAGTGCGTTCGGTTGAACGAATACGGAAAGAATCATGTCTCGCTTGATATTCGGTAACATTGATCTGAACATGCCCTGCACCGAATCCGCGAAACATTTCAAGAGCTTGCTTCGCGCCGGTTGAAGAAAACTTATCTCTCGTCCAAGTCGTAAAACATACTCCCTTATGAAACGCGTCTTCTTGTTCAGCATGTACCACAGAGATTGGAACGTTCAAATTTATCACTAAAAATATACATGTTACCCTGCACAAGTTTTCCCAAATCACTTTTGTATTTTTCAGCACTACTTTCTTTCTGTTCTATGATCTCTTTTTCAAAAAAAGTTTTACATCCAAAAACTCAGAGTATAATCACTTTTTCAGAATTTTCAAGTATTTTTAAAAAACGTGAAAAAAACTTAAGTCTTAAGCGTGTCTCTTTTAACTTCGATGGTACGTACTGCCATAAAAAAGACAAATAGTAGGCTGGGATAAATTTGTAAAAATAAACGATGCAGGGATGTGCATAAATGCCATTCAAGATTATGCGGAGTTATCACATAAATAAAAAAATATCCTATAAAAACGAATAACAACGAAATGGATGTTACGCTAAAAACAAATTGATCTTTTTGTTTAATTTTCGCGCCGATTAGCGCAAAATATGCTATAAGCAAATATAAGGGGCTAACAACGCCTTTTCCAAACCGACTAGCTTCCGCTATGAACGACTTTAAAATCTCACCGTATCTTGAAAGATCCATCAACCGCGGTAAAATTGCCGCACTCACCGCCAAGGATACCACATCATTGGAAGGCGCCAGTTTCGTTTTAAAATACATGATGATTACAAAAACCGGGAGAAGTCCTAACAGAAAAAAAGATATTTCATTAAAAAAAGTTTTCATTCTTCTCGACGTTAAACTTAAAATAAACCAAACGACGATTATCGCCGCCAAAAACAATAATCCTTCATTTTTAGTCCAGCACGCAAAGCCTGTTGCCAGCCCTGCTAAAAATAAAAGTTGTCGGGCGGCCTCCGGTAAATAATCGCGCAAATAAAACAAAATAATTATCGCTAAGAAATAAGCTCCTAAAGGAGTATCCGCGTACTGCTCCGCTCCGTGCTGAATAAAAAGAGGCGTCCCTAAAAGAACGAGTATCGCCAACATTCCTTGCGTTTTACCGCGCAAAATCGTAAGCGAAGAAAACAATAGTCCAAAAGTTGCAAAACTATACAATGCCGCCGTAAATATCGGAATAGCCGATATTGCGCGTCCGGTATATTCCCAACCGGCGGCAATAATCCCCGGCAAAAGCAAAGGATAATCTTGATGATGCCATGAACCATTATTAAAAAACCCGCGCGTTAATCTTCCCGTATTTTCGTATAGATTTCTTGCACACACGTTCCATATTTCCTGAGCGTCACATCCCCCTTGCGGGTTTTTCCATGTAAGAAACACAAAAATACCTATAGCAAATACTATTGCCGTGTATATTGCCGCCGTTAAAATCTTTTTAATAGGAATGTCGGAAAAATCTTTTTTTACTGACAGAAAAAATTTACTATCCTGCCGAAAAATCTTTTTGCTACTCTTTCGCCTCAAAAACCATATTGCAATTAAGCTCACAAGGACTATGATCTCACTTAGAATACACGCTTCTCTTCCTTCACCACCGGGCAAATTCTGCAAGATAAAAAAAACGCAGGAAGAAATACCCAAACCAAAGATCACCGCGAAACAAAACTTAAACAAAAAGGCTGTTTTAAATTCTCCGCGAAAAGGATGAAAAGAAGAAAAGAAAAATAACCCCAAAGACAATGGTATGATAAACGATAGCATTATTCGCAAAATTAAGTTCCCCTATTTCAAATAGTTTGGTCGCAAAAAAAAGTAAAAAACTTTGAAAGAATGTTATTTTTGGGAAGATATGACTTTTTGCGCGTTTTGGATTTTTGTATTTTTGAAGAACTTTTTCCCCGCGCGGACGATCCAGTATATATTTGATGCCGCCATCGATACAATTATCATTAAGATTCCGATCCTTATCCGCAATCTCCTATCAAACTTCACATGCTTCTCCATTTTTAATCAAAAAACCGAAACCAAATAATAGCAAAAAAAGCCCAAATTCCATCCCGCCAGGTAATTTTTTTCCCTTCTGAATAATCCCGTCCGCTATAGCTTATGGGCACCTCATAAATGCGCGCCTTTTTTTTAGCCATTTTAGCGGTAAATTCCGGTTCAAACCCAAACCGGTTAGACTTTATGGTGATATCCTCAAATATTTTTCGCGTAAAAACTTTGTAACAAGTTTCCATGTCCGACAGGTTCAGATTATTCAACATATTTGATAGCGTTGTTAAAAATTTGTTACCTACGTAGTGCCAAAAAAAGAGAACTCTGTGCGGTCCGCCTAAAAATCTGGATCCATACACTACATCGGCTCTCTCGTTCAATATCGGTTCTAACAATGTCGGATATTCTTTTGGGTCATATTCCAGATCCGCGTCTTGTATGATGATTATTTCGCCCGTTACATATTTAAAAGCGGTAATAAGCGCCGCGCTTTTCCCACGATTTTTTTTATGAGCGAATATTTTGACATTTTCATACTCAAGCGCTATTTTATCAAGTTCTATGCCGGTTCCGTCACTGGAAGCATCATCAACAATGATAATTTCCGTCTCAAAAGGAACTTTTTTTACACGCGAAACTATCTCATTTATAGTTCCGACTTCGTTATACACCGGCATTACAACAGAAATCTTAATTTTTCATCCTTTTTCTCTTTATGCGTTATCGCTTTGCCTCGCATAAACATGCCTAATAAAATTACGTTTTTGTTTGTGACAAATAGTTAAACAGCTTCTTTTTGGCCTACGTAAAATCGACCGTGATAAAAATCGTCGGGGTTTAGACCTTTTTTTGTGAGACATTTTCGTTTTTTCCGTCTTTTTACTTTGTGCTTAACTTTTATTTGTTCTCTGTCTTTTAGTCCCATTTCTTTTCCTTTCAAAAGCGTTTTTGCTAAGTTTTATTTATCATCCGGCGAAATCACCTTTTTCCC
Source organism: Candidatus Omnitrophota bacterium (assembly GCA_016783605.1). Classification (GTDB taxonomy): domain Bacteria; phylum Omnitrophota; class Gorgyraeia; order Tantalellales; family Tantalellaceae; genus BS750m-G21. The sequence goes on along the minus strand of JADHWG010000032.1, from coordinate 11,706 downwards.
AGAAACCGTCCATTAGTACAATTTCTCCGTCATCCTTTGTGTGAGTATATTTTCCCTCTCCATGAAATTTACCGTTTTTGAACTCACCTTCATATTTGTCTCCGGAGGAGAAAACCAGCACGCCGCGCCCGTTCGGTCCACCGTTCTTCATATCGCCTTCATATTTGTCTCCGTTACTGAAGGAATACACGCCTCTTCCATGAGGAAGACCTCCCCTAAACTCGCCTTCATATTTGGCCCCGTCTTTTTCGAGATATACTCCGGTCCCTTCCATCATTCCTTCTGTGAATTCGCCGGAATATCTTGAGCCGTTTCTCCAAACAAGTCTCCCTTTTCCATGGAATTTACCGTTCTTGAATTCGCCTTCATATTCCGAGCTGTCCGGAAGAGACGCCCTTCCAATAGCACCGACTGCTTCTTCCGACACTTTTTCCGGCGCCTCTTTCTGCGTTTTCAATAGCGTTTCTTTTACCGGCTGATTCAGCGTTTCTTCCGCTTGCAGACAATATGACGCGCACGTTATAAAAAAAATTGATATCACGCCTGTAACAAATCGGCTTTTCTTCATTTCATCACGCTCCCTTCGGATCATTTTTTCGTATTATGGGACAAGCATCGGAACATGTTCCTCACAAATAAGTATACTTCCGCGCGCGAAAAAAGTAAACAAATTCACACGTCCCCTCTCCAGCGTAAAAGTTTCAATATTCTCTATTTTGTGTTATATTCAAGAACACTCAGGGAACAGTTCCTTGATCGTATAAGTTCCATAGATACACATACACAACAGTACGAATATGAACAAAAAAAAAATAGTAGTAATAGGCGGCGGACCGGCGGGAATGATGGCGGCGATAACTGCCGGGGGAAACTGCCGGGATTTGGTCTTATTGGAAAAAAATCGTTCATTGGGCCGAAAGCTTCTTTTGACCGGCAACACGCGGTGTAATTTAACCAATAGCCGCGGCTTAAATTCTTTTCTCCGGCAATATTCAAAGAACGGAGCTTTTCTTCGGGACGCTTTTAAACATTTTTTTAACCGCGATCTCATACGTTTTTTTGAAAAACGAGGGCTAAAATGCGAGATCGACCGGGAACACAGAGTGTTTCCGAAGAATAACAAAGCTGAAAACGTTCTTGAAGTATTAAAAAACGAACTTTTAAAAAATAAAGTTTCTCTTCTCTATAATTCATCCGTTCAAAACATACTTTTGCAGAAAAAACAGGTTGTCGGGATAAAACTGAAAAACGGCAAAGTCATTTCCACAGATATCGTCATACTCGCGCCGGGCGGCATGAGTTATCCCGCGACAGGATCCACCGGCGACGGGTTCAGGGTCGCCCGGAAATTGGGGCACACTATCTCACCGATAAAACCGGGACTTGTTCCTCTCATTGCCAAAGAAAAATATCCTCTAGTCCTAAAAGGACTTTCTTTGCGAGGCGTTAAAGTGAACATCTTTTGCGGAAATCATAAAAAAGTATCAAAAGAAGGCGATATTATGTTCACTTCACGCGGAATTTCCGGACCGGTGATCTTGTCATTAAGCGGCGCGGTATCAGAGTTTTTGGACAAAAATAATCCCGTCAAAATAACAATAGACCAATTCCCGGATATCACGAAAGAGAAGTTTATTTTTTCCCTAACAAAACTCCTCAGTGACAATGCTTCCAAAACCGTAAAAAACACTCTAAGAAAACTTCTCCCGCACCGCCTATCGGATCTTTTTCTCGAAATGCATCATATCGATAAAAACAAAAGATCGAACCGGATAACAAAACAAGAACGTCTCCTTCTCGCGGCAGTTTGTAAAACTTTCACCCTGAACATCTCTTCCTGCGCGAAAATGGCCGAAGCGATGATAACTCGCGGCGGAATTTCCGTCAAAGAAATAGACCCGCGCACTATGGCTTCACGCTTAGTCAAAGGATTATATTTCGCAGGAGAAATAATCGATATAGACGGCGACTCCGGCGGCTACAACCTCCAAGAAGCATTTTCAACCGGCTACCTGGCCGGCCTAAGCGCGTCGCAAAAATAATTAGGCGTAGGGGCACATTGCATGTGCCCCTACGAGGTTGGTGTTTCGGGGGTGTTTCTTTCTTGTCGACAAGGGGGATTGGAAATTATAGAATGTTTTTGTGTAATTTTTGCGGGAGGGGTTTTATGAAATTGTTTACATGCGGCGTGGGCGTTTTTTTTCGATCGGTTTTTGTTTTTATGATTCATCTTTTCCTTTTGTTCCACTTTTCTTTGTACACGGCGCGTGCGGTAAGCACCTTTGAAAGATTAGATGCTAATGACGACGGACAATTATCACGAAGGGAATTCCGCGGGCCGCGTCAAAGATTCAGAAAAATAGATTCTAACGGGGATGACTTCGTCTCACCCGAAGAGCTGAGAGCCTTTCATGATGCCGCTTCTCCTCAAGAAGACAACGTGACGGAAGAAAACGCGAAAAGCGGCGCGAGAAGATCCAATTCGCCCGACTTTACCGAAGACGAAATTCCTCTAACCTATATCGACACTCATTCTCACCTTGCCGGATGGATGCAGAAAAAAGGCTCTTCCAAAATCGGATTTAGAAATTCCGCGCGCGAGGCATTAAAGAACATGGACGAACTCGGCATAAAAACAACCATATTCATGCCGACACCTCAGCCGGCAAGTCCTGAAGAGAGCAAACACGACATAACAGATTACATCGATATACTGGGCGCGTATCCCGACCGTTTCGTTATCCTTGCCGGCGGGGGCACTTTGAACGTTATGATCCAACAGGCATTGGAAGACGGCGTTGTATCGATTGAAACCAAAAGGAAATTCAGAAAAATAGCGGAAAACTTATTGCGGCAGGGCGCGCACGGTTTCGGTGAAATGACCGCCGAACACTTTTCTATGAACCCAACTCATCCCTATATTACGGCACCATCAGATCACGAGCTGTTTTTACTCTTAGCCGACATTGCCGCCGAATATGATGTCCCGATCGATATTCACACCGAAGCGATACCTCGCGATATGCCTCTTCCGAGGAGAATGCAAAACCGTCCGCGAAATCCGGAAATGTTAACGGAAAACATCGAATCTTTTAAAAAGTTGCTTGATCATAATCTTGACACAAAAATCGTCTGGGCTCATGCCGGATGGTGTAATACCGGGGAAAGAACTCCGGAATTATGTGACAGACTTTTGTCAAAACACCCAAACCTGTATATGAGTCTGCGCATAGTGCCGAAAAATATACCCGGCCGGCCGATCGACGGTGACGGCAGGATAAAACACCTCTGGCGAGAACTCATCCTAAAATATCCCGACCGATTTCTTATCGGCGGTGATGAATTTTATATGCCGCATACCAAGGGAAACCCCCATCCAAGCGCCGGAAGCACGAGAGAGACCGTAAACTTCCTCTCGCAACTCCCGCCGGACATAGCCGAAAAAATAGGTTATGAAAACGCGATGGAACTATACAGTCTGAAAGAAAAAGAATAGAGGGCGTTGTCACAAAGCGAAACCCAAGACCACCTGAACCCAAGGCCACCTACGAGGTGGTCTTGGGTTCTACGAGGTGGTCTTGGGTTTCGAAGATGATTAGCAGTGTTTTCTGTATTTGCCTTGTTTGTCGGGTTTTTTTGGTTTTCTAACGGGTTGATCGGCGTAATGTTTCAATATTCGTTTTAGGTCTTCGATCAATAGATCCGCCATGTCTCGGCTGAAGCCTTCTTTGACAACTATTCTTAGAACCGCGAGGTGTTCGTCGTTTTCAGGCATTGTGTAGGCGGGAATAAGCCATCCTCGGTCGCGAACCATTTCGGAAATATCGAAAACTGAAAAATTAGTCTCTTTCTTGATTTTGAAAGCGAAAACGGGAATGTCGCTGCCGTCGGTTAAAAGCTCGAATGGACCCATATCCGCGATCTCGCCGGAAAGATACATCGCGATATCCTGAAGAGACTGCATAATTCGCGTATAACCTTTTTTACCCAATCGGAGAAAGTTATAATACTGAGCGACTATTTGGTTTCCGGGTCTGGAAAAGTTTATAGCAAAAGTCGGCATCTCTCCGCCGAGATAATTGACATTAAAAATAAGTTCTTTCGGAAGTTCTTCCCAATCCCGCCAAATAACCCAGCCGACTCCGGGATACACCAAACCATATTTGTGTCCGGAAACATTGATCGACTTCACCCATTTAAGCCGAAAGTCCCATTTCAGTTTCGGCTGTATGAACGGCGCGATAAAGGCGCCGCTGGCGCCGTCAACATGGATCGGAACTTCCCAGCCGGTCTTTTTGTTAAGCCGCTCAAGTGCCTTATTGATCTTCTCAACCGGTTCATATTGTCCGGTAAATGTGGTTCCCATGATCGCGACAACACCTATGGTGTTTTCATCAACGCGTTTTAAAACTTCTTCGGCGTTTATTACGTAACGACCGCCTTCCATCGGAACAAATCTGGGTTCGACATCCCAATATCGGCAGAATTTTTCCCAGCAAACCTGAACATCAATACCCATGACCATGTTCGGTTTATCAATTGGTTTCCCTTTGGCTTTCATGCGCGCTCGCCATTTCCATTTAAGCGCCATACCCCCGAGCATAGCCGCCTCGGAAGAACCTATTGTGGAACAGCCGCAAGCTTTTCCGTCGTTAGGCGAGTTATAAAGACGTGAGAGCATATTCACGCAACGCATTTCAAGTTCAGCCGTCTGCGGATATTCGTCTTTATCGATCATATTTTTGTCGAACGTCTCAGACATAAGCTGACGGGCTTCGGGTTCCATCCACGTGGTTACGAACGTCGCCAGGTTAAGTCTGGAATTTCCGTCCAGCATAAGTTCGTCATGAACAATATTATACGCCGTTCGCGGAAGCATTTCGTTTTCGGGCATTACATATTTCGGTACCGATTCAGTAAGTTCCCGTCGGGCGTATGCCGGAGTAAGCATTCTGTTGGAATCTTTTATTTTTTTTAATTTTTTCTGTCTTGAGATCATGCTTTTTTCCTCCTCTTTGTCTTCTTAGGCATCCATTCCGGTTTTTTAAAAAAATAGATCATTACCGGCGCCACGATACATATAACTATTCCGACAACAAGAAATGTAACGTAAAAGAGCGGGCTTCCCGTTTTCAGTTGTGACGGAGGAAAAAATCCGACCGTTATCGCGAACAACGCGCCTATTATGCCGACACCGGAAACTATCCACATTCCAAAATTTCCGCCCGGAACCGTGTACGCGCGGCGGACTTTGGGCTGAGAATACCGCAATCTGATAGCGGAGGCGAACAGCATGATGTACATTATTAAGTAGAGAATGGCTGTCAGTGCCGTAAGAAGAAAAAACGCGCTGGAAACATTAGGCATCAAAAGATACACAAGTGTGATCCCTGAAACGATCAGTCCTTGAATGATAAGAATATGCGTCGACACTCCGTTACTGTTCGTATACGCTAAAAACGGCGGGAGGTCGCCATCTTTCGCGGTGGCAAGAAGTCCTTTACTCGGACCAATTATCCACGCGGTTACCGCGCCTATCGCGCCGAAAGCGACAAGGGCGCCGATAATCGGAAGCATCCATCCGATACCAAATTGATTAAGCAAATCTTTAAATCCCTGCATAATGCCTGAGGTAAGACTTATATTCTTTACAGGGAGAACAGCCGCGATCGCGAGCGAACTGAGCGTAAAGATCGCTACAATTATCACCGCCGCGAGAAATATCGCTTTCGGATATTCCGTTTTCGGATTTTTGACTTCAAGCGCGTGAACCGCCGACACCTCCATCCCTGCAAAAAGAAGAACCACGCCCGCAAGAAACGAAATATTGTCGAAATTACTGAAGTTAGGGAAAATGCTATTGGATGTAAGTGTAAATTCCAACGGATTTCCTTGGAGCCACCACGCGAGCCCCAAACCGATGATAAGTATTCCCGGAAATATTGTGCCTCCGATAACACCGGCGGTAGTCAGCCGACCGGAAGTTTTCATCCCGCGAAAATTCATAAACGTCGCGCCCCAATATACCCCGAGTATTACGATAACATTAAAAAGCTTATTGTTCGCCAGAGCCGGATTCATGAAAAGATAAGCTAACGCGCCCGCGCCGAAAGCAAGAATCGTCGGATACCAGATAACGTTCTGAATCCATTGAAGCCATATCGCCACAAATCCCAAACGTCCGCCGAAAGCCTCCTTCACCCACCTGTATACGCCGCCGGAGACAGGCCAGCCCGTAGCCAGTTCCGCAGAAACAAGCGATGTCGGCAGGAGAAAAATGACCGACGCGAACAATAAGAAGAAGATCATCGCGAGCCCCTCCTTGGCCATCATTGGAAGCCCCCTCAGATTCATGATAATAGCAACATTCATCATCGCGAGCATAAAAACACTAAGTTGTTTACGATTTTTCGGTTTTCTTTTCACCCCTACACCTCCTGTTTCTTTTTTACACATTCAATCAAAACAACGCAAATCCCCCCGTTTTCACCCCGTAACCCGATTGCATAACCCGATTGCACCTCGTAGGTGCAATCAGTTGCACCTACGAGGTGCAATCGGGTTACGGGGTGAAATCGGGGGTAATTTAAAGTTTATGTTCGTTCACGTTCGAGAGCCATTTTAAGAAAATTTACCAAATATGGTGTGCCCTCGTTGTATGACGCTTTTATCTCCGCGTGAAACTGTTCACCGTAGATCATACGAGACCGGTGTTTTATCGCCTGGACATAATCGGAAAGAGCAAGGAGTTCAAAATCATCCGGGATAAACGCGACCGCCCATCCGTGAATTTCAACGGCTGTAAACGGATCTTTCATCCCGCGAAAGATAGGATCATCTTTCATTTTTTTTATTTGCGATAGGTCTTTTGGTTTTTCCATGGAAGAGATGTCTTCCCAGCCCATGCTTCTGGCATAAGTATACCCGTATGCCATAGCCAACTGCTGATGTCCGCAGCATATGCCGAGTATGGGGATATCAGATTCTCTAATGATCTCATACTCCCCGTTATATTCAAACATCGGCAGGTTCGGATAATTGGCGTTATTGCCGCTGAGTATTATCGCGGCGGGTTTTCTCGGGAGGCTGTTCAGCATCTCCATGGACACTTCATAATGCGGCACGGTAAGCGTGGCAAGCCCAAGATCAAGACTTTCCACAAAATCCCCGAGCGCGCTGAAAGTGAATCCATTCATCTGATTTCCCACAAGAAGAACATACTCTCCGTCAGGAACCACAGGGGGCGGGGGAAGTCCCGGGGAATAAAACGTAACAACGTTTATCTTAGCCGCGATCCCGTGCCATTCCTTTATATAAAGCCTTAAGTATCTAGTTTTTACCGCGTTAAAATTTATAATGTTCCTGAACGTATCGTTATTCTGAATCGATGCCCCCTCGATATCCGTCCATGTTTCACTATCTTCACTCATTTGCCAAACAAAATCTTTAAGCCACCCATCCGCGTTTTCCGGATTTGTTAGCATCCATATCCTTGAAACTTCACGCGTCTCGCCAAGATCAAATTTTACCCATTCATGTTCGTTGCCGGGAGGTGTTGCCTGCCAGAAAGTTACCTGACCCGGGTCATCATAATCCACTATATTTTTGGGATTCTCGCCGCTTGACACCTTAAGCCTCATAATCGGTATTCTCGTCATATTCATAAAAGAATCATCGGCTGAGGTATCTAAATAAAATCGAGACTTTGCCCACGAACTTTTTTTGCCCGCGGCGTCAGTCGCGCGCACGCGCCAATGGTATTGAGTTTTGTCCTCGAGAGGATTTTCCGATTCGACCAATTTCTGCGTAACATCATGTTTGTCGTCCCTGCCCCAAAGCTTCTCCGGAACGTTCGTATATTCGATCAAACTAACGCTGTCAAAAGTCGCAAGAGTATCCAGCTGAATGGTATAGACCCTCTCCCCTTCGCCCCCGGAAGAATTAAAAAAAGATAAAAGCGGACGCGTATTCGTCACTATCACGTCAAGGGAAGGGTTATTGGTAAGTTTCGGAGGAGTCAGTTCCACACCTTCGGCGGCACGCGTGTTTACAGCCGACACCAAAAAGAATAATAAAAAAATTGCCGCCATTCGTTTTCGCATTATCAGCCTCCGTCCATCAAAAACAGCATTTAACCGACGATCCCATTCCACCGCGAAACAACCTCGTAGGTTGCTTTGCAGCCTACGAGGTTGTTTCGCGGTGGAATGAGGTGCGGCCTGCGAGATCGTCACAGGATAATTTATTTTTTTCCGAATATCCGGGTGTATTCTTCGTCTACCATGGTTACGCCTTTATTGTGCAGTGAGAACCAATAATAGTCCCTCGCGTTGTCGCCTCGGATGGCGTATGGGATGTGAATTGAATCCATGTATAATGTTTCCCGCATCCTTCCGATCAGTTTACCATATTTTTTGAGATCTTCTTCTCTCATACCGAGATAAATGTTGTGTATCACTTTGCCCAGAAGGATCGTGTCTTCCAACGATTCTTCGCCGTTCTCAATTTTATAAACCGTGTAGGTGTCGGGATCCGGAGGCGAAACGATAATTTCTTTGAACCACGCGTAAAAACTTTCTATATTGTCTTCACGCATCTCCGCTTGAGCGATATACGCGATCACTTTCTGATCCGTCCAGGCGTTTATGCCTTTCCACATATTGCTGAACTCATGTTCGGCGACAATATCCGCCACTTTATTGATGCCGAGGTTTGTTGCCGTTTGCGCGTCTTCGGCAAAAGCGCCGGCGGAAAGCAGAACAAACACTGAGACGACAAAAAAAGCGTGTTTCATATTGCTCCTCTTCAATTAAATTAAAACGATTCTCTGTTAATCTTGTGTGAACATTCTTGTGGCTTCTACTGCTTTTTTCCATGTGGTTAGTATTCTTTTGTGTTTTTCGGCGTCGAATTTCGGGGTGTATCTTTTTCCCTCTATCCAATTTTTCGTTATTTCCTTTTTATTTTTCCAATATCCGGTGTGAAGACCCGCGAGGTACGCGGCGCCGAGAGCCGTTGTTTCGGCAATGGCTGATGACACTACGGGGATATTCAGGATATCGGCCTGGGTTTGCATTAGGAAAGAATTTATCGAAGCGCCGCCGTCCACTTTCAAAAGTTCTATTCTTTTTCCCATGTCTTCTTCCAGCGCGGCAAAGAGATCTCTGGATTGCAATGCTATACTGTTCAAGGAGGCTCTAATAATGTGCGCTTGGGTCGTTCCTCTGGTAAGTCCGAGAATCGCGCCGCGGGCGTTCGGATCCCAATACGGCGCGCCGAGCCCGACAAACGCCGGAACAAAACTCACGCCGCCGGAATCGGGTTCTGAAAGTGCCATCTCTTCCGAACATGCCGCCGTTTCAATGATCTTTAATTGGTCTCTTAACCATTTGATCACGTCTCCTCCGACAAAGATCGAACCTTCCAAAGCGTATTCCATGCCGTCGCCGATATCCCACGCGACCGTTGTCAAAAGTTTGTGTTTTGAAAAAACCGGTTTTTTCCCGGTGTTAACAAGCATAAAACATCCCGTGCCGTACGTGTTCTTTACATCGCCTTCCGTAAAACACGCCTGACCGAAAAGAGCCGCCTGTTGATCTCCCGCCACGCCGGAGACGGGTATTTCTTCTCCGAATATTTCTTTTTTTGTTATGCCGAACAGTCCGCTTGACTTTCTGACGGACGGAAGAATACACGCGGGAACATCCATAATATCAAGAAGTTCTTTGTCCCACTCACCTTTCACTATATTGAAAAGAAGTGTTCTCGAAGCATTGCTTGGATCGGTAACATGTTCTCCGGTAAGATTAAAAATAAGCCAAGAATCCACCGTGCCGAAACAGATCTCACCCTTTTCCGCGCGGGCTCTGAGACCGTCAACGTTATCCAAAAGCCATTTAACTTTCGTTCCTGAAAAATACGGATCCAACAGCAGGCCCGTTTTTTCGCGGATGGTGTTCTCAACTCCCTTGGTTTTAAGCCCCTCACAAATATCAGCGGTTCTTCTGCATTGCCAGACGATCGCGTTCGAAGCGGGTTTCCCGGTGTTTCTATCCCAGAGCACGACTGTCTCTCTTTGGTTGGTGATGCCGATCGCCGCGATCTGTTTCGCACAGATCGATAGTTCTTTTATCGCTTGGCGCGCGACAGTCAACTGGCTCTGCCATATTTCGTTCGCGTCATGCTCCACCCAACCGGGCTTGGGAAAGATCTGGCTAAATTCTTTTTGACTGCATGAAGTGATTCCCCCGGCATGATCAAAAAGTATCGCGCGGGAACTTGTGGTTCCCTGATCCAGCGCGAGAATATATTTTTCCATTTGGTTCTCCCTTCACGGATCTTTTATTCACATAAAATTTTTGACTTAGTCGCCTTTTAAATTATACTTATAGATAAAGATTAATGCTACCCGAAACAAAGTCAAGGCGCACGAAATGAATAAACAGTTTGACGTCATAATAATAGGAGCCGGGGTCACAGGAAGCGCGATCGCCAGAGTTCTTTCACGTTTCAAACTGAAAACGGCTCTTGTGGAAAAAGAAGTGGACGTTTCTTTCGGAACGAGCAAAGCAAATTCCGGCATCATACACGCCGGTTATCACTCATCTTCAGGCACTCTAAAAGGCAAACTGGAACTGGCGGGAAACCGTATGTTCGATCGTCTTAAGGAAGAGCTGGATTTTCCTTTCCAACGGCGCGGCGAACTTATGGTCGCTTTCACGGAAGAGGAAGTGCGAATACTTCAAGCCTTTTATGTGCAGGGAAAGAAAAATAATGTCCCCTATCTGGAACTCATCGGCCACACGCGTCTTCAGGAAATGGAACCGCATCTCAACCCGGATATATTGGGCGCTCTTCACGCGCCGAACGCCGGAATAATCTGTCCCTACGAATATTGCTATTCGCTTGTCGAGAACGCCCTTCAGAATGGAGTCGAACTTTTTACCGGTTCGGAAGTTGTTCGGATCGACAAAAAAACGCCGCCGAATCGTCTCGCCGTAACAACAAAAAACGGGTTAACTCTAACCGGTAAATTTGTGGTGAATGCCGCCGGACTTTTCGCGGATGAAGTCTCCGCGCTTGCCGGAGTGGGCGGATTTAAAATTCATCCCCGTAAAGGTGAAGAGTATCTTTTGGATAAAAGAGTCTCTTCCCTGGTCAAAAGAGTTATTTTTCCGGTGCCGACAAAAAAGTCAAAAGGCATGCTTGTTATCCCGACAGTTGACGGCACGGTGATGGTCGGGCCTACCGCGGTTGATGTAAAAAGTAAAAAAGATTTCTCGACAACAAGAGACGGTTTAAAAACCGTGTTCCAGCACGCCCAGCATATGGTTCCGACCGTCAGAAGAAGTGATATCATCACCTCGTTCGCGGGGTTAAGACCCGTAGCCACGGGCGAGGACTTTATAATCGGATCGACGAAAGTAAAGGGATTTATAAACGTCGCGGGAATACAATCTCCCGGTCTCACCGCGAGTCCCGCGATCGCGGAGATGGTTTGCGACATTCTGCTAAAAAAAGGTTTAAAATTAAAGAAAACACCAACATTTAATCCGATAAGAAGATCCGTAAAAAGAGTTCGCGAACTTATTGACACAAGAAACTACGCGGAATTCGGCGCGCTCATTAAATCCAACAAAGATTACGCCAAACTTGTCTGCCGATGTGAAAATGTTACCGAGGCCGAGATCATAGCGGCGGTCAAAA
>JADHWG010000031.1 GCA_016783605.1 Candidatus Omnitrophota bacterium | reverse complement strand
CCCACCAACCTCTATCGCACCTACGAGGTGCAATTGGAAATTGCACCTCGTAGGTGCGATAGAGGTTGGTGGGGAAACACATCGTACCCAACTATCTTTTTCGCCTGAGCTTTTTTACGAGTTCCAAAGAACGTTTATTCACAAAATTGCCGCCTTTAATATTGAGCACCTTGGCATTAACAATAGCATCTGATATTTTTTCATGGGCGGCGCGCACTATCCGACTAAATGACTGCTGTGAAATACCCATCATTCCGGCCGCGTCAGTTTGACACATTCGAAGATGGTCATGGAGCCTTATCGATTCATATTCTTCCAGAGTGATCTTAATTTCATCCGGCGGACCGGGACGGCCTTTCGGACTAAAAAGATCTATCCTCGGCTGCTCGTGAATGATCTTCCTTTTTTGTGGTCTTCCCCTTCTCGCCATTAAACGTCTCCCATTTCCATTACGATCATTCCTCGCCCTTCAAAAAAGACCTCCTCACAAGCCCTCCTCACGAGTCCCCCCTTTGCAAAAGGGGGTTAGGGGGATTTCATCCTCAATCAAATCAAAAACTCAAATCATCTTCCCATTTGCGTCCAAAATTTTCTCCAAGGAAATTGCGTACCGGGACATTCTGTTCTCGCTCCGTCAACCTGACTATGTCCCAATATCTTCCTACTTGATATCCCATAGTAGGTTTTCAGTGTATCCACAAGATATACAAGCGAATCCATCTGTTCCGCCGACATATTATCTTCGGAAAAATTTCCGACAAGACAAATACCGATCGCTCTTGCGTTCATGCTATCCGCCTTGCAATGAGCGCCATCAATCTGTTTTGTCCACCTTGGAGAAGTTTCGATCTGTCCATTATCTTTCCCGCAAGTGCCGTTATCTATCACAAAATGATATCCGACACCCTTCCATCCACGCCGAAGATGAGCTCGATTAAATTTTTCCGAACTTCCGCTGTCTGTCGCGCTATGGTGCAGGACAATATATTTCCACTTTTTGTTCGGGTAAAGAGTGATCACGTTCTTTCGCTCTGCCGCTCTGGGAACATACAAACGTTTTCCGATATCGATATCCCGCACATCTCTAATATTGTTTACCCTTTTAATCGTTTCGATATCAACATCATACATTTGCGATATACGCCAAAGAGTTTCCCCCGGAGCCACTGAATGATAACATCCCTCGCGCATTACGCCCCCGCCAAAGTCACCCGGTTGAAATTCAGGCTTCATCCGAATAGTTTCAACATGTCTCGCCGTACACGACGATAACATCAAAATGCCGAGCAAAACAGGCAAGAACAAAGCTTTTCTGCACTTACTCCTCATAGCCTCCAATCTCAGTTTTTCACATTCAGAGCAAAAATGACTAAAGTCATTATAAGGCACTCACTCTGAAAAATCCATCGAAATCCCCCATACAGCCATCCCCTTTCAACCGCCTCCGCAACCTCGTAGGGGCACGGCATGCCGTGCCCTCATGAACTTCAATCCGATCTCTTGCGCGATCTTTTTTCGATCAACACCGCGACAAGAATACTTAGCTCATAAAGAACGATCATCGGAACAGCAAAAAGAAGCATATTAAAAATATCCTGCGTTGGTGTAATTATCGCTGAAAACACCAAGATCGCAAGTATCGCGATATGTCTTTTTTTCTTCAGCGTATTCGTCGTTAAAAAACCCGAATCGGTGAGAAGCCCTATACAAACGGGAAGTTCGAAAATGATTCCACCGGTTAAGATCAAAGCACTAAAAAATGATATGTATTTTCCGAGAGAAATTTTTGGGGAAGCGATCTTGCCGCCAAAACTTATGAGAAAATCAAGAGCTCTTGGTATTGCGACGAAATACGAAAACGCGGTACCTATAAAAAAAAGAATTAACCCTGAGCAAAACCAGATCGCTATTCTTCGACGCGTATTTTTTTTTACCGCCGGGATCAAAAAAGCCCATAGTTGGTAAAGCAAGACAGGAAAACTAACAATAAATCCGGAGAGTATCACCACTTTTATGTAAGCGCCAAACGCTTCTGTCGGACCGATAAAAATAAGCTCACCAATAAGTCCGGAAATCGGCCGTTTCACAATCCCCATTACAATATGCCCAAAATAAAAGGAAACCACCGCGGACACAATGAGCACGCTCAAATAAAATATCACTCTCCCGCGCACTTCTTCCAGGTGGCTTACAATATTCAGTTTTTTGGGCTCTTCAGGACAAAATGGACTCATAGGACTTATTTTTCGCGTTTTTCGTCCTTAATTTCATTAAACCCTTGCGTCCCTTTTTTAAATTCGCTAAGCGCGCGTCCCAACGAGCGTCCAATTTCAGGCAATTTAGCCGCCCCAAAGATCAAAAGCGCGATCACCAATATCAGCAATATTTCAGGTAGCCCCAGTCCAAGCATTATTCCCCCCTTTTATGCACCGTAGGGGCACATTGCATGTGCCCGTAGTTATAAATTACGCCTCATTCATTACCATCCCAATCCCGTAGGGGCACATGCAATGTGCCCCTACGGCGCATACATTTGTGATACGTTTTCGAAATGCGTGAGCATTTTTTGATATATATTAACCGTTTCAATTGTCATTATCACCGTTAGCCCAATTACAACAACGGAAACTAATATCTTCATCCATAGCTTGGTTTTAGGTCGAAACCACAAGGGTAAAAGACCAAGTGGGCCGAAAAGTAAAATGGCGCCAAGAATGGACACGGGCTTAAAATACCATTTTTCGCGATTTTCTTCTTTCACAGGATACTTGGAACCGGTTTCCTTTTCATGTTCATTCGTCATTGTTTCACCATTGATCCTCTCGCATTTTCGGAAAAGATTCGGGTACCGGCTAAATCTATTCCCCAATTATTTTAACAAGCACTCGTTTGCGTCTTCTACCGTCAAATTCACCGTAAAAGATCTGTTCCCAAGGTCCGAAATCTAATTTTCCGTCGGTAATGGCAACAACCGATTCACGTCCCATTATTTGTCTTTTCATATGAGCATCCGCATTATCTTCTCCGACATTGTGTCTATATTTTTTTACCGGTTCATGCGGAGCAAGTTTTTCGAGCCACTCATCATAATCGGCAATAAGCCCTGATTCGTCATCATTAACAAATACGCTTGAGGTAATATGCATCGCGTTTACGAGACAGATCCCCTCTTTAATTCCACTCTTGGCAATAGCTTTTTCCACTTCTTCGGTAATGTTTATATAATTCCTTCTATCCGGCGTATTAAACCATAATTCTTCCCGATAGGACTTCATCTATTTTCTCCCATTTTGTGTAGGGGCACGGCATGCCGTGCCCTCTTATTTGACTCATCATCTTTCAATAATTCTGCTTTTAAATTCGTACAAAACAACCGCCGCGGCAGCTGTAACATTAAGCGATTCCACCTTCTTGCCTATCGGAATATGAAAAAAAACATCCGCTTTTCGTTTTACTTCTTCAGAAACACCGTTTCCTTCATTGCCGACAATAATAAGGAACGGTCCGCTATCCATCCGGCCGCTCTTTGTCAAGTGTTTCGCGCAAGAACTTGTAACAATTGTTTTGTAGCCTTTACGTTTGAACGCATCAAAAATGCCGACATCGCGATAAAATATCGGGATGTCAAGCACAGCCCCGCTCGATGCGCGTACCACTTTGGGATTATATATATCCGCCGTTTCTCCGATAAGTACTATCGAATTAACACCAAACGCCGAAGCGCTTCTAATGATCGTACCGAGATTTCCGGGATTCTGAATACCATCGCAAACAAGGGTCAAAGCATCTTTTTTTGAGGAAACCGTTAATTTGTTTCTATTTTTTTTGACAACGGCAAGAACCCCCTGCGGAGTACGAAGGGTTGATATCTTCTTGAAAATATTATCGTAAACCGAACGAACACATACACCTTTTTTTTTAAAGTTTAGAAGTAAGTCTTTGTTCGATTCTTCCCGTAAAGAACCTTGAGAAAAGAGAACAAGATCAAGCGCGAGCGCCTTTCGATCCACATCTTTGACAATTTTTAATCCCTCAACCACAAACGCGCCTTCAGCATCACGTAAGCTTTTATCCCTAAGAAGTCTCCGCACTCTCTCCAACTGTTTTTTGCTACTCTTCTCTATCACAACTTTGTCCCTTTTTTGACAGTATGCGAGGCAAACCGGATAACGGGCGGACACACATATCCGCCCCTTGTACATTGTCACAATTCAGGTAACAAATCGATAGTGACCGGGACCACCCTGACCATTTTGTCCCCTCGTCAATTAATCGGACAAGGCAGGCCTTGTCCCTACGAATAATATAAAACATGCCCAACAAATCGTAGAGGCCGGGCCTGCCCGGCCCTTTTATCCCCATCATCATTGATAACCTTTATATGTTGGTGCCATTATAAACGGTTACCTGAATTGTGACAATACGCGCCCTACGGATTTCAACCCATATTATCTCTCAAATTCGCTTATCTTTTCCCACCAACTGTTGCTGTCCCAGGTTTCTGCGCTCTTCCAAAGTTTTTTCGCGCTTTTTGTTTTAAGATGTTCGGGTGCTTTCTTAAAAAACTTTTTGGCGCATTGAAACCCCTGATCCGCGTATTCCTTAGCTTGAATTAAACACTCTAGAATATCGGCGTCTCTGGCGACAATACTTTCGGCCGTCTTTTGCGTATCATGTTCCCGGCGGACACCGGCCAATTCCCCTTTTATTTCATCAGACATGCGCGTGATTTGTTCCTTGAACGCTTTCTTTTCCGCGGCTCTCACATTGAGATATCGATGCGCGACCTTGTGCAGATCATTGATCCTAGCCTCATGCAAGTCATTAAAAAGCGTCATCATCAAAACTTTAGCCGCGTCAACGCGTTCAATTTTCGCTAAAACATACCCGATAACGGCGCATCTAAAACTATGATCAGCAACACTTTCCGCCTCGGGAACGCCAGTCATCCACCATCCGCTTCTCTTAATTTGTTTAAGTTTTCCCGCCTCCGCGAAAAAATCAAGTACAACATCGTGTTCCATAAAAATTACCTTATTTTTCGATTCCCTTTTTCACCTCATAACAAAACAATGCCGCCGCCACTGCGGCATTATATGACAGATCCGCCCCTTCCATGGGCAGTTTTAACGCTTCATCCAAACATTTTTTCACTCCCGGGCGCATTCCTTTTCCCTCGGCGCCGATAACTACCGCGAAAGGTTTGCTCACTTTCATGCCTGAAACCAAGCACTTTGCATCCGCGTCAGCTCCAACAATGCGGATCCCTTTCGTTTTAGCTTTTCTTATCGCGGTCGCGATATTCGCTACACGCGCGACATTCACATAATTTTCGCCTCCGGAGGCAACCCTTAGAACTGTTTCATTTATTTGCACCGCTCCATGTTCGGACAAAACAAGCGAGAACCCGCCAAGGCAAGCTAAAGTTCTTATTATTGAACCAAGATTTTGAGGATCGGTAATGCCGTCAAGAAAGATCGGAATACATTTCTTTTTTACCGCGTCAGTTAACAATTGGGAAAAAGAAAAATAACTATATTCATCTATCAGCGCCACAACACCTTGCGTGTGAGTGCCTTTTGATTCGCGTTCCAATCGCTCGCGGGTGACAGATTCAAAATCAAGCCCGGCATCTTTTGCCGCATGAACGACTCGTGAAAGATCTGTTCGTTTTTGTAAATATAGCTTTTTAATTGTCTCGGGAGCGCGCCTAATGCGTTCAAACACCGGATTTTTGCCGTATAATTTCATCTGATCCTAATCTCTTGCCTTCAGAAATAAACATCTATCGATACCCACACTTAACGTTCATTTTTCCAACCGTTCGTATGGGCACGTTATGCCTTGCCCTTTATGTCACACAAATCACCGAACCCATAGGGCACGGCATGCCGTGCCCCTACGAAGTTGTTAATTTGTACTGGTAATTATGCCGCTAACGCGATTAAAATGCCTACAACCAAAACACTTATCCCGGCAATAAACATTTTTTTTTGCAATAGGCCTTCTATGCGATCCATCATTTTTAGTACAAACGATTTTTTAAGCACAAACCCCATCGCGCCTCCGAAAACGGAAAGAGCGCCAAAAAACAAAATTATCCACGGTATACTGCAATATTTTGCCGCGATCATCATTATCACACCAGCAATCAATTTGCCTGCCGAGGCATAATAGATCGTGTTATCCTTTTTTACATAGTCTAACACTTTCTTCAACGTATCCGGCCTGAGCACAATCAAACATCCGTAAAGAATAACAAGAATTGAGATCAATTTTACGAGCAGAACCATCACATCCTCCTTCTTTAATTAGTCAATTGACCGATTGCAGGGAACAGGTATATCCGTTCCGTTTATTTTAACTTGATCCTGTTCCAATAAACGGGAGAGGCAGGCCTCTCCCCTACACCAATTTCAATCTCCAAAAATCCCCTTCATTACGCTTATTACTTTGTCAACATCACTTTCCCCTGTATCTTCTGTCAAACTGCCGATCACATTCGTAACCTTATCCACAACCATGTTTCGTAAAGCGTTCTTTAAATACGGTCCCGGATAAAATCTCGGATCGCTTATATTTCCCTTGATCTTAAAATCAAAAATTATTTCCCCCGGCGCGGATTGTAAATATTTGATAATTTCCACGACAGGTACCTGCCAATAGTTAAATCCCCCGCCGCCCGTCTTTGGTCGAAATTGAAGGTTCCTTATTTTAAGCACATTCGTCGAACCGATATCGTCACCGTCAAAATTCAAAACAAGCGTTCCGGAACATCTGCCGTTATAAATATCAACCGGAGAATATTTGTCATAATACGGCTTTAATAGGGTCATATCCACGTTTTCAAGTTGACACGTATTTGACATTTTAACGCGCGCACCCGATAGATCCGTGAAAATCTCCCAAGCAACACGCTGAGTTCTGTCCCCGTTCAAATTACCGACTCCATCACTTCTAATGGTCAAAACTTTAGTAAAATCATCGCTTAAGTCTATTTTTATCTTACTCGTTATATCCTCACATCTTAACTTTGCGATGTTTCCTTGTAAAAAACGATCCAATAAAAACATTTCACCGTTTTTTATTTGAATGGTATCCGTCAGTTTCACCAAATTCGAAACATCTTTTCTTGCCGCTTTTGGTAAAAAAGCCGCATTTTTTTTCTCAGTTTTAACGCGAGGTGTTTTCTTTTTTGCGGTGAGAGCCGTTTTTTTCGTCATAACCTGACTCATCTCGGCAAGATTCACTTTTCCCTTTTCAGACCGCTCAATGGTTATGATCGGATTTTTGGTTATTATTTCAGTTATCTCAATTCCGTCCCAAATGTTATCGCCTTTTTTCCGAAACCGGCATGAAACAACTCCCACGTTAACAAAAAATTTGGTTAAAAACCCTTTCGGATTTTTTATACGTATACCTTTCAGCTCGAACACATCACGGTCAAAATCAAAGTCAATCGATTTTATCGAAAGATATGGCGGTAAATTATTTTTTATTACAGTTTCGATGGAATACTGAAAAATACTATATCTGTAATGATACACTATCCCGACCGCCAACACCAAAAAGATCAGCAAAATTATACCGATTTTTTTCATTTCTCTCCGCGTTTCGTTTTCTTCCGCATATCTATGCCCATACACCCTCGATTCGCGCCCTGCACAAAGCGCACTTTCCGTTCTTTAAAAATTCCGGCGGAATACGCGTCTTGAAACCGCTTCTTTCGATCAAAGCCGCTCCGCAGGAAGAACAAACAGTATCACCGGGATCATGTACATTCCCCAGATACACATATTTAAGACCGGCTTTTTTCCCTATTTCCGCGGCATGCTTTAAAGTTTTAACCGGTATAACCCCCATTTCAGTCAGCTTATGATCCGGATGAAATCGGCTTATGTGCCATGGTATCTCCTTACCGATTTCTGACAAAAAATCGGTAATCTCGCCCAGTTCTTTATCGGAATCGTTCACGCCCGGGATAATCAGCGTGGTAACTTCAACCCAAATTCCTTTTTCTTTCATTCGGCGAATAGAAGCAAGCACCGGTTCAAGACGACCATTACAGATTTTCTTGTATGATCCGTCATTAAAGAATTTTAGATCAATATTTGCCGCGTCTAAATAAGGAGATATTGTATCTATCGCGTCGGGCGACATAAATCCATTTGTCACAAAACTATTTTTTAATCCGTTTTCTTTGGCAATGACCGATATGTCATGCGCGTATTCAAAAAATACGGTCGGTTCCGTATACGTGTACGAAATGCTTCGGCATTTATTTTTTATAGCCTCACTTACAACCTGCTCGGGTGAGGCGGTCTTTCCTGGAAGCTCGCCAAGCTCCACCACCACCTGCGATATCTTCCAGTTTTGACAAAAGGAACATTTAAAGTTGCATCCGGCCGCGGCAATGGAATAAGCAGTTGTCCCCGGTAAAAAATGATAAAAAGGTTTTTTTTGTATGGGATCCACGTGTGAAGCGATTATTTTTCCGTACGCGTACGTGTAGAGCACTCCATCAACGTTACCTCTCACGCCGCAAATCCCGAAACTATCCGGCAAAATTTTACACCCATGCGCGCAGAGACGGCAATGAACAACTCGCCCCGCTCGCGAATCCCATAACACGGCTTCCTTACGCATAATTTGTCCTGTTCATTATTCACGGGCGGACGCAAGGGTCGCCCCTACAATTTCCTGTTTTTCGTTTTCAAGCGGTTCCGCTTTCGCGTCAAGTTGCGACACATCATCTATCTTGATCGCCGAACCAAGATTTCGTTTAAAACGTTTTATATGTCCATCGCCTGTTCGGTAGGACTCCGAAGCCGTTTCCAGATTTTTTCCTATCAGTGTAAATTTTTTGTAAAAAAGATCAAAATCCTTCTCAAGTTTCGAAAGTAAATTCTGTAGTTTTTTCGCGCCGCGCGCGATCTCTACATTTCTAACCCCCAGCATAACAATTTGAAGAAACGCGTAAAACGTATTTGGGCTTACCGGTATCACTTTTCGATCAGAGGCGTATTCATACATCTGAGACGGGTTCCCAAGATAATTTGTTTCCGCTATTGTTTCGTAATAGATCGATTCCGACGGAATAAAAAGAAGAGCGAATTCACTGGTCCCTTTTTCCGGTCTGACATACTTATCTTTTACCAAGTTAATTTGTATTTTTAACGCTCTTTGATAATTTGCCCAATGCGCCTTTTTCTCAGCGGGGTTCTTCCCATCCAAATATTTCTGGTAATCTTCTTTTGGAAACTTTGAATCGATCGGTATGATCACATCCTTATATTTAACAACCGCGTCAACTCTGTCACCTTCGGCTATTGTGTATTGCTTCTCCCATATCCCTTTGGGCAGCACTCTATCCAGCATCTCTTCCAATATGGTTTCTCCGTAATTGCCGCGAAGTTTCGGCATCTGCAAAAGATACTCAAGAGATTGCCCCAGTTCTTGAACCCTTTCCTGTTGGCGAGCCAACGTACTTACAACTTCCTTCATCCCGTCAATATTTTCCAATGTTTTGATCGCGTTTCGAGAAAGCGAATCTTTAGATTTTTCGACCTCCATACGCGTTTGATCCATTGTCCGGCGAATTCTATCAGAGAAATCTATGAATTTCGAATTTAAGATCGTTTCAATAGATTCTGTTTTGTCTTTCTTTGTGGTTAACTGTCGAAACAAACCAACGACAACCCCGATCAAAACCACCAATAACACCACAATAATAATTTCCATAAAAAAAACTCCCTTATACGCGTCACCGTTGCATGTTTTTTTCTCTCTTACACAACCTGTTACGCAAAGCGTGTAACGTGAAGCATGTGACATGCAACACATATCATCCATGTATCGACCGGCCAAAAACATCCCGCGCCGCGTCTTGAGCCGTTTCAGCGAATGTCGGATGCGCGTGAACGGTCTCAGCCAATTTGTCCGCCGAAAGCCCCGAGGCGATCGCAACAACAAATTCATGTATCAGTTCTGACGCGTTATATCCGAGAATATGCGCGCCTAAAATCAGACGTGTCTTTTTATCCGCGATAATTTTCACAAAACCATCCGTCTCAGACGCGACTTGCGCCAATCCGTTAGATCTAAAAAACTGCTTCCCGATCTCAACTTCCATTTTTTTGCCAAGCGCGTCTTCTTCCGTCATCCCGACACTCGCCGCTTGAGGCGCCGAATACACCACATGCGGCACCAATCCGTAATTTAGCGATCTTGGTTTTTGAAGCGCGGCCGCCTTTGCGGCAATTTCACCTTCCGCCTGGGCGGTATGAGCAAGCATCGGAGTGTCAATAACGTCACCTGCGGCAAAAATATTCTTAACATTAGTACACATAAATTTATCAACCGGGATGAACAGATTTTTCTCTACCCGAACGCCCGCGTTTTCAAGCGAGAGATGCGCGCTCGAAGGAACTCTTCCAATCGAAACCAAAACGATATCATACGTCTCTTTTATGATTTCACCAGCCGCTTCCATCTCAACCGCCACACTGTTCTTTTTACAAGACGCTTTTTTGACCGTTCCTCCGGCAATAACGCTTATTCCCTTTTTTACGAAAATCGTCCGCATACCGCGTGAGATCTCTTTATCTTCCGTTGGAAGTAAATGATCTTCAACTTCAATTAATGTAACTCGAGCACCTATGGAATTATAAAAAGAGGCAAACTCAACCCCTATAGCTCCGCCTCCCACAATTAGGATCTTTTCGGGAATTTTATCCAAACGCACCGCCTCGGAACTTGAAATAATACATTTGCCGTCATATTTCAACGCACCTAATTCTTTCGGCTTGGATCCTGTCGCTATTAGAAAATTCTTGGCCGTCACATTATGCGTTGCGCCGCCCGCCTCACACACACTAACCGTATTTTTATCAAGAAACTTCGCTTCACCCATGAGTAGATCGATCTTGTTCTTACGAAAAAGAAAAGCAAGCCCTTTTTTTAACATTTCCGCGCTTTGTCCGCTTTTTTCCACGATTTCAGACAGATCAGCTTCTCCGCAATCGATCTTTCCTTTGCATAGCCCGGAACTGTTCCGTATTAAATTAACTTTTTTCGCGCTATCGATCATGGATTTAAGAGGAATACACCCCTCATTCAAACATACCCCGCCAAACATATCACTATTTCTTTCCACAACCGCAGTTTTAAGGCCTAATTGGCTCGCGGTAACAGCCGCGACAAATCCGGCAGGACCGGAACCGATAATTAAATAATCATACTGTTTGCGCGTTTCTTTTTTCATTAATTTACCGCCTCTTCCTGCGCGTGGATACTTTTTTCCCGGGTTTTTTTTCTGATACACGCTTTTTTTCAGCCGAAAGGCGCGCCATAAGAACCAACACATTCGAAACACAATCCAAATATGACAAAATATTCGCGTTCTTTATTTTATCTTTCCTGAAAAGGTCCACAATATTTCTCTCCGCGCGCCGCGCGATAGCCCCGGAGATGTTCAGAATCGCGCAAATCTCGTTCGCGCCCGGAAGGTTGAAACTTTTTCTCAACCTCACTTTGCGCTGAAGTTCATAAATTACGGTTTGGATCCATTCAACTCGTTCTTTCCCAAAGATCAGTCCAAACTTTTTTTTCTTCGCCGGAGGCACGGCGATCTCCGCGGCGATCGTTAAAACAGAATGCTGGATTTTTTCTATTACGGCTTTATCCTTACGCGATCTCATCTTGCATTTAACCAAACCAAGATAACTTACCAATTCATCAAGGTCTCCGACCTCACGCGCGCCAATACCTTCGATCTCGAAATCGTAAAACTCAAAAAATGTAAACTCAGTTTTCTTCTTACACGTCCGCCCGGACATTTGTTCCCCTTTCCATCAAATACACCGACCATTTTACAGTAAAACGTATGTTTTGGAAACTAAAAACATCCCAAAATCGTGTAACAAGTTTTGGGTACTTGTGTATAAATGCCATTCCCCTTCACCCACTTGTCATCCCATGAGATCCCCCGGTCCCTTCGACAGACTCAGGACATGCAAGCCGGGGGATGACAAAAAGGGGGCATCATCCCCGCGAACGCGGGGATCACCGTCCTCTTCTGTCATTCCCGCGAACGCGGGAATCTATGCTATGAAAGTGGAGAACATGTTTACTTTTCCACACGTATCGATTGCAAAACACCTTCCGCACGGGTGAATATGTCTTCCAGCTCTACGGGAGAAAGACACCCCGGGAGAAAAAAATAAATAACGTTTCCAAGCGGTCTGAGAAGCAAATTGTTTTCCAATCCCAACTTGTATACGTCCATCCCGATCATCGCCCCGGGATCAAAAGGTTTTTTGGTTGCCTTATCCTGAACCAACTCCATCGCGCCAACCACGCCTTTCATTCGAACATCACCCACTAATGGAAAACGAGCCGCGCGCGCGAGAAACAAAGCAAGTTTGCCGCTAATGTATTTTATTTTCTCGAGAGTGCCTTCCGTTTCGAAAAGCTCAATACTCGCCAAAGCCGCGGCGCATGCCACCGGATTTGCCGTAAACGTATGTCCGTGATAAAAAGTCTTGGCACTGTCCTCGTCATAGAACGACTCGAATATTTCTTTTGTCATAAGAGTCGCCCCAAGAGGCAAATATCCTGAAGTTATCGCCTTAGAAAGACACATAAAATCCGGACTGACACCGGCGATTTCAGACGCGAACATTTCCCCCATCCTGCCGAATCCCGTTGCGACTTCATCAACGATCAAATGCACGTTATATTTCACGGCAAGTTCTTTTGTTCTCTTTAAAAACTCCGGAGGATAAATGATCATTCCACCCGCCGCCATCAACAGCGGTTCGATTATTATCGCGGATATCTTTTCACTATTCTGTTCCAATATTTTTTCCATTTCATTCGCGCATTCCATCTGACAGGTTTCTCTACATTTCAAAAACTCACATCTGTAACAATATGGCGCCGGAGACTTGAACGTTTTAAAAAATAGCGGTTCAAATTTTTTATTGAAAAGGTCAACTCCGCTTACAGACATGGCCGCAACCGTATCTCCGTGATATGCCCGATCCAATGAAAGAAAACAATGTTTATTTTCTTTTTTAATATTTTTCCAATATTGGAATGACATTTTCATCGCCACCTCAACCGCAGTTGACCCATTATCCGAAAAAAACACTTTGTCTAAACCGTCCGGTGTCATAAAAACAAGTTTTTCCGCGAGTTTTACCGCGCTTTCATGAGTAAACCCGGCGAACATTACATGTTCAAATTCGTCCAATTGCTTTTTAATGGCACGTTTAATAACCGGATGATTATGCCCATGCAAATTGCACCACCAACTGGAAATGGTGTCATAATAAAATTTTCCATTCTCGTCAAAAATTTTCCCGCCTTCAGCCCTTTTGACAACAATAGGCGGAAATTCCTCAGAAGACTTCATCTGCGTATAAGGATGCCACACGTATTTCATATCTTTTTGAATTAAGTTATCCATAATATCCCCCAAACACCCCCCATCGCACCTACGAGGTGCAGTCGAGGTTGTCGCACCTCGTAGGTGCGATTAGACGGAAAATCTTTTTTCCTATCGGACGGAAGTTTTGATAAAGTACCCTATTATCTTTTGAATGACAGATTTCTCCCAACACTTCCACATCGGACAATTTTTCCACGATTTTCACATTATCATTCAAAATCATATCGTCTTGTGTTTTTGAAATTCGGTTAAAAATTACGCCCAAAACCTTAAAATCTCGTTTTTTTAGCACTTCAATCGTGAGTAATGTATGATTTATCGCGCCCAACTTGTTTCCGGCGACAATTATCGCCGGAAGAGATAATTTTCCGGCGATATCAATTATTAACTCTCGGTCATTTATTGGAACAAGCGCGCCGCCCGCGCCTTCGGCAATCACAATATCGAATGCCTCATGCAATCGATTAAACGCGTTCACAATTTTCTGAGGGTTTATTTCGGTATTTTCCATACGTGCGGCAAGATGAGGCGAAGAGGGAAGCCCAAATGTGTACGGCATCATGTCGGTCAGATATTTTTTGTCGATATTCCTTTTTGTTCCCATAATTTTCAAATGCGTGCCAATATCTGGCTCAAAAACCCGATTTCCCGTTTGGATCCATTTTTGAGTAGCTACTCTTAAACCATTTTCAAGCAAAAATCGTCCTAATAGCCCGGTTATGACCGTTTTCCCAACTTCCGTATCTGTTCCCGTAATAAAAATTCCTTTATTCATTTCCGCCCCTTACAAAAATATACTTCATGCGTCGCGATTATGCGTCCATATTCTTTCATATATATTCTTTCCATGTTTTTAACCCCGTGCTTCCCCAAAAAAGACTTTCCACGCAAACCTTCCCCCCTCGCTCCGCTTTTTTTAACATCCATGAAAAAATCCGTTAAATTTGAAAAAGTAGATGTAAAATATCTTTTTTTTACATCTACATAGTTGAAATAGTGTCCAAGTAGATCTTGTATTCTCGCAAAAGGCATAAATTTGTCGGAACTCAAAGACGTATCTTGTCCAAAATGTATTCGAAAGACTTTCTTTAATTCCCTAAATGTTCCAGGACCATATATCGAGAAGTTTAAACTCCCATCATCGGTAATAAATTCTGAAAACCTCCCTAAAGCTCCGCCTATGTCACTGAACCATTGAAAACTCGCGTTTGAGGTAATAAGATCAAACTTCTTCTTAAAAAACATCTTTTCACCGTCGGACATCTCAAATTGAACTTTTTTATCTATAATTTTTTCGTTAGCTCGACGTATCATTTTCTCCGATATGTCTACGGCTTTTATCCTTGCCCGTTTGTATTCGTCCCTTAAAAGGCGCGTATACGCCCCTGTCCCGCATCCTATCTCCAATATACTCCGAACCTTTTCTTTTTTTTCGCCGCTTGTTATGAGTATTTGTGCGCATTTTTTTTGAATCTTCGAATGCTCGTCATAACTTACCGCATTTTTGGAAAAATTTTCCGTTATGATCTTCTTATCCATAATTTAACGCTTTCTATAAACTTATCTATCTGTTCGCGCTCGTGATGAAAACATACCGAAAGCCTAATCCGCGCCTGCCCCCTTGGAACCGTAGGTGGTCTTACCGCGGCCGCCCAATACCCTTTTCTTTTCAGAAATTCACTCATCGAAACCGCGGAGGCGTTTTCACCAACCATAAGAGGAATAATCTGTGTATTTCCTTTTGTTTTAAATCCTTCCTCCATGAGACGTTTTCTTAAATGGTCCGCGTTCTCTAAAAGCTTAACTCTTCGGTACGGTTCGGTTTTAATAATTTTTAGAGCGGCAAGATTCGCGGCAATGACCGCCGGAGGCAAAGCCGTAGAATAAATAAAACTCCGGCAGGTATTGACCAAATATTTTTTTAGCCTCTCCGACATCGCCGCGTATGCCCCGAAACTGCCCAGAGCCTTACTGAACGTTCCCATAA
This sequence comes from Candidatus Omnitrophota bacterium, assembly GCA_016783605.1. GTDB lineage: Bacteria > Omnitrophota > Gorgyraeia > Tantalellales > Tantalellaceae > BS750m-G21. The sequence goes on along the minus strand of JADHWG010000031.1, from coordinate 3,988 downwards.
TTATGTCAACCTTATCCGTTACATTCTCTTTTTCAGATATCCCCGTGCCATTTTCACCGAATATGCCTGTCGCGTGCGCTTCATCAACCATGATCACCAAATCATATTTTTCTTTTAGACGCGCTATTTCTTTAATGGGAGAGATATCTCCATCCATACTGAAAACGGTTTCTGCAATAATAAGAGCGTTTTGGTAATTATGTCTTTCTTTTTCCAACAGTTCCTCAAGATGCGCGGCACAATTATGCCGGAACCTGAACAGCTTTGCATCGGAAAGCCGGATCCCGTCAATAATGCTCGCGTGATTGGATCTGTCTGAAAAAACCGCGTCATTTTTACCTACGAGAGCGCTTATGATCCCGACATTCGCCTGATACCCGGAATTAAAAATGAGAGAAGCCGGTTTCTTTTTAAATTTCGCGAGGTGTTCTTCTAATGCGTGATGCAAAGAAGTTGTGCCGGTCAGAAGTCTGGACGAGGTCGCGCCGGCACGAATATTCGCGCCCTGACGCGCTTTACTTATGATCTCAGAGTGCATTGACAATCCAAGATAATCATTTGACGAAAAATTTATATATTCTCTTTCGCCAATACGGATCTTTCCTTCGTCACAAAAAGAAACCACGTTCAGATCTCTTAGCAGATCTTGTTCTTGGCGATTTTTAAGAAATTTTTTTATTTTTAGTTCCATAATTCCCGCACTTGTCCCAACAGCTCTTTGTCATCAGCCGAAGAGCGTCCCTGTTTCGTGAGATATCCGCCGATCATCATCCCGTTCGCGCCGGCCATATACAAAAGAGCCTGAAAATCTTTGAGTATCGTTTCTCGTCCGGCAACGACCTTAATATCCGCGTTTTTAAGTATTATACGAAATATCGCGACTATTTTAACCGCGTCAGCGGAAGAGATCGGTTCTTTATTTTCAAAAGGCGTCCCTTTTATCGGAATAAAAAAATTCAAAGGCGCCGCGTCAACATTCAGTTCTTTCAGCAAATTCGCCAAGTCCATACGATCCTGCCAAGTTTCGCCCAGGCCGAAAATACCTCCTGAACACACCTCAAGCCCGAGAGACACCGCAAGTTTAACGATGCGCACCCTTTCGTCATAATTATGTGTGGTTACTACCTCAGGATAAAAACGTTTGGAGGTTTCCAGATTGTGATGATATCGAACGAGACCGGCTCTCTTTAACTCGATAAGTCCTTTTTCACTAATACAGCCAAGTGAAGCGCAAGGCAATATATCCAAATTTTGCCTAACACTTTTAATGGCTTTTGCAATAATTTCAAGCTCTCCCGGCGAAAGCCGATTACCGCTTGTTACGATACCGAAACGCGTTGCTCCGTTCACCTGTGCTTGCTCTGCCGCCTCGACCATTCGAGCGGCAGAAACCAAAGGGTGTCTCCCGATATCAGCTGAATAACGCGCTGACTGCGCGCAAAATTTACAGTCTTCCGAACATGAACCGCTCTTGGCGTTCACAATCCCGCACGCCTCAACCTTTCCGCCGCAATTCTTCTGCCGAACCCTGTTGGCGGTCAGGATCAACTCATCAAAGGGCATAGATAATATTTTGTCAAGAGTAAGTCTCCTCATATTGTAAACCAATATACCACCATGAGTTTACAATTGCAACACAAACAACCCGAAAACGCCAACCTCGCAGGTTAATGTTTTCGGGTTAAGGCACATGCAATGTACCCCTACAAGCGGAGATTAATCTCTTATGACTCCTGAATGGAATTTTGGGAAGTTTTTTTAGGGGGATAAATTTCGCGTCCATTGCGTCGTCGCCGGGTATGGTTTTTGTATTTTTCGCGATAAATTCCATACCTATTACCAACACATAACCATACATACCGCTTTTTTGAAGCTCCGCACCGATCAAACGACCGGATGTCGCTCTTATTCCGGTTTCTTCAAAAAGTTCACGCACGCCGGCTTTTTCGGGAGTTTCATTTAATTCTATGAATCCTCCCGGCAACGCCCAGCAACCTATCGAGGGTTTCACCCTCCTTTTTATCAAAAGAAGTTCTTTTTTTTTGTTACTGACAAGACACGCGATAACCGGCAGAGGGTTGATATAGTTTATCCATCCGCATTTTTTACAGCCAAACCGGTTAAGCCCGTCCATAAAACCTTTTACAAGTTTTCCTCTGCACATAGGACAATATTTGTATTTTTGCATAGTGATTTGGAATGTCCCCGTTTTTTATCGAAAAATCGCTCCTGTAGAGGCGGAGGTCACTTGTTTCGCGTAGCGATACAGATAACCTTTTTTAATCTTCAGTTCCGGTCGACGCCACTTCTTCAGGCGTTCTTGAATTTCATCTTCCGGAATTAAAAGTTCAATGGATTTATTGGGAATGTCTATACGGATCCTGTCTTTTTCTTTAACTATCGCGATCACTCCGCCCTCTTGCGCTTCGGGTGAAATATGTCCTATCGCGGCTCCGCGTGTTCCTCCGGAAAAACGGCCGTCCGTTATAAGCGCGACGGTTCGGGCCAAACCTTTACCGGCAATCGCTGAAGTAGGCCCCAACATTTCCCGCATTCCCGGTCCGCCTTTTGGACCTTCATACCTTATGACAACCACATCATTCTCTTTTATCTTTCCGCCGAGTATCGCTTTCATCGCGTCTTCTTCCGAATCAAACACTCTCGCGGGTCCTTCATGCGCCATCATCGCCTCATCAACTGCCGATTTCTTTACCACCGCTCCGAGCGAAGCAATATTACCGAAAAGAATGCTTAAACCGCCGTCCTCTGAATACGGAGAATCTATTGAGCGAATCACTTGCGCGTCAAGATTCTCAGCTTGATGCAAAATTTCTTTAACGGTCACACCCGCGACGGTTACCGGAGACGTATTTATCAGTCGTTTTTTATTCAATTCCGCCATTACCGCCGGGATACCGCCGGCGGCGTCCAGATCTTCAAGATGACTTTCTCCGGCAGGAGATATGCGGCATAAATTCGGCGTATTTGAGCTTATCTCATTAAATAAGTTCAGATCCAATGTCATTCCGGCTTCATTAGCGATTGCCGGAAGATGTAGTACCGTGTTAGTGGAACTTCCAAGCGCCATCTCAACACTGATCGCGTTCCGAAACGCGTTTTTTGTCGCGATATCGCGCGGTTTTATGTCTTTAGTTACAAGCTGTAAAATTTTCATTCCGGCCGTTTTTGCCAATCTTAGTCTTTTTGCCGTCGGCGCGGGAATTGTTCCGTTACCCGGAAGTGCCAGCCCAAGCGCTTCACTTAAACAGTTCATGGAATTTGCCGTAAACATACCCGAACATGAACCGCACCCCGGACACGCTTCGTTTTCGATCTCGGCAAGTTCTTTATCCGTAATTTTTCCGTCCGTACGCGCGCCAATTCCTTCAAAAACGGAAATAAGATCAATTGGGCGCTTTTTTATTTTTCCGGCATACATGGGTCCGCCGCTAATAAGTATGGCTGGAATATTTAAGCGAAGCATTGCCATCAACATTCCCGGCACTATCTTGTCACAATCCGAAATACAAACAAGCCCGTCAAAAGGATACGCCTCTGCCATGATCTCAACGGAATCAGCGATAATTTCGCGTGACGGAAGAGAATATTTCATCCCGGCGTGACCCATCGCGATACCGTCACACACACCGATCGTGTTAAATTCCATCGGAGTCCCCCCCGACATCCTTACCCCCGCTTTTACGGCTTCGGCAAGACCTTTTAAATGAATATGTCCGGGAATCACCTCATTCGCCGAATTCGCGATACCGATTATCGGTCGATCTAATTCTTCATTCGTATATGACATTGCTTTAAAAAGCGAGCGATGCGGCGCCCTTTCAAGCCCCTTTTTCATCTGATCCGAACGCATGATATCCTCCTGGCTTTGTTTGACATTGGGGACACCCCTTGTAACCCCTTTAGCGGTAGGTGGATAGAGATAAAAGGGTACATCCTTTTATCCCTAACCACCTACCGCTAAAGGGGT
>JADHWG010000006.1 GCA_016783605.1 Candidatus Omnitrophota bacterium | reverse complement strand
TCGGGGAGTTTCCCGACTCCTCATCCTGAAGCCCAAAGGGCTGAAGGATCTCTATAGATTCTTTTGGAAAATTAACAAGAGATCCTTCGCTTTGCTCAGGATGAGTGGTCGGAGAAAAACTCCCCGACCCCTCAATTAAATACGGCGCTTAAACGAATTAATATAGCGATGAAAGACATTAAATAGCACACATAGATGATTCTTTTAAAAGAAGAGAGAGAGGGGGGGGGGAGTTATGAAGGTTTTTCGATGTCAAGTTTGCGGTGAAGTTTATCTCGGAGAGGCAAAACCTTTGAGCTGTCCGTTTTGCGGCGCTCATGAAGATTATTTTGTTTCGGCGAAGGAATGGGAATTGCTGAGGAGTGACGTTTTAAGAGAGGCAACGAAAGAGGATTTGAGAACGGCGTTGGATCTGGAGATAAACAATACAAATTTTTATAAGGCGATTTCCGAGAGAAGCCGTGACACGTATGTTTCGAGTATGTTCAAAGGGCTTTCAAAAGTTGAAAGAGAGCACGCCTCGGCCATATGTAAACATTTGGGTATAGAAAAACCGGTCTCCGTTGTCGGCTCGGATAAGGCGGTTGATTCCGATGAAGAAAACATAAAAGAGGCGGCAAGACGAGAAAAAAACGCCGTTAAGTTTTACGGCGAGGCAAGCGCCCGGACGCCGGAGAAAGAAATTAAGGAATTTTTTCGCGCGTTAATACAGATAGAATCCGATCACATAAAATTGACGGAAATGTGAAATGCGAATATTGGAACCAATAGGCGCGTAGAGATCCAACAAAAAAGGAATGGAACATATTATGCTGAAACCTAATCCTCATGGAGATTCACCGAGTGTTGATAATAGCAGTTTTGTCGATCCTACCGCGGTTGTTATAGGCGCGGTGACCATAGGAAAGAATGTTTTCATCGCGCCCGGTGCGGTTATTCGAGCGGATGAGCCGGAAAGTTCCATTATCATAGGGGATAATTGTGATATTCAGGATAGGGCCATAATTCACGCGCTTCATGGAACCGGTGTTTCAATAGGGGAAAATACATCGGTAGCGCATGGAGGAATAGTTCACGGACCGTGCGTGATCGGTAAAAACTGTTTTATCGGATTTGGATCGGTTGTGTTTAAGACAAAAATTGGTGATGAGGTGTGCATTAAACATTTGGCGGTTGTGGAAAATATTGACATTCCTTCCGGGAAACTGATAGATTCCGCGAGTTCTATCAGTAGCGCGGAAGACGTAGGATCGTTAAAACGAGTCGATGATGAATTAAAAAAATTCGCGAAATGCGTAATATCCGCAAATCTGGAATTGGTCAAAAAATATAAAAAGTAGGGGCACATTGCATGTGCCCGATAAAAATTTATTATGAAACGAACCGTTAAACGCAGTGGAACCGTGTTTTATACATACATTGTCGAGTGCCGGGACGGGACGTATTATACGGGTTATACGAGCAATTTGGAACGTCGTATTAAGGCGCATAACGGGAAAGGTCCGGGCGCGAAATATACTCGAGGGCGCGGACCGGTTCGTGTGGTCTGGAGCAAAAAATATAAATATCTAGCTTACGCGATGAAATTGGAGCACAGAATAAAGCAATTGAAGCGAAAGCAAAAAGAAAAAATGATAAAGACATATGAAACGGAAAGACCATGATATGTATTATAATGATGTCAATCCGGCGTAATCATAATCGTAGGGGCACATTGCATGTGCCCGTATGGATATTTCATAAATTATGACGCGTTCCTTATCATGCCGAACCCGTAGTGGCATATTGCATGTGCCTGCCTTGGTAATAAAAAATATATGTCCGTTTCTGTTAATGACAGGACAGAAGGAGGATACGATCTATGAAAATAGGCGAATATTTTATTAAACAACTGCGGGAAACCGGACTAAAACATGTTTTCGGTATACAGGGAGATTATGTACTAAACTTTTATTCTCAGCTTTACAAAAGCCGTCTTAAACTGATCAATACTTGTGACGAACAGGGGGCCGGTTTTGCCGCGGACGCTTACGCTAGAGTAGCGGGATTCGGCGCCGTTTGCGTGACTTACGGGGTCGGAGGGCTTAAGCTTGCCAATAGCACAGCGCAGGCTTTCGCGGAACTCTCGCCGGTTCTTGTTATAAGCGGGGCGCCGGGTGTGGCGGAGCGCGAACATGACGCGCTTCTTCACCATAAAGTGCGTTCCTTTGAAACTCAGCTCAATGTTTTTAAGGAGATGACCTGTGCGCAGACAGTTCTAAGTGATGCCAAAACCGCCGCTTTTGAAATTAATCGTGTCATAGCCAAAATAAAAGAAACAAAAAGGCCGGGCTATATTGAATTGCCGCGCGATATGGTTGATGTGGAAATAGATGAATCCAATTTAACCGTTTCCGCGGAACCGATAACCTTGGATAAGGCGGCTCTTAGTGAAGCCCTTCGAGAGGTCCTGGATATGCTGAAGTCCGCGAAACGGCCCATAATAATAGGCGGCGCTGAAATGCACCGTTTCAATTTACAGCCGCTATTTTTGGAATTTTTAAAGCGCTCGGGGCTCCCGTTCGTGACCGGGATCTTAAGCAAATCACTGGTATCGGAAAACCATCCGCAGTATATCGGCGTATATGCCGGGGGAATGAGCCCCGAGCACGTGCAGAAAGCCGTGGAAAATTCTGATTGCGTCATTGCGTTAGGACCATTTGTTACGGATCTCGCCACCGGTATTTTTACCCATCACATAGACATCAAAAAGAGCATTGTGATGATGCCGAACAGTGTCTTAGTGAAACATCATAATTATCTGAACGTAAGTATGAAACATTTTCTTGAGAATTTGAATAAGTCCATAAAAATGACAAAAAAAATAAAGTTTAAACCGAAAAAATATGAACTTGCTCCGTTTATTCCGAAGCCCGGCAAAAAAATAACCGTAGATCGCCTCATTGCCTGCGTAAATACTTTTTTAGATGACGAGACTACCGTGATCGCTGAACCGGGAGACCCGCTTTTCGGCTCGCTTGATCTATGTGTTCACGGGGCGACCGAATTTATTTCTCCGGCATATTATGCCTCAATTGGTTTTGCCGTACCGGCCTCGATCGGCGCGCAGTTTGCCGCGCCGGACCGCAGACCGCTTGTCTTGGTCGGAGACGGTTCTTTTCAAATGACGGGAGTGGAACTTTCCGTCGGCGCGAGATACGGACTCAGCCCGATCGTAATTGTTTTCAATAACGGCGGGTACGGTACATTTCGTCCCATGATAGACGGAAAGTTTAATGATATCCAGCCTTGGCGGTACGCGGATATCGTTAAAATTATCGGAAAGGGTGAAGGATATACGGTTCTGACAGAAGAAGAATTGTCAAACGCTCTTCTTCGGGCGAAGAAAAACACAACTTCTCCAACCATCATAGACGTCCGCTTGGAAAAATATGACTGTTCCGAAAGATTAAAAAGACTTACGGAGAAACTTAAAATGCGAGTAAGCCCGTAGGGGCACATTGCATGTGCCCCTATAAATCAAAAAGGAGGCTTGGAATGAAAAAATATGTAAAAAAATGCGCTTTTATCGCGGTTTTTCTCGTCATTTTTTCCTTTATGTTTTTTGCGTTCGCAGAAACAAAAGCGGCAATATCTCCAAAAACGGAATCTTTATCACCCGTTGTTAACGATTTTAAACTGCTGATCGAAGAAGATCCGGAATTATACATGTTATTCAATAAAATGTTTGAACAGGCTAATCTTGCGGCGGTCGAATCAGGTGACTCCGCAATGGCAACCGAGATCAAAGACTATCACCAGATGCTTTCCTTTTTAAACCGGGCTTTGACCAAGGCGCCGGAATTTAGTATGACGGGAAATGTTGGTTGTCCCATCAATGACGCGCTGATCGGAGTTATGGGAACCCCCGCGGGAGCGGCTGCTTTCCTGAACCCGGAAGTTAATCAACAGCTAAAAAAGATCCTGCACGAGTGGGCTGTTTTTTTAAGTTCTCCCGATTCCAGATACGTATTGACCGATGATCCGACTGCCGGATGGTTTGGCGCCGACGCGCTGAAGGCTATGCCTGATTTCGAGAAAGATTTTCAATGTGATCCCGAAGCGCCATATTACGGTTTTAGTTCATGGGACGATTTTTTTACCAGGCAATTACGTAAAGGGGCGCGGCCTATCGCGGATCCGGAAAATGACGCGGTTGTCATCAATGCGTGCGAATCGGCGCCATATGATCTTGCGACAGATGTTCAATTCAAAGATAGGTTCTGGATAAAAAAACAACCTTACTCTCTTCTTCATATGCTTGACAATGATCCTTCTGTGGAACAGTTTGTCGGCGGCACCATTTATCAAGCGTATCTTAGCGCGCTTGATTATCACTGTTGGCATGCTCCTCTTAGCGGCAAGATAGTTAAAACTAAGATCATAGATGGTTCTTACTACGCGGCAGACCTGGAGGTCGGCTTTGATCCGGTCGCCCCGAACGCGTCGCAAGGTTATTTGACGGCAGTGGCGACCAGGGCTTTGATCCTAATTGAGGCGGACAATCCTGATATCGGGCTGATGGGTTTACTGTTTGTGGGTATGGCAGACGTATCATCAAACGAGATAACGGTTTATGAAGGTCAACATGTAAAAAAAGGAGATCTGATCGGCATGTTTCATTTTGGAGGTTCCACTTACTGCATGATCTTTCAGAAAGGCGTTAAGCTTGAGTTTGATCTGCGCGGACAAACACCCGGATTGGAGTCAACAGATATCCCCGCGAGAGCAAAGCTTGCAACCGTATCATAGAACACCCATGTCGAAAAATATATGCGCTTTTCGCGACACAACGTGCCTATTGGAATAATCCAAAGACGTTGAAAAGAGAAGGCAAAAATATTGTCTAAAAAATTTGAAAGCAATAACAAGCTTTTTATCAAGGTCATCAACGATCTATCGGATTTATCAAAGGATCTATACGGCGGATTGCCGAATCAGTTGCAAAAAGGAGTAGGTAATTATGGGAACGACAACATTTTTTCTTAGACATAATGATTCAGGTAAATCATTAAACAAAATGGGCAAGAAAGAATTAGAGAAACTTGATAATCTTTCTCCGTACAATGAAACTCCATATTTTAACGGTTGGAGTGTTCCCTTAGAGCTTCATAACGGCAATGTGTACGCGTTGGTATTTTGGAAAGGCAAGTTAATGAAAATCGAAGAAGCCCCTAAGGTTTTAAACAAAAAATATTATGATAAATATCGAGGAAAGGAACTCAAAGTGTATGAATGGACGATACTGAAAAAATATTTGTTAGCGCAAATAGAGTATCTTGACAAAGAATTTAAGAAGACCCGGCGGAAGACTAAGCGCAAGAATAAAAGGAATATAGCAGGATAAAACAATGAACTACTGGTGGACATCGGATTATCACTTTTCGCACGCCAATATCATTCGGTATTGCGGAAGACCGTTTGAGACGGCTGAAGAGATGAACAAAGTGATCATCCGTAAACATAACGAGAGGGTGAAACCCGAGGATACCGTATTCTTTCTTGGCGACTTTATCTTTTTCGCCAAAGGCGGATCCGCCTCCGGCGGAAAAGGCGGAAAAGAAGGGCAAAAAGAAAGCTATCGTGATTTTGAGAAAAAACTTAACGGTAAATTTATTTTTATTAAAGGCAATCACGATCGAAACAATAGTCTCAGAACGATTATCACCAAGATGTATATGTACTACGGATCAAAGAATATCTGCATGACGCATCGACCGGAAAACGCCGACCCTGACGTACCGCTTAATTTTTGCGGGCACGTGCATCAGCATTACAAGGTAAAGCGCCTAAATGATAAATCCTTGATTGTGAACTTGTCAGTTGAAGTCTGGAACTATTACCCGGTTTCGTTTAATGAGATCAGTTCCGCTGTTTCAGCGTTTAAAAGGGAAGAGAAGAAGGGCGAGGTGTCGGAATAATTGTAAAACTCCAACAAGTGGTTGGAGAAAGTGGCGCAGATAAGGTATTAGACAATAGTATACTAAAAAAGCGAATGATGTACTATCGTTAAAAGAGGATAGGATGGAGGATGTATGAAAGACATATTAATTAAGGTTGACGAGGCTCAAGCGAAAATAAACAAAATGCGGTCATTCGCAAGTGAAATGAACCAGCAAATAAAAGAGTATTTCCGTGTTGGACTTACGTATTCCAGTAACGCGCTTGAAGGGAACTCTCTTACGATATCAGAGACAAAAGTCGTCATTGAGGATGGTCTTACTATTGCAGGAAAGCCGTTAAAAGATCACTATGAAGCAACCGGGCACAGTGACGCGTTTGATCATATGTACGCTCTTGCTACCGGGAAAACAATAACGGAAGACGATGTTAAAAAATTACATTCTCTTTTTTATCATCGCATAAATGAAAAGGACGCGGGGTCATATAGAACTGTTCAAGCTATTATTACCGGATCTCAGTATTCTTTGCCTACACCGGACGCGCTGCTTGGCATGATGACAAAATTTATCAAGAATTTACCCGATTTAAAAAAGAAAAGTCATCCTGTAGTTTATGCCGCGAAACTTCATAAAGAATTTGTGTTTATTCATCCGTTTGTTGATGGCAACGGACGTGTAGCGAGACTCTTAATGAATTTGGCGCTTATGCAGGCAGGATACATTATTGCGATCATACCACCGCTTAAACGGGCGGAATACATTAGCGCGCTTGAAAAGGCGCACAAAGACGATACTGTTTTTATTGAACTGATCGCGTCATGTGTTCATGAAACACAAAAAGATTTGTTGCGGATGGCCAATGGTAGTAATTGAGTTTGATGGCATTAGTTGAAAAAATAGTGTCTGTCCCTATTAATGAATGGGTAGTATACGATTTTTAGAAGAGGTGTAACATATTATGAACCAAAGTGTTAAGAAAAAAGTTTTCATTAAGACTTTCGGATGGCCGATGGCCGATTTATAGTAAGTCAATGATGTCGCTTGCTTCGGCGTTGGTGGAGTAGGCCCACGGCGTCATCCTGAGCAAAGCAAAGGATCTATTGTTAATTTTCCAAAAGAATCTATAGAGATCCTTCAGCCCTTTGGGCTTCAGGATGAGGAGTCGGGAAACTCCCCGACCCCTCATATAAATAGTTATCCAATAGACTTTTGCCACATATTTACTAAAATTGGCATAAGTTTATTATTTGACCTCATAGGGTTGCGATATGAAATCAGGCTCACCAGTGAGTAGGATAAATGTCCACTCCTATGAAATGTCCACTAAACAGTGGACATTTTGGCTTATAAGACATTTACGGAAGTAATTCCGGGATCAATTTCCATAACTTTTTTATTGGAAAGGACTTGTTCTGGTAACCTTCGCCGCATATTTAAAAACTGCGGACAAAGTTACCCCTAATGTTCACTGCTTGGTGAACATTACCGGTTGAGTGAACATTAGGGTGCAGGCAGCTTGTCAGAAAAACTGTATACTTTTTCTGACAAATATCGGTTTGATATGGTCTTTTAATGACAAGCGTATATTTACAAAAGAGCATTAATATAAACCACGGCTTTTGCATTGGGAGTTTAACATTGACTTTAGCGTGAATCTGTGCTATAAGATGCAATATGTGCAAACGAGGTAATCCTGTCAAAATAAGAGGAGTGATACCCCATGGACATTATTAAAAAATTAGAATTATATCGTTTAGAAAATAAAATCACACAGCAGGATCTGGCAAAAGAGCTGGGCGTTGCTTTTTCGACAGTCAGCAGATGGTTTAACGGAAAAACCACCCCAAGCAAGATTCAACAGTATCATGTGGAGAAGTATTTAGCTAAACGAGATGCGGAAATTGCAAAGGCAATAAAAAGGGGTAAATCATAATGAAATATGAGATATTTATTAGCGGTGTGCAGAAGGAGCTTCAGAATGAGCGCCATGCTTTAAAAGACTATATTCATGGCGACCCTCTTCTTGGGCAATTTTTTGAGGTGTTTTTATTGGAGGCACAGCCAGCGAACGATCGACATGCAGAAGATCTATATTTAAATGAGGTTAAGAGCTGTGATGTCTACCTTGGAATATTTGGAAATCAATATGGATATGAAGATAGCAAAGGACAATCGCCGACGCATAGAGAATTTCTTTTAGCTACTGAGCTTGGAAAACATAGACTGATATATGTTAAAGGACTGGATGATTCTAAACGACATCCCAAGATGGCTAAGTTGATTAAATCGGCTGGGGAACAACTAATTCGCCGCCGCTTTGATACACAGCCAGAATTATTCGCGTCTGTATATGCGAGTTTAATAAACCGCCTTATTTATGACGGCAAGATTGTTACTGGTCCTTTTGACGCGTCTGCTTGTCGAAATGCGACTGTAGACGACATTTCTTCGGAAAAAATTAGCTGGTTTTTATCAAAAGCTCGCACCTCAAGGAATTATAAATTGTCTGATTCAACACCGGTAATAGATGCATTAAATCATTTAAATCTTTTAGACAACAATAAGCCTAGTCACGCGGCTATTTTGTTGTTTGGTAACAATCCACAAAAATTTATGATTTCTTCCGAAGTCAAATGCATGCATTTTCACACTCTGGAAAAACGCAAACCGATACCTTCTTATCAGATTTATAAAGGAACGCTATTTGATTTAGCTGATCAGGCGGTTGATTTTGTTATGTCAAAGCTGAACCGTTCAGTGGGGACCCGAGCTAAGGGGCCTCAAGCACCTGTTGATTATGATATACCCGAAGAAGTCGTTGCTGAAGGAATCGTGAATGCGATAGCTCATCGTGATTATACCAGCAATGCGAGTGTAGAAGTTCAGGTTTTTCCGGATCGTGTGGAGATTTGGAATCCCGGGACTATTCATCCACCATTAACTTTGGAAAAATTACTTTTACCCCATGCCAGTCAGCCAAATAATCCGCTCATTGCAGAGCCATTATTTCTGACTAAGTATATTGAAAAAGCTGGTAGTGGCACCGTTGACATGGTTAAACGGTGTAAAAAAGCAGGTATTCGTGAGCCTGAATTTAAGATCGACGGAGGCTTTTTTGCTTTAACGATTTGGCGAAAACAAGCTAAAAAACAGCCTAAGTCACAGCCAGAGTCACAGCCAGAGTTACAGCCAGAGTCACAGCCAGAGTCGCTGGCGGATCGTGTTCACACATTGTTGAAGAAAGGGGCATTAAGTAAGTCTGAGTTGTCTGAACGACTTGGTCAAAAGGAAGTATCCGGGCAACTTAATAAGGTTGTTAGGAAGCTATTAGATGAAAAACATATTGAATTAACAATCCCTGAAAAGCCTAAAAGCCGTTTGCAAAAGTATCGTTTGACCAAAAAAGGCATAGATTATTTAAAAAAATTATCGAAATGAAAAAGAAATTAACAGGATAAAACAATGAACTACTGGTGGGCATCGGATTATCACTTTTCGCATGCCAATATCATTCGGTATTGCAATCGGCCGTTTGAGACGGTTGAGGAGATGAATGAGGTGATTATCCGTAAACATAACGAGAGGGTGAAACCCGAAGATACCGTATTCTTTCTCGGTGATTTTATATTCAAAGGTAAAATAGTGACAGACACTATTTAATTGATGAGGAACATGAAGTTTGCTGATGTCGAGGAGATAATTGAGTTTGTTGGTATTAGTTGAAAAAATAGTGTCTGTCCCTATTTAAAAAAAGAGGTGAAACATGAGTAAAAAAATCGGTCGCAATTTACCATGCCCTTGCGGTAGCGGGAAAAAGTTCAAAAGATGTTGCGGGGGCAATGTATCTTCAAATATGGAAGATATTGTCGCGTCGATGCCGGATGATTTCGTAACCGGGACAAAGTTTGATTTCTATTTTGATATTTACCGTAGTGTGGTGCTTTATTCGGAAGGTTTAAAATCCGATCCTAAATTGGGAACAAACCTTAGGAGAGTGTGCCGGGATTTTGAAGAGAGATTCAAGCCGGGGACGGAATATGGCTTGCCGGACAGTTTTTACTTTAACTGGTTCCTTTTTGACAACCGTTTTGGTATCGATCAGTGTACGGTAATTGAAAAATTAATGGGAGAAGGAATCTTCAAAGAATCCACAGGTGAGGTTCGGCAGGCTTTAATTGAGCTCTCAGAAAGTTACGCTACTTGCTACGAGATCAAAAAAAATTGCGGGAACAGAATTTGTTTTCAAGAACTGGTAACCGGACGCGAATGGGCGGTTAGCCGCGTGGGAGATTCTGTGGAGGATGACGCGAAACCGGGTGATATATGGCATGCGCGTTTTGTCGGTCCGGACAAAGACGCGTATTATTTTGGACAGCCTTTTGTTTTTGAAAACGAAGCAAAAAGAAATTTTGTGAAAATTATAAAAGGAATAATAAGCACATTTGAAAAATATGCGAGCACAAGATCACTCGAATTCAAGATCCCGCGTGATGCTTTTAAGGGTGCTATAAGATTTTGGGCCGAGTATTTATACAAAGGCACTTTAATGCATCTAAACAAAGATATTTTGTCGGAAGAAATATTGCCAAACAAAGGAACAAAACCGGTCTTATGTACAACAGACGGGGAGAAAGTGCGTTTTTCCGAGGTGATTTTTAACATTCTTGACAAAGGCATGGTTCGGAATAAGCTCTCAAGGTTAAAGGGAGTTGATTATGACAATGAAAATGACTGCTGGATTTGGTCTAAAAAAGGTAATCGAAGGATGAAATCCTGGGAAAATACAATCCTTGGTTGGATACATATTAAAGGTGAAAGTATAGTGGGTACAGCTAATTCACTGGAACGGGCGATCAAGCTTAAAAATAAGCTTTCCAGGCGTCTTGGAAAACTGGTTTCTTTTGAAAGAATTAACAGCAAAGATCATGCCGCTATGCCCAAACCGTCACCGGAAGAAATGCGTAAGTTCTCGGAAAAACAGCGCCGGATCAATACCAACCCTGAGATAAGAAAAGCGCTGATTTTGAAGCAGAAGGAATACTATCTAAAGGATTGGATTTCTTCAAAGATTCCTGATCTTGACGGTAGAACGCCAAGGCAAGCCGCAAAGACCAAAGAAGGGCGGCTTCAGTTGGAAGTCTTAATAAATAGGATGGAAGGGATGGAGAGCGCCAAACCTGATTATGTTCCGAAAATGGATATGAATTTTCTCAGAGATTCGTTTGATTTGCCGCTTGCGAATCGCAAAGGACTTATTAAATAGCCATATATATCTGGTACTAACGTCTTCAAGGGTTTCAGTGTATACAATTTTTGGAAAGGGTGTAACATATTATGAACCAAAGTGTTAAGAAAAAAGTTTTCATTAAGACTTTCGGGTGTCAGATGAACATGCGGGATTCGGAGATTATTTGGGAGGTGCTTTTGGGGGCGGGATATGAGATGGCGGCGTCGCAGGAAGAGGCGGATGTGGTGCTTTTTAATACTTGCAGTGTGCGTCAGCACGCGGAGGATCGTGTGATCGGGAATCTTTGTAAGCTTGCGGCGCGTAAAAAGAAGGATCCTGAGTTTAAGATCGGAATTTTGGGATGTATGGGAGCGCGTCATGGGGAGATGTTGCTTAAAGAGTATCCGTTTCTTGATATTGTTGCGGGGCCGAGTGATATCTACAGTATCCGGGAGGCGCTTGAGAAGGTTTTTTCGGGCGAAGATAAAGTTTTAGCTGTCAAAAATAAGAAGAGGCCTCGTAAAAAGGTTGGTAATGTTTATTGGCGCGGCGGATTTTCGGCATTTGTTAACATTATGTACGGGTGTAACAATTATTGTTCGTATTGTATCGTGCCTTTTGTGCGCGGAGGTGAGGTGTCACGGCCTAAAAATGAGATCATTAACGAAATAAAAGAACTGGTTCAAAAAGGCGCGCGGGAAATTACGCTTTTGGGACAGAATGTAAATTCTTACGGAAAAGGGCTTACGAATAAAATTAAATTTCCCAAACTTTTGGAAGCGGTGAATAAAATTGAAGGAGTGTCGCGGATAAGGTTTACAACTAGTCATCCCAAAGACGCGGATAAAAGTTTGTTTCGCGCGATAAAGGATTTGGATAAAGTTTGTGAAAGTCTGCACCTGCCGCTACAGTCCGGCTCCAACAAAATGTTGGATCTGATGAATCGCGGATATACCCGCGAAGAATATTTCGATAAGATAGATCTGTTGAGAAGCATGGTCCCGGACGTTGGATTAAGTACGGATATTATTGTCGGGTTTCCGTCGGAGAAAGAAAAGGATTTTAAGGCAACCGAAAAAGCGATGGAAACGATCGAGTATAATTCGGCGTTTATTTTTAAATATTCCCCGCGCTCGCCGGCAGTTTCGGCGTGTTTGGTTGACGATGTTTCAGAAGAAGTTAAAAAGACGCGGAATAATGAACTTTTGGCGATTCAGAAGAAAATTTCATATAGGAAAAATAAAGAGCTCCTCGGGAGTCGACAGGAAGTGTTGGTTGAAAAAATGAGCAGAATGTCAAAAGATGAGATGACCGGCCGCGCGAGGAATAATGTTTCGTGCGTGTTTCCGGGAGACGAGGGTTTGATCGGACAAATCGTTAAGGTGGAAGTTACGGGTGCGAGCGCGCATACGCTTAAGGGGCGGTGTGTGAAAGAACTATAATTGTGACAATAAGGGGCAGGTTCAAAACCTGCTCTAAAATGTAAATAATACGTTGATATGCGGGAATGGGAAAAATGAAGGAAAAAGCGATTTTTTGTAACCTGTTTTGTGTAATGAGGTTGTGAGGAGTGTCTTCATTTTGTTTAAATATACAGGTTCGGTAATTTCGGTATATGAAGTTGTGTTTGTATGTATAAGTGCATGGAATTTAAATTAAAAAACTTGCATATTGGCGGAAAATGTTTTATACTTGTAGTGTAGGGAGGTGGGGCAAGATGAGAGCACTTGAAGAACTGAAAAAACATTTAAAACCAGGACAAGTTTATCGCAGAAGTGATCTTGAGCAATGGTCAAATGCTGTGGATAGACATTTAAAGCAACTTGTTGAAGAGGAAACTCTGCAAAAGGTGTCTCCGGGATTGTATTACTATCCGGTGAAAGCATCTTTTGGAAGTGTGCCGCCAGAAGATGAAAAGCTTGTGCGCGTTTTTATAAAAAGCCGTAAATTCCTTTTAAACTCACCTAACTTTTATAATTCATTAGGAGTTGGAACAACACAGTTGTACAATAAGAGAGTTGTTTATAACCATAAACGGCATGGATTGTTTACACTGGGAGGAAAAGTGTTTGATTTTCGTTTAAAACATAAATTCCCTAAAGATTTGTCTAGAGCGTTTTTGTTTGTTGATCTTATGAATAATTTAAACGAATTAGCGGAAGATAGGGAGGATATTTTGAGAAAGGTTAAAGAAAAAGTTTTGAAAGAACCTGAAGCGCGGATGAAGAGAGCTGTTAATGCGTACGCGGGGGAAAGAACAAAGACTTTGTTTAATCAATGGATATCGGAGGAAATTTTAGCGCATGTCTGATTATCTTCATAACCATCCTGAGTTTGAACAGCTTCTACGAGTTGTAGAGCGTGAAAAAGGCATCGATAGTAGTCTGGTAGAAAAAGATTACTGGATCATGCATGTCTTGTATGGTTTACAGCAAAATGGTTTTGATTTTGAACTTAAAGGAGGAACTTCGCTATCAAAAGGTTATGGGATTATCCATCGTTTTTCCGAGGACATAGATATCCGTATTGAACCTTCTGCGAATATGGATGTGAAGATAGGAAGGAATCAGACCATGTCTGCTCATTGTGAAAGCCGGAAACAATATTACGATTGGTTGGCAAAGAATATCAAGATTGACGGAGTTAATAAAATTGTTCGTGATACGGAATTTGATAATGAGACTTATTTTAGCGGAGGTATTCGGCTTTTTTATCAATCTACGTTTCCCCCTATAGAAGGCTTGAAAGAAGGAGTTTTGTTGGAGGCTGGTTTTGATGATGTAACACCTAATGAATTGTTAAAGGTCAGTTCATGGGCCCTAGATTTTGCACAGAAAAAGAAGGTGGATGTTATAGATAATAAAGCCTATGATGTGAAGTGTTATCATCCCGGATTTACCTTTGTTGAAAAATTGCAGACAATTGCAACCAAGTTTCGTCAACAGCAAGAAACAGGAAAAATGTCTGCCAATTTTATAAGACATTATTATGATGTTGCGTGTCTTTTAGATGAAGACATTGTTCAGAAGTTTATAGGAACACAAAAATATGAAGAACATAAGAATAAACGATTTCCCAGAAAAGAAAAAGAACTTCCGTTATCTGAACAAGAAGCTTTTTTGTTAAATGATTCAGAAACGAGAGAATTATTCGAAAAAGAGTATAAGAAAACAGCCGCATTGTATTATCAGGGGCAAATGTCGCTGACCGATATCTTGAATAAAGTGTTAAAAAATTTGGATAGGTTGTAGGTAATGATAATCAGAAACAGGAGGAATGCTTTTTTAAACCGTGTTCGAGAATACATCATTTATAACCCCGCGAAATGGGAAGACGACAAATATTACGTAAGGGCACGGCATGCCGTGTCCCTAACATAAGCTATTATGAAACAAAAAATTATTTTTATTCTTGGCCCGACGGCGTCGGGGAAAACTGAAGTTGCGATCGAGCTTGCCAAAAGGTTGAATGGGGAAATTATATCTTGTGATTCCATGCAGGTTTATGAAAATATGGACATAATCACGCAAGGCGTGATCGATCCCGCTATCGGGCATCATCTTGTGAAAGTTATCTCGCCTGAAGAAGAATTCAATGCCGTGAAGTTTATTGAAATGGCCACTAGAGCCATTTGTTCGATCCTTAAAAAAGGGAAGGTTCCCATCTTTGTCGGAGGTACGGGGCTTTATGTGAAAAGGCTTTTGGATGGGATCTTTTCCGCGCCGGAGAAAGATGTGAAACTTAGGCGCGCGCTTGAAGAACTCGCGAAAGAAAAGGGAAATGTTTATTTGCATAACGAACTTAAGAAGGTCGATCCGGAAACGGCCGCAGTGTTACATTTTAACGACGTGCGGCGGATCGTACGCGCGCTTGAAATATTTAAACTTACGGGGGGGGAACTGACGGATAAAAAAAATGACTCGCGCGGAATTTTTAATAAGTACGATTGCAGGATGTTTGGATTAAGTTTGCCCAGAGACGTGTTATACGCGCGTATTGAGGCTCGGGTTGAGGCGATGTTTGATGAGGGACTTGTTGAAGAAGTCAAAGCTCTAAAAAAACGCGCGCTCAGTTTGACCGCGTCCAAAGCGCTTGGTGTTAAAGAGGCGGAGGCGTATTTGGACGGGAAAATGAATTTGGAAGAGACAAAAAAAGAACTTAAGAAAAATACGCGGCACTACGCGAAACGTCAGCTCACATGGTTTCGCTCGGATGGGCGGATCGAGTGGATCGACGCTAATCGGGATATTAAAAAGATCGTGAACGAGATTTTAATTAAACAATCGTAGGGGCACGGCACGCCGTGCCCTAACAATGAAACGTTAGATAAAGGGCACGGCATGCCGTGCCCCTACGTAGACAAAAAAGCGAATATGGATCGAATATTAATAATCAGAATAGGGAATATCGGGGATGTTTTAATGACGACGCCTTTGGTCAGAAAACTTAAAGGGATGTTTCCGTCGTCGGAAATAGATTTTGTTGTGTCGCCGCATGCCGAGTTCGCAGTACGCGCGAATCCGTACATTGACAATGTGTATGTATATAGAAAATATCGTAAAGCAGTCAGAATAATAAGGCGATTTTTGTTTAAACGGTTAGTCCGGAAAAATAAATATAATATGTGTTTTATTTTGGAATCTAATCGTGAATATATGAGGTTTGGGGATGATGTAACCGATAAGGATACTCTTAAGATCGGTTATGACGGATATGCTTGTTCCGATCTTTTGGATAAGAAGAACGAGTATTCCTATGAGAACCATGTGATAGAGAACCAGTTATTTTTGTTGAAAGACTTTTTGGGCGCGGATGTCTCAGAAAGTGATCTTAAAATGGATTTTCGTTTTCCTGAAGATGTTTTGAGGAAGTTTGGATCAGGTATAGACAAAGAAATAGATCGTGCGGGAAAATATATTGTTATTCATCCAGGATGTACGGAATATCTGCCGCTTAGAGCGTGGGAAGCGGAAAAATTCGCGGAGATCATTAATTTTGTTACAAACAAAGGAACGCGTGTATTTATTACAGGCAGTAAGAATGACCGTGGGGTTATTGAAAATATTATGAAAAATTGTAAAGATACCGGAAAAGTTATACCGTTCGCGGGACGCGATATTTGGTACGCGGCGCGTGTTATTAGCCGCGCGCGGGGCGTTTTAAGTTTGGATACGGGTATTTTGCATTTAACACGCGCGCTTAATATACCGGTAATAGCGCTTATGGGACCGAGTTCTCCGGCGCATACCGGACCCACCGGAGTTGGAAAATATAAAGCGATCCGAAAAGAATTTAAATGCGGACCGTGTCATTTTTATCCAGGATACAGAATGGAAGATAAAAAAAAGTGTCTTGATGGAAATGTTACGCCTTGCATGAAGGCAATAACGGTGAGCGAGGTAATATCTTTGGTGAATTTATGGGTGTAATTACTCATGTTACGGCGGACGAACGCGAAAGAGCTGTTTTAGTGACGGTTCATGTTGAGGGAAAGACGTCTCTCGAAGCGGAGGGTATGCAGGCGGAACTTGTGCGCCTTGCCGTCTCTCGCGGTGTGGAGATCACCGGTAAAGTCATTTGTCGCAGAAAAACGGTAACGTCGAATTTTTTTGTTGGCAAAGGCAAAGTTTCGGAGATCGCGGATCTTGTGCGGGAAGAGTCAGCGGATGTTGTTATTTTCAGTAATGATCTTTCTCCGACCCAGCAGAAAAATCTGGAAAAAGTTATTGATGCTAAAACTATCGACAGAACTCAATTAATATTGGATATATTTGCCGCGCGGGCTTCATCAAATGAAGGTAAAGTTCAGGTCGAACTTGCTCAGCTTCTGTATCTTTTGCCGCGTTTAAGCGGCCAAGGAGTGCGGCTTTCGCGTCTTGGCGGCGGGATCGGGACACGCGGTCCCGGAGAACAAAAACTTGAAGTTGACCGCCGGCGTATTCGCGGGCGTATCGGAAAACTTAAAAGATCTTTAAACGATATTACCGCGCGCCGCGGCGTCAGGCATCGTCAGCGCGAAAGAATAGCGCGAATAACCGCCGCGCTCGTCGGATATACCAATTCCGGGAAATCAACTTTGTTTAACACGCTTACGAACGCGCGTGTGGCAACAAAAAATCAGCTTTTCAGCACGCTTGATCCTACCGTTCGAAAGTTATCGCTTGGGAGTAAACAGACCGCGTTCATTTCCGATACGGTGGGTTTTTTGAATGACCTGCCGCATCACTTAATCGAAAGTTTTAAGGCAACGTTGGAGGAAGTTGTTCGCGCTGATGTGTTGTTGCATGTTATAGACGCGAGTGATCATCGTATTGAAGAGCAAAAAGCGGCCGTCATTAAGGTGTTGGAAGAACTTGGAGTTTTGGATAAAACGATTCTTACGGTATTTAACAAGATCGATAAAATTTCAGATGTAAACGAATTGAAACGGATCAAACGCCGGTTCCCGGATTCGTTCCTGATTTCAGCTTTAAAGGGACGAGGTTTGGAAGACGTATTGGAGCGCCTGCGGCGGCTAATGGATAAAGATACCGAAGACATAGAGCTTGTTATTCCGCATAAATGTTATGCCGCCATGATAATGATACGCGAAAAAGGTACGATACAACGGGAAGTTTACCGCGAAAATGGTGTTTTTATAAAGGCGCGCGTGCCCAAAAAAATTAAATGTGCCGTGTTGAAGACCATAAAAATGTAGGGCACGGCATGCCGTGCCCTTATCGAGAACTTTTGGTTGACATTTTATTGGAAGATGCTATAATTTAGCACTCGAGTTCAGTGAGTGCTAAAAATTATGTTTTAGAGGATTTTTTATGAGTATGAATATGACAACCAGCAATAACAAAAGAGAAACGAGAAAGTATCGTGTTTTGGGGCACATTGTGCATTCTTATGTCTCAATGGGTGTTCCTGTCAGCTCCAAAATGGTTGCCGGAATAATGGACGCCGATATATCAAGCGCGACGGTCAGAAACATTATGGCTGAACTTGAAGAAGAAGGCTATATCGAGCAACCTTATACTTCCGCGGGACGTGTTCCCACCGAACTCGGTTATAGGAAATACGTAAACAGGATCAAGGCTCACATACAGTTCGAAAGGCGTGAATCTGAAAGACTGGCGGAAGAATACGCGCGTAAGATCGACACCATAAAAGAGGTATTGGTAAAAACGTCTTACGTTTTGAGCCGTGAACTTCAAAGTGCCGGGGTTGTTCTATGGCCCGGGATAGAAAATTTTTATTTAAAGCATATCGAACTTGTTAAGATGGGGCCTAACACCATTCTCGCCATTCTTGTTATGATGTCCAATGATGTAAAAAACTATGTTGTTGAACTCAAGCGGGATATTCACAAAACCGAGCTCATCAGGATCGCGAATTTTATTAATAGAAATTACAGCCAAACATCTTTATCATGCGTTTTGGATGGATTGAAAAATGCCGTTCGGGATATGAGATCAGATGAATGCCGGTATGATGATTCCCGGTTTGCAAAGGACGCTCTTTTTGTGTTGGATTCTGTTGTTGATGAATCTGATGACGATGAATTGTGTTGGGAAGGGCTGAATTATTTTATGGAAGACATTGGTTCGGAAGAGGTCAATGTTACCAAAAATTTGTATCAGATGTTTTCAGAACGCGGAAATCTGGCGCGGTTTATGCGGGAAGAACTTCCCTTTGGCGGCGTTAAGGTTTATATCGGTGCGGAAAATAAGAATAGGATGCTGGACAATTGCAGTGTTATTACCTCAGGTTACAGTTTCGGAGGAAAGACCGTCGGGAGGATTGGCATAATAGGGCATACCAGGATGAATTATTCTCACGCGATACGTGTCGTAAGTTGTCTGTCGGATCTTATAAGTTCAAAACTTGAAGAGATCAATTATTAGGAGAAACTAATGAAAGACAAAAATCAAGCAAAGAAAAAGAAAGTTATGGTTAAAGTTTCGGAAGAAGATTTAAAAGAATTGGAACGAAAAGCGGCAGAACGGGAGGTTTGCCATAATAAGTGGCTTAAAGTTCACGCGGAATATGAAAATACGCTCAAAAGAATGGAGAAAGAAAAAACTGAACATAGAAAGTTCGCCAACGAAGATATAATCGCTCAGCTTTTTCCTATCGTCGACAATTTTGATATGGCGCTTGCCGCGATGGAAACCGCGAAAGATAAAGCCGCGGTTATGGACGGGATCAAACTTGTTCAAAAAGAGTTTCATAAAGTTCTTGAAGAGCGCGGTGTGGAAAAGATAGAAACGGAAGGAAAAGAATTTGATCCGAATTTTCATGAAGCGGTATTTGCCGAACCGACAAAAGAGCATCCGGACGGAATTATACTTGAGGAAGTTAGAGCCGGATATACGCTGAACGGACGTCTTTTGCGCCCGGCGCAGGTGAAAGTGGCAAAGAATGTTGATTCGGACGTATAGGAATTGAGACAAATTTTAAAGTTAAAGTTATCAAAGGGAGGAGAGAAAAATGGGAAAGATCATTGGAATTGATTTGGGAACTACTAATTCTTGTGTGGCGGTAATGGAAGGTAAAAAACCGAAAGTTATACAAAACGCGGAAGGGACAAGAACCACCCCGAGTGTGGTTGCTTTCACAAAAACCGGAGAGAAACTCGTCGGTCAGCCGGCTAAACGTCAGGCTGTTACAAATTCGGATAACACGATATTCAGCATTAAGCGTTTTATGGGACGAAAACATTCCGAAGTTGCCGAGGAAGAAAAGATAGTTCCTTATAAAGTGGATGAAGATTCTTCCGGAAACGTTGTTGTGGACGCGTTCGGTAAAAAATACACACCTCCTCAGATCTCCGCGATGATATTGCAGAAAATGAAACAGACGGCGGAAGATTATTTGGGCGAGAAAGTTGCCGAAGCCGTTATAACGGTTCCCGCGTATTTTAACGATTCACAGCGGCAGGCAACCAAAGACGCGGGTGAGATCGCGGGACTTAAAGTTTTAAGAATTATCAACGAACCGACTGCCGCGAGTTTGGCATATGGGCTTGAGAAGAAGAAAAATGAGAAGATAGCAATATTTGATCTTGGCGGAGGCACGTTCGATATTTCCATTCTTGATGTTGGAGAAGGCGTTTTTGAAGTTAAAGCCACAAATGGTGATACGCATTTGGGCGGAGACAACTTTGATCAGGAAGTTATGAATTGGATCGCGGAAGAGTTTAAGAAAGATAACGGAATAGATCTTCGTAATGACAAAATGGCGCTTCAGCGGCTTAAAGAAGGGGCGGAGAAGGCAAAATGTGAGCTTTCTTCCAATTTGCAGACGGAGATAAATCTTCCGTTCATTACGGCGGATTCTTCCGGGCCAAAACATTTGACTATGACTTTAACCCGCGCGAAACTTGAACAACTCGTGGATTCGCTTGTTGAAAGAACGAAAACGCCGTGCTATAACGCGCTTAAGGACGCCGGGTATTCCGCCGGAGACATTGACGAGATCATTCTTGTTGGCGGACAAACGCGTATGCCAAAAGTTCAGGAAACGGTCAAAGAAGTATTCGGCAAAGAACCGCATAAAGGAGTCAATCCCGATGAAGTTGTCGCGGTGGGCGCCGCGATACAGGGAGGCGTTTTGAGTGGTGATGAAGGTCTTTCGGATGTTGTTCTTCTTGACGTTACGCCGTTATCTTTGGGGATAGAAACCCTGGGTAGCGTTATGACAAGACTTATCGAGAAGAATACCACCATACCCACAAAAAAGAGCCAGGTGTTTTCAACCGCGGCGGATAATCAAACCGCGGTTTCAATTCACGTTCTGCAAGGGGAAAGAGAAATGGCTTCCGGAAACAGGACGCTTGGAAAATTTGACCTTATCGGGATCCCTCCGGCGCCAAGAGGCATTCCTCAGATAGAAGTGTCGTTTGATATTGATGCCAACGGTATCGTGCACGTTTCGGCGAAAGATAAAGCTACGGGAAAAGAACAGTCGATCCGTATTGAATCATCAAGCGGCTTGTCGAAAGAAGATATAGAGCGCATGAAACAAGAAGCGAAGGATCATGAAGCGGAAGATAAGAAAAAGAAAGAGCTTATTGAAGCGCGCAACATGCTGGACAGCTTGATATACGCGACCGAGAAAGCGGTTAAGGATTATGGAGACAAAGTTTCCGATGATGATAAAAAGAAAATAACCGAAGCCGCCGAAGGGGCAAAAAAAGCGTTAACTTCAGAAAACATAGACGCGATCAAAAAAGCGCAGGAAGAACTTCAGAAAGCCAGTCACAAATTGTCGGAAGAAGTTTATAAAGCCGCGCAAGCCAAAGCTTCCGCCGAAGGTGCCGCTGGCGCCGGCGCCGAACAGGCTCCGGGCGCGGGCGGAGAAGAAAAAAAGAAAGAAGAAGAAGACGTAGTAGACGCCGACTACAAAGTCGACGACGATAAAGACAAAGATAAGAACTAAATTCGTAGGGGACAGGCCTGCCTGTCCCTTTACCGTACATTCATTAATTAATCGAAAACCATTTTCACCTCGTAGGTGGAATGATGGGTCTGTCGCAAAACACCTTTTTCTGTCATCCTCGCGAACGCGGGGATCTGTAATATAGTGTGTCTCTTAGACTTATAGATCCCCGCGTTCGCGAGGATGACATTTTTGGGGGAGCCCCACGATGACAATTAAAAACGTGAAGCATGTGGCGTGTAGCACATTAAACAATCAACAAACTAGCGATTAACGAACCAACAAAAACCATGAGCAAAGACTATTACGAATTATTGGGCGTGTCCAGAAGCGCTTCGGCGGATGAGATGAAAAAGGCTTATCGAAAGCTTGCTGTCAAGTATCATCCGGATAAAAATCCGGGGAATAAGGAAGCTGAGGAGAAATTTAAAGAAATTTCTCACGCGTATGAGGCGCTCAGTGACCCGGACAAAAGAAGGCAGTATGATCAGTTCGGAGAAGCCGCCTTTCAATACGGTGCCGGAGGCGGAGGGTTTCACGACCCATCGGACATTTTTAGGGAAGTGTTCGGCGGAGCTTTCGGTAATATTTTTGAAGGCATTTTTGGATTCGGCGGGACGTCTTCCGCCGGCGGCGCGCGGAGAGGGCGTGATTTGGAATATCGGATCAAGATCGATTTTTTTGAAGCGGTTACAGGCGTGTCAAAACAGATAAAGGTGCGTAAATATGATACTTGTTCGCATTGCAGTGGAACCGGCGCGAAACCGGGAACGAGTAAAGTTACTTGCGCGACGTGCGGCGGCAGCGGCGAAGTCAGGCAATCCGGCGGATTTTTCAGTATCGCGCGAACGTGTTCCGCTTGCGGCGGCGCGGGAGAGGCAATAAAAGAGCCGTGTTTGGAATGCGGAGGTACCGGAAGAAAAGAAGTTACGAAGAAAATTACCGCGACCATTCCAAAAGGAGTGGATTCCGGAATAAAACTGCGTCTTTCCGGTGAGGGAGAATCGGGGCTAAACGGAGCTCCTCCCGGGGATCTCTATATCTCGATCCAGGTTAAGCCTCACAAGTTTTTTTCAAGACGAGGGATTGATGTCGGCTGTGAAATTTCAGTTTCTTTCGCTCAGCTCACTTTAGGCGATGACATCACGGTTCCCGGACTTTACGGGGATGTCGCTGTTTCCATTCCGGCCGGTACTCGAAGCGGTTATGTTTTTCGGCTTAGAGGTAAAGGTATCCAGCGATTGGATTCATCATCAAAAGGTGATCAGCATGTTAAAGTGAAAGTGAACATTCCAAAAAAACTTAATGCTCGGCAAAAGAAAATATTAAAAGAATTCGAAGAAAGTTTAGGAAAAAAACCGGCTCCCGGAGAAAAAGGTTTTGTAGATAAAATGAAAGGAATGTTTACGTAGGGGCGGGGTTTCCCCGCCCTAATCGGGAAAAGGGCGCGGGAACCGCGCCCCTACGAGATCGGTGTTGTTTTGCAATGAAGGTCACGGTGTGCCGTGCTCCTACGAAAATGGCGTATGATTGGTGATTAAAGGTTGGTGTTATGCCGGGGGATAGGAAATCAATCCGATTGAAAGATTATGATTACGCGCAAACAGGCGGGTATGATGTGTCGATTTGCGCGCATGGTGATAAATGCATATTCGGCGTTGTGAAAAATGGTGAAATGTTTTTAAGTGATTGTGGAAAAATTGTTGATAAATGTTGGAATGAAATACCCGAACATTTCCCACATGTTGAATTGGATGAACACATCGTAATGCCGAACCACATGCATGGCATAATTGTGATCGGTGGTGAAAATGACGATAATAACGTAGGGGCGGGGTTTCCCCGCCCTGATAATGAAACGGCGGGAAAAGGGCGCGGAAACCGCGCCCCTACGTTGGGTCAAATTGTTGCATATTTTAAATATGGTTCAACCAAACAAATCAATGCGATGCGTAATACCCCCGGTGCCCGTCTTTGGCAACGCAATTTTTACGAACATGTTATTCGTAATGAACCCGATTTAAACCGTGTTCGAGAATACATTGTTTATAATCCCGCCAAATGGGAAGAAGACGAATATTACGCGCAAGTTGATTGTGGAACATGAAGGGCGCCGGCATGCCGTGCCCTTATGAACTATCAACTAGCCAACTATTAACGAGCCAACAAAGTAATCCGGAGGAGATAAGAATGCCTACGTATGAATATGAATGCGGGGATTGCAAAAATCAGTTTGAAGTGATGCAGAATATTACCGACAGCACTCTAAAAGATTGTCCTAAGTGCGGCGGCGCGGCGCGAAGGCTGATCAGTGCCGGGGCGGGTATAATTTTTAAAGGCAAAGGATTTTATCAGACCGATTATAAAAAATCACCCGAAAAAAAAGAAAATAAACCCGCTCCATGCGGAAAAACGGAAAAGTGTGCGTGCTGTGAATCAAATCCCCAAAAATAACTCGAGCAGGGGTCGGATATTTGAATGGATACCGAGCGTTGTTTGGGCGGGTATAATTTTTGCGCTGGCAATATTGCCTTCAGAGAGTATTCCCACCGTCAAGGTGAGCCATATTGATTCCGCGGCGCATTTTGTCGTGTACGCGGTTTTGGCGATATTGATCTTAAGAGGTTTTTTGCGCGCGGATGGGTTTTTAAGGAGGAAAATAGTTTTATTTACGTTGATATTGACCGGTGGATATGGTATTTTAATGGAATTGATCCAATGTCTTGTTCCATCGAGAGACGCAAGCGCGTGGGACATTTTTTTTAATTTTGCCGGAGTTGTTTTCGGAATAACAGTGGGAAGATTCGTGCTATGGCGGAAATAATACCTTTCAAGGGATTGATATACGATTCGGAAAAGATCGGCAATGATTATTCGAAGGTTGTCGCGCCTCCATATGACGTGATATCGCCGGAAGAGCGGGATGAGCTGTATTCGAAGAGCGGTTATAACATTGTCAGGCTTATTCTGTCCAAGTCCGCCGAGGGAGATTCTCCAGAGTGTAATAAATACACTCGCGCGAGCGAGGCTTTAGAGAAATGGGAAACCGAAGGTGTGCTGGCGCGGGATGAAAAGAAAGCGTTTTATATATATTCTCAAGAGTATAAGGTCGATGGTAAAAGGCGAGAGCGAATCGGTTTTTTTGCTCTTATGAAGATCGGCGAAGCCGAAGGTGATGAGGTATTGCCTCATGAGTATACATTGGCTAAACCTAAAGCGGACCGAATGAATTTGATCAAAGAGGTTCGTGGTAATTTGAGTTCGATATTCAGTTTATACGATGGCGCCCGACGCGTAACGGAAATGTTAAAAAAAGAAATGATCTCAGCGGAACCCGTCATCGATATTCAAGTTGACGGTGTCGGGCATAAGTTTTGGCGTCTCGGGCGCGAAGAGACGGTGAACGCGATCTGTTCCGAAATGGCGGACAAAAAAGTGTTTATCGCCGACGGGCATCACAGGTATGAAGTCGCGAAAGCGTATAGAGATCTCAAAAGGAATTCTCCGGGATATGACGGGTGTGCCGATTATATAATGATGTATTTTTCAGATCTATCCGTTCAGGAGGCCCTGACGGTTTTTGCCACGCACAGAATTATAAAATCGATGCCTGAGATCGATGAAAATGAGATCAGATCAAAATTAAACGAATATTTTTCAGTTTCCGAATGTTGTGATCTTACCGATCTAGCTGAGAAGCTTAAGGGCGGTGCTTTTAAGGATTACGCGTTCGGTTTTTTTAACGGCGAAAAATATTTGTTCATGGAATCAAAAGATAATGAGAAACTAATAGAGCTTATCAGTGAAGATAGATCGGTCCAGTGGAAAAGTTTGGATGTAAGCATTTTGCATTCGGCGGTTTTGGATAAAATATTGGCCGTTAAAGGCACCGAAGGAAATGTTGCTTACCTCAGGCGCGCGGAAGATGCTGTTGCCATTGTGAAAGACGGAAGTCATAACGCGGCGTTTTTCTTAAGACCCACGCGTCTGGAACAACTTAAGGCTGTCGCGGAACTCGGAGAAATGATGCCGCAAAAGTCTACATATTTTTATCCGAAATTGCTGACGGGACTGGTGATAAACAAATTTACGTGTGAACAATAACCGGGAAGAGGTTCCCGCCTCCACGGGAATGGCATACGCAAAATTATGGGATTTTTTTCAAAAAAACCAAAATTCGATAAAGATAGAAAGAAAGAAAGACCCGGAGGACTTTGGACCAAATGTCCCGGGTGCGAGGAGATGCTTTATACCAAGACGTTGGAAGCCAATAATAAGATCTGTCCCAAATGCGATTATCATTTTCGCCTGAGCGCTTACGAACGTATAAAGAGCATTTTAGATCCGGGAACCTTTGATGAAATGTTCAAGGATATGACAAGCGCGGATCCTTTGAAGTTTAAGGGACCGAGTGAGTATCCGACGAAAATAAAAAAAGACCAAAAACTAACCGGTCTCAAAGACGCGGCTGTTGTCGGAGAGGGAAAGATAGATTCAAAAAGAGTCGCGTTGGCTGTTACGGATTCACGGTTTATTATGGGATCGATGGGGTCGGTTGTGGGAGAGAAGATCACGCGTCTTATCGAACATGCCGAAAAAGAAAAAGTGCCGTTAATAATCGTTTCGGGTTCCGGTGGAGGAGCCAGGATGTATGAAGGGTTGATCTCTCTTATGCAGATGGCAAAAACTTCCGCCGCGCTCAAGCGGTTCGATGAAGCGGGCGGTCTTTTTATTTCAGTCCTTACCAACCCCACGATGGCCGGTATTATGGCAAGTTTCGCTTCGCTTGGCGACATTATATTGGCGGAACCTAAAGCGCTCATAGGGTTTACAGGTCCCAGAGTTATTCAGCAAACGATAAAACAAGAGCTTCCGAAGGGATTCCAAAGTTCCGAATTTTTGCTGGAACACGGTTTTATCGATATGATCGTTCATAGGAACGACCTGAAAGAAAGACTTTGCAAATTAATGGACTATTTTCAGATGAACGTAGGGGCGAACCAGAATGTACGTTCGTAGGGTATCGATCAACCTATGAGGTTGGTTCATGTTACACGTTACATGTTACATGTTTCACGCTAAACAAAGCTTTTAACCTGAAACCTGTAACCTGTAACCTGTAACACGATCGGTATTGACATTTACGCTGTGGTGTTGTATATAGAAGTGGTGTTTCCAACTAATATTAAAGGGGCAGTATGGCACAAGTAAGTTTAAGGAATGTAGTTAAAACTTTTCCCGGCGGAGTGGTTGCTGTTAACGAGGTAAATTTCGGTGTGGAAAACAAAGAATTTGTTGTGCTCGTAGGACCTTCCGGATGCGGCAAATCAACGACTTTGAGGTTGATAGCGGGTCTTGAAACTATTTCCGGCGGAGATGTGTATATCGGTGACAGAAAAGTTAACTCCATTCCTCCGAAAGACAGGGATATTGCCATGGTTTTTCAGAATTACGCGCTTTATCCTCACATGACGGTTTATGAGAATATGGCTTTCGGATTGAAATTGAAAAAATATCCGAAAGAAGAGATAAATTCGAGAGTGACCGAAGCCGCGGGTATTCTCGGATTGGAAAATCTGCTTAAGAGAAGACCAAGAGAACTTTCCGGTGGACAAAGGCAGAGAGTTGCCGTCGGAAGAGCTATCGTTCGTAAACCAATGGTTTTTCTGTTTGACGAGCCGCTCAGCAATCTTGACGCGAAACTGAGGGTGCAGATGCGGACGGAACTTCACAGGCTTCACATAAAACTGCAGGCGACGATGATATATGTCACTCACGATCAGACTGAAGCTATGACTTTGGGCGACAGAATAGTTGTTATGAAAGACGGTATAGTTCAACAGATAGATACTCCCACCAATGTGTACAATCGGCCGCTGAATAAGTTTGTCGCGAGTTTTATCGGTGCACCTCCGATGAATTTTTTAAACGGAAGAATTATGCGAAAAGACGAAAAATTGTATTTTGACGAAGGTAATTTTCGCGTGAGGATCGTGGAAGAGATGTTTAAACCGCTTGAGGATTATGTGTCAAAAGATGTAATACTCGGTGTTCGTACCGAAGACATATATGATAAACTTTTTGTTTCCGAAGCTCCGCCGGAAAATGTGGTCACGATGACGTGTGAGGTGGTTGAACATTTGGGTTCGGACGTTTATATACATATGAACACCGGCAGTAACGTATTGGTCGCTCGAGTTTCCGGAGACGCGAATCCGGAAATAAATCAGGATATGGATATTGTTTTTGATATGAGTAAAGTTCATTTTTTTGATAACTCGACGGAAAAAACAATAGTTTGAGTTTTTAATGACCCCCTTCACAAAACGAAATTTCCTTAGAATTATTGTCGGATGCCTTTCTATCGGGCTTTTGTACAGCCTTCACAAGCTTGTTCCATTTTTAGCAAGCCGCGTTCAGCATTTGGAACTCATCATTATCAGCATCATGATAATGATGAGTCTCCTCGTTATGTTTTTTTGGAGCGTATTCGGTGTTATCGGCGGATTAGCCTCCTTTCTCATCACAATGATCTTTTTGTATAATCCCTTGACCGACATGGATCCCTACTATTACAGCGTGCTCATTCTGGCTTTTTTTGTCAGTAGTTATATAGGGTATTATATTTCGAAAAAGATCGGGATATCCGAACAGAAATACACGGTTTCAAAAGAAAAGATCGAAGAAGATGTTAATTTATTGCATGAACATGTGAAAAATAGATCCGGCGAAGTTTTGACTATGGGTAATAAGATAGAAAGCCTACTGAAACTTAAAAATATCGCGGATAGTTTAAGTGTTTCTCTTTCCGCCGAAGGCATTACAAAAATCGTAACAGAAGAGACTTTTCGTTTGTTCGGTGAAAATAACAGGGTGTTATTTTTCACCGTGCAGGAAGGTGAAAGGCGGCTTAAACTCGCCGGAGAAGTAAAGAAAACGCGGCGAAGTGAATTTAAAGTTAGGGGAAAAGGGAGAATTTTTAATAAATGGGTCAGGGAAAATATGAAAAGTCTTTTGGTAAAGGATGTAAAAAAAGATTTCAGATTTTCTCTCGGTGCTGACGAAGTAAAAGATGACGCGGTGTCTCTGATGATAAAGCCCCTCATAATCGAGGGGCGTATTCTTGGAATGCTCCGTGTGGATTCTCCTCGCGCGGACGCGTTCACTCAGCACGAATTCCGCCTTATCGATATTATAGGTGAACTTGCGGCGGTTGCTTTGGAAAACACCAGGCTTTATCGTCAAACAGAAGAGCTGGCAATAAAAGACAGTTTAACCGGGCTTTATGTCCACCGATATTTTACCGAACGCGTTGAAGAAGAAATTAAAAGAGCGGAACTGGGTAATGGCAAGAACACATTCGCTCTTTTTATGCTGGATATTGATAATTTTAAAGAGTTCAACGATGAATACGGACACATTTCGGGAGACATGGTGCTAAAAAAGATCGCTCGAAAGTTAAAGTCTATTTCATCGGCCGGAGACATTGTCGCCAGATACGGCGGCGAGGAGTTTGTATTTTTGGCGCTCGATTGTGATAAAAAAAATGCCACGCGTTTCGCGGAAGAAATTAGGGAAGGGATAGGATCAAGCCCAATTGTTTTACGGCGAAAAAAATGTTTTGTTACCGTTTCGGTCGGAGTTTCGCTTTTTCCGCGAGATGGACGCCGAAAGGAAGAACTCATCGCGCGCGCGGATGAAATGTTGTATAAGGCGAAAGCCGGAGGGAAGAATAGGGTATGTTCAGGTTGAAACCGGTTATTATTTTCGGTTTGAATTTTCTGCTGGTGATCGCCAGTTGGGCGGGGCATTTATCTCCGAGAGGAGATGAATATCTTGCTTTGTTTATGATCCCGATCGTATTTATTGCCGCGCCTTTTATCGCGACACTGCCGGTCATTATATGGTTATTTGGAATAAATTTTGCGATTTTCGTATTTTTTCATTTTATGGGCATTTTGAACGTCATTGATATTACCGCTTTGATGGTTCTGATCGGCGCGCTTACGGGAGGCGGTTTTGTCGTTAAGGAATTGTATACGTCATTCGCGATGTATTACAGATTTGATATTTCGGATCGTCAGCGAAAATATACCGCCGTTGTAAGCGAATTGGAAGGAATAAATCGCCGCGGGAGAAAAGCGGAAAATGAGTTGAGCCGAATTTCGCGTCTTTACGAGATAACGAAACGACTTGCTCCCGCGCTCAAATTTAAAGACCTTCTTGATGTTTTATTCGATTTTCTTGAAGAGAACTTTAGATCGGAGGTGACGCATCTGATAACTATTGCCGGCGGAACCCCGCCGCGGGGAATATCAAAAAGCATTAAAGGCGACAATTATTATGAAGATCGTGACAAAGTGCTGAATTATGGCAAAATTGTAGAATACGCCGAAAAAAATGATCTTAAACCTTTTTTTATCGAAAGAAGTGAAAATAAAAAATTTTTCAGTTCCATGAAGATTGGCGCGGATACGTTTATGGCATTTCCGCTTTTTGTCGGAGATAAACTTTCCGCGATCCTTGCCACGGAAGGGTCGTCAAAGAACAATTTCAGCAGATTCGGCATTCTTATACCGCAAGTCGCGCTGGAGCTGAGAAAAGTGGAATTATACGAACAGGTCCAGAAACTTTCAATTATTGACGGGCTTACCGAAGTGTATCTCAGAAGATATCTTATGACACGCTTAGAAGAGGAAGTTGAAAGGGCGGGCAGGCTTAATTTGAGATTTTCAGTCGCGATGATCGATGTGGACAATTTCAAAGCTTGTAACGACACATACGGTCATCTGGCGGGAGACATGGTCTTAAGAAAGATATCCGAACGATTAAAATGCTCGGTAAGGGAAGTTGATATGGTCGCCAGATACGGAGGCGAGGAATTTTGTGTGGTGCTTCCGGAAACAACGAAGCGCCTCGCGTTGAGTGTTGCCGAACGTTTACGTAAAACCGTAGGTTCAAACGAAATTGACGCGAATGGGAAAAAAATAAAAACAACCATAAGTATCGGTATCGCGACGTATCCCAAAGACGGTACGGATGTGACAGGTCTTTTGGATAAAGCCGATACGGCGCTTTATAAGGCTAAACGTAAAGGCCGGAATGTTGTTTGCGGGGCGTGATGTTGGTTGGGGGATATTCGTAGGGCGCGTATCGTCACAATTCAGGTGACGAATTGGGAATTAATTTGATATACGTAAGGGCACGGCATGCCGTGCCCTTACCCTTACGAGTAGTGCCTTTGTAAAATCAATACCATCAAGGGCGAATGATTATTCTCCCCTACATTTAATAACATGTTATAATAACGCTGGGTTTTATTTGGAATCGTTTTTCGTACACAAAAAAACGAAAGCAGTTACGCTTGAAAATTAACAAATTTTTATCAGTGGTTTTGTGCGTTTTGTGTATCGCTTTTTCCTCCTGTTCTGCCGTTTCTTTCGCGGATGAAGATGGTCTTTCCAAAGTGATGAAGAGCGGAGAGCGTATAATCGTCGATGGAGACAAAGTTGAGTATTTTGAAAAAAGCGGCAGGATCGTAGCCAGCGGGAATGTTGTGGTTACATACGGCGACGTAAAAGCTACTTGCGACAAAATAGAAGTTAACACGATCACTCGAAAAGCCTTTTGTACCGGTAAAGTCAGAATTGTCGAACCTGAGGGAACTCTTTCGGGTGAACGCGTGAGATATGATTTTGCCAAGAAAAGAGGTCAAGTTATTAGCGGCGAGATCAACGCGTATCCGTGGTTCGGTGAAGCTGAAAAAACCACCAGAAGCGGCGATAACGAATATGTTTTTCATAACGGATACATTACCACATGCGATCTTGACGTGCCGCATTACCGGATAAAAGCGAAAAAGGTACAAGTGTTTCCGGACGATAAGATCATTGCCACGAACGTTGTTTTTTATGTAGATGACGTTCCTGTCCTCTTTTTCCCCTACTATTATCATCCGATCATACAAAGTCGTTCAAAAGTTCAGTTCATGCCGGGGCAAAGTACCGATTGGGGTAATTTTGTGCTTTCGTCATGGAGAAAATACATAATCGGTGAAAGCCGGGCAGATATTTCTGTTGATTATAGAAGCAAGAAAGGTTTCGCCGAAGGTGCTAATTTTTACTATAGGATGAAAGACCTGAAAGCGGAAGGTTGGGGTGAAGGTTTTTTTCGTATGTATTTTGTTCAGCAAAACGGCAAGTGGACATATGATCCGACTCCGTTTCGGGACGAATGGCCGGATAGAGAAAAGAGAGAAGAAGGCAAAAAGGTTAAATATGTCGAAAGAAAAATGTTTCAATGGAAACACCGCGTTGAATTTGAGCCGTCTGTGGTCGGGATGATGGAATTCAATAAATATAGTGACTCGTTTTTCTTAGAGGACTATTTTTACAACGAATATACCGAAACTTCACTTATTCCACAAAACTACGTTTCTCTTACAAGCGCGCAGGAAAACTATTTGTTTGAACTTAACGCTAATTGCAGATTTCATAAGTTTGAAACCGTAACTCAACGCATCCCTGAGATAAAATTTGACATACCTCAGCAAAAAATGGGATCGCTTCCTCTCTATTACAGTTCCAAGTCTTCAATGGTCATGTTCGATAAACAATACGCGAATAAATCGAGCGCGTGTGAAATCGTGAACAGATTTGATTCGAAACATGAACTTTCTTGGCCGATAAACTTAAAATTGTTTGAAGTGACGCCTTACGGGTGGTTCCAAGAAACGATGTACAGCCGCACGAAACGGAGCCAGGAGCTCACTTGTCGGAATGCGGTTGGCGGCGGAGTTAACGCGTCGACGAGGGTGTACAGGATATTTGATGTCAATACGAATTTTTTGGGACTCAACATTAATAAACTCAGGCATATTGTGGCTCCGAGCATAAGTTATGATCATATCGAACAGCCCAATATTTATTCGAGTGAATTGATGCAGTTGGATGGTGTTGATTCGATGGCGAGAAAAGATAATATCACGTTTTCCATTGAAAACAAGATACAAACCAAAAGACCCGTCAGTGGGGCTTTAACTTCGGTGGATCTTGTGAGACTTATGATCAGTTCCGAATACACTTATCATTTGCAAAAAGGTAAGTTGGAAGCGGCTAAAAAAGGACCGTATCGGAAACACGGCAGATTTAGTGATTTCACCTTCGATCTGGAAGTTGATCCGTATGAGTGGCTGTTTTTTGACGCCAACATGGTAATTGATCGCAAGAATCTGGCGGTCGATAAGGGTATGATCGAATTTTCCGCCGAGCCGGTAGACGCGTTTCATATGGCGATGGGATATAGATACGAAAAAATGCAGCCTAACCCAAGAAACGCTTTTACGTTTGATGTGCATATAATTCCGAACCCCAAATGGAAGATCGGAATATACGAAAGATTTGACGTTCAGACTCGTTTGATAGAAGAACAGCAGTTAACCATTACAAGAGATCTTCATTGTTGTGAACTTGAAGTAAGTTATGACGTGCAAGGCAGCCGATTTTTTAAAGACCAGTATACGTTATGGTTCGCCTTTAAGGTAAAAGCCTTTCCGGATCTGCCGATCGGTCTGGATCGTTCGTTCAGCAGGCGTAAACCCGGTCAGATGCGTCCGGGGCAGAAAGGGCTATAATACGCGCATCGTGCATAAAAACCGCCAACCTCGTAGGTTATTACCAACCTACGAGGTTGAATTAAGGTGGAATTGGGTCGTAGGGGCGGGTTTCAAACCCGCCCCTACGATTTTGTTTGCGGTATGCCTTGCGGGGAGATATGGCGATATGATATAATTGAGGGGTCGGGGAGTTTTCCGACTCCTCATCCTGAAGCCCAAAGGGCTGAAGGATCTCTATTAGACCCTTTTGAAAAATTAACCAGAGATCCTTCGCTTTGCTCAGGATGAGGGTTCGGAGAAAAACTCCCCGACCCCTCATATAATTATATTCCTTTTGACAGGCGATTTGCCGATTTTTTTAGTTTGTGAGGGTTGGAATATGCGGTCCCGCGGAGAAATTTTGAATTAAAGAGGAGTTTAGTATACTATGCGTTTAACGATAATCGGAGCAGGATATGTAGGATTGGTGACTGGTACGTGTTTTGCCGAGCTGGGTAACGAGGTAATGTGCGTGGATAATGATACGCGTAAAATTGCTCAGCTCAAAGACGGGGAGATGCCCATATACGAACCGGCTCTTGCGGAACTTGTAGAAAAAAATCGCCAAGACGGACGGCTGGCGTTTACCTCAGACATTGAAACAGGTATCAAGGATTCCGAAGTCATATTTATATGTGTCGGAACGCCCTCAAGAGATGACGGAAGCGCGGATCTGAGTCATGTTGAGAAGGTTTCGCGTGTTATTGCCGAACATATGGATTCATATAAACTTGTTGTCGAAAAGAGCACGGTGCCGGTTGAAACAAGCGACTGGATCATAAAAACGATAAACACGTTCAAGAAAAACGGATGTGAATTCGATGTGGCGTCCAATCCGGAATTTTTGAGAGAGGGTTCCGCGGTAGAAGACTTTATGAATCCCGACAGGATAGTGATAGGGGTCGGTTCAAAAAAAGCGGAGGAATTATTAAAAGAACTTTACAGTCCCATTGAAACAAAGATAGTCGTAACCGATATTAACGGTGCTGAGATCATTAAACACGCTTCAAATTCATTTCTGGCGACAAAAATTTCATTTATTAATGCCGTGAGTAATCTGTGTGAAAAAACCGGTGCTGATATTAATTCCGTTGCCGAAGGCATTGGTCTGGACTCGCGCATAAATAAACATTTTTTGAGGGCCGGAGCCGGGTTCGGGGGGTCATGTTTTCCAAAAGATCTGAAAGCGTTTATTCATATCTCGGAAAAATTGGGATATTCTTTCGATCTTTTGAAAGAAGTTGAGAAGATAAATAGCCGACAGAAGGATCGGATCGTTAACAAGATTAAAGATCTTTTATGGAATCTTCCGGAGAAAGTTGTGGCCGTTTGGGGTTTGGCGTTCAAGCCCGATACCGATGACATAAGATCCGCCCCGGCGATCGATATTATCAGGCGATTGGTGAAAGAAGGTGCCAAGGTAAAGGTTTTTGATCCCAAAGCCATGGAAAAGGCGAAAAAAGAGCTCGCCGAAGACGTAACTTATTGTGTTGATATTTATGACGCGGCGGATTCCGCCGATTGCGTGATACTTATGACGGAATGGAACGAGTTTAAAGAAATAGATTGGCAGAGGGTTTTGCGAGTTATGAGGCATCCGGCGGTTCTTGACGGCCGGAATATTTATGATCCGGAAAAACTCCGCCAATTGGGCTTTAAATACTCCGGAATGGGGAGAAAATAAATGAAAGAAAAAAAAACAAGCGTTTATCTTGAACTTAAGAAAAAAATAAAAAGTAAAGAAGCGGTTATTACGGTTGTTGGATTAGGCTATGTGGGGCTTCCCATCGCGCTCGAATTCGTTAAAAAAGGGTTTACGGTAAACGGATTTGATCTCGACGCGCGGCGAGTTAAAAAATTAAGCCGCGGAGTTTCCTACATCAATGATATTCCCTCCCGTGAAGTGGCAAAAATAAAAAAAACCGGAAAGTTTCACGTAACAAAAAATGAAAAAGTGTTATCCTCCAGTGACGTGATAATAATATGCGTTCCAACACCTTTAAGAAAGGTGAAAGAACCTGATATCTCTTTCATTTTGGCGGCATCTAGAACTTTAAGGCGCAATCTCCGCGGTGGTCAGATCATCATACTGGAAAGCACCACATATCCGGGTACGACGAGAGAGGTGATACTTCCGTCTCTTGAGAAAAGCGGACTTAAACAGGATAAAGATTTTTATCTCGCGTTTTCTCCGGAAAGAATTGATCCGGGAAATTTGAAATATGATTTTACGAATATTCCGAAGGTTATCGGAGCCTTTTCAAAACGCGGTACAGAGCTCGGAAAGCTGGTTTATTCGAACGTGATTAAAAAAGTGGTTGGAGTGGAGAGTCCCGAAGCCGCGGAAGTGACGAAACTGTTGGAAAACACGTTTCGTATCGTAAATATCGGTCTTGTTAACGAATTCGCGAGGCTTTGTCATAAACTGGGAATAGATGTATGGGAAGTTATTGAAGCCGCGAAAACGAAACCCTTCGGATTTATGCCGTTTTATCCGGGACCCGGCATCGGAGGACATTGTATACCAGCCGATCCGATGTATTTGTCATGGAAAGCGCGTAAAGTCGGGTTTGAGACCAAGATGATCGATCTTGCCGCGAAAGTTAACCGCGATGTCCCGGCTCATATTGTCGAAAGAGCAGGGGAGCTGCTTAAGGCCCGCGGAAAAAAACTGAAAGGATCCAAGATCTTTGTGCTCGGGGTGACATACAAAAAAGATGTGAATGATCTTAGAGAGTCTCCGGCTCTTGAGGTTATTGAGGCCCTTAAAAAGAAGAAAGTCGAGTTAAGATATTATGATCCGTATATACCGTATCTCGATACAGCCGGCATTAAAGAAAAAGCGACGCGCCTTACAAAAACCATGCTTAAAAAACAGGATCTGGTATTGATAATAACAGATCATACGGACGTTGACTATAAGATGATCTCACGTGAAAGCGATTTAATATTCGATACGCGTGACGTGATGAAAAGAAATAAAATAGAAAGCAAACACGTAGTAAAATTGTAGGGGCACATTGCATGTGCCCGTTGCCTGTACCCGTTGCCTGAACCTTCCGTCACCCTTCAAGAGACAGGCAGGTACCCTAACGGGCACATGCAATGTGCCCCTACAACAATTTATTAAGGAACAATAAATGGCTTATAGGTACTTAATTACCGGCGGGGCCGGATTTATCGGATCGAATATTGCCGAAGAACTTCTCGCGCGGGGCGAGTATGTTCGCATACTTGACAATTTAAGCACGGGTTCGGAAGAAAACATATCCGAGTTCAAGAATAATGTTGATTTTATTCATGGTGATATCCGAAACACCGAAGACGTAAAACGCGCGGTAAAAGACATCGATTTCGTTATTCATCAGGCGGCTTTGGGAAGTGTGGCGCGGAGTTTGGAAGCGCCTATGGAGACCAATGACGTTAACGTGAACGGCACGTTAAATATGCTCATAAACGCGCGAGACGCCGGGGTTAAACGGTTCATTTACGCCTCGAGCAGTTCCGTTTACGGGAATTGTAAAGAATTCCCTCAGGATGAATCGTTCAAGCCCGGTCCGATATCGCCTTACGCGGTGAGTAAACTTACAGGGGAGTGTTATTGCCGTGTGTTTAATGAAACTATGGGGCTTGAAACGGTAGTTTTGAGATATTTTAATGTTTTCGGACCCAGGCAAAATCCGAGATCAAAATATTCGGCGGTGATCCCGATCTTTATTCGCAATCTGATGAAAGATCAACCGTGTATTATTAATGGCGACGGCGCGCAATCTCGCGACTTTACGTTCGTTTCGAACGTGACAGATGCGAATATCGCCGCGTGTACCGCCCGAAGCGCGGTCGGCAAAGTTATTAATGTCGCTCGTGGAGAGAATCATTCGGTTCAAGACGTGGCCGAGGGAATAAAGAAAATTCTTAATAAAAATATTGACTCAGTTTACGGACCCGATCGAGCCGGAGACATTAAAAGATCGATCGCGAACGTT
Source organism: Candidatus Omnitrophota bacterium (assembly GCA_016783605.1). Lineage (GTDB taxonomy): Bacteria > Omnitrophota > Gorgyraeia > Tantalellales > Tantalellaceae > BS750m-G21. Next base: position 18,467 of record JADHWG010000006.1, on the reverse strand, counting down.
AAAGAACTTAAGGAAGTTTTAAAAATTGAAACCGGTGTGACGTTTAACGCGGGATTGAAAAAAACGGTAGATTGGTTTCTGAAATCCGGATCATAATGCGGGAATATGGTTGGTATTTATGAAAATATTGATTACCGGCGGCGCGGGTTTTATCGGATCACATTTGATAGAGGCTCTTTTGAACGCGGACCATTTTGTAATTTGTGTGGACAATTTTATAACGGGGCTCGAAGAAAATATCGCTCCTTTTAGGAAAAACGCGAATTTCGAGCTTGTGACGAAAGATATCTCGAAAGAGGTGCCCGCGAATGAAAAGATAGATTATGTCCTTTCGTTCGCTTCTCCAGCCAGCCCGGTAGATTATATGAAGCACCCGATAGAAACTTTAAAGGCCGGCGCGTTCGGTACATATAACGCGTTGGAACTCGCGTTAAAGCACAAGGCGTCTTTCTTGCTCGCGTCGACTTCCGAAGTTTATGGAGACCCGGAGGTGAATCCACAGCCGGAAACATACTGGGGAAACGTGAATTCCATAGGACCGAGGAGCGTGTATGATGAAGCGAAACGTTTCGCGGAGGCTGTAGCGTTCGCGTATTTGAGGAAATACTCGCTTGACGTGAAAGTGGTGAGGATATTCAATACATACGGAGAAAGAATGCGTTCGGTTGACGGCAGAGCCATCCCCAATTTTATTGATCAGGCTCTTAAAGGGGACGAACTTACGGTGTATGGAGACGGCTCGCAGACAAGAAGTTTCTGTTATGTGGCGGATATGATAAGAGGAATATTAAAATTGATGGAGTCCGAAGGCGCGGGACCGATCAATATAGGCAATCCTGTGGAAATGACGGTTCTTGCTTTGGCAAAAAAAATAAAGGAAATAACAAAAAGCGCCAGCTCAATCGTTTTTAAGGACCTCCCCGTGAATGACCCAAAACAAAGGCGCCCCGATATCACAAAAGCGAAAAATGAACTCGCTTGGCGTCCGGAAGTCGATCTCGACGAAGGCTTAAAAAGAACGATCGAATGGTTTAAGAAAAATAATAAATAAAATTACCATCAACCCCCAATTCCACCTCGTAGGTGGAACAACAGTTTTGCTTGCAAGCCTGCAAAAGTTCCTCCTCGTAGGTGGAGTTCTTTTCCACCTACGAGGTGGAACGACGGTCGATTCCACCTACGAGGTGGAATTGAGGTAAACTTGTGGGCGGGGGGTAATTTTAATTATACGAGGAAATTAAAATGAAGATACCGCTTTTAGATCTGAAAGCTCAATATGGATCGATAAAAAGTAAAGTTGACAATGCTCTTATGCGGGTGGTTGAAAGTCAATATTTTGTGTTGTCCGAAGAAGTTGCTTCTTTGGAAAAAGAGATATGCGCGTATTGCGGAGTAAGCGGCGCGGCGGGGGTCGCTTCCGGAACGGACGCTTTGATTCTCGCGATGAAAGCGTTGGGGATAAAAGAAGGCGATTTTGTCATAACGTCGCCTTTTACATTTTTCGCGACGGGCGAGGCTATCTCCATTTTGGGAGCGCGTCCGGTATTCGCGGATATAGATCCCAAAACATATAACCTTGATCCTGCTAAAACCGAAGAAGTTATAAAAGATATGGACATAGAGACAAGACTAAAAGTTAAGGCCGTTATCCCGGTTCATCTCTATGGTCAGTGCGCGGATATGGACGCTTTCGGCGCGCTTAATGAGGAATATGGAGTAAAGATCATTGAAGATTCGGCTCAAGCGATCGGAGCTTCCTACAAAGGGAAAAAAGCCGGCAGTTTCGGTGATGCCGGAGCATTCAGTTTTTTTCCGAGTAAAAATTTAGGGGCTTTCGGTGACGGAGGGATGGTTCTTTCGAACGATGAAAAAGTGATAGAAAGAATAATGGAACTTCGTGTACATGGAAGCCGCCAAATGTATATACACGAAGAGGTCGGATATAATTCGCGTCTTGACAGTCTTCAGGCGGCGATCCTTAGGATCAAACTGAACGAACTTGACGCGTGGCTGGATAGAAGAAGAATTATAGCTGAGAAATATGACGCGGCGTTCAGCGGACTTGATCTTGTTACTCCGTTCGTGGCGGAAAGCAATAAACATACGTATCACCAATACACCATAGCATACTCTGAAAGAGACGCTCTCCTGAGGTATCTCGGTAAAAAAGGTATCTCTTCCAGAGTGTATTATCCGGTGCCGCTTCATCTTCAGCCGTGTTATAAAGATCTTGGGTATTCGATAGGAAGTTTTCCACTCGCGGAAAAAGCGGCGGAAGAAGTTCTTTCGCTTCCGATTTATTCCGAACTTACCGATGAAAAAATAGAATATATAATTCAAAATGTAACCGATTTTGTTAAATCCTGAAGGCGAACTTTGGTATGAAGAATTTCCCCGCGAAAATAGTGATTATGCGGACCGATCGTATAGGAGAAGTTCTTTTATCGACAGTGCTTATTGACGGGGTAAAACAATTATATCCCGACGCGGAAATTTCTTTTATCACATCCCTATATTCCAAAGACATTCTCGCCGGGCGTCATGACATCTCTGAAATAATAATTGCCGATACGCGAAAAAACTCCGGATGGCTTTTAAAGGCGGTAAGGCTCGCGATCATTTTAAGGAAAAGACGTTTTGATCTCTCGATCGTTCTCAATGCCAATAAAATTCTGCACTTAGCCGTTTTTCTTGCCGGGATTCCCGAAAGAGTCGGATATTCCCGTAAATGGAGCGTGTTTTTAACTAAAACCATAGAGGATGAGAGAGAAAAAGGCAAGAAGCATGAAGCGGAATATGCTATGGATTTCGCTCGATTGCTTGGTCTGGAAAATTTTGAACAACCTTCTCCGCGATTAGTTTGTGAAGACGTCTCCGGAGAAAAAGTAAAAGAACTTCTTTTAAAAAAAGGAGTGAATTTATCACGAAAATTAATCGTTATTCATCCCGCCAGCAGTAATCCCGCAAAAATGTGGGAAAACGCGCGGTATTCGGAGCTTATAAAAAAAGTAAAGTCTCATTCGAAATGTGAGATCATAGTTGTCGGAACGTCGGAAGAACGTCAGCTCGCGGAAGAAATTATACGCGCCTCGGGTGAAACCGGTTTTAATGTTTGCGGTGAGTTGAACCTAAAAGAGCTAGCGGCATTATTAAAACGCGCGGATCTTTTTATCGGTAACGATTCCGGCCCCATGCATATGACCGCGGCATTAGACGTGCCGGTAATCGCGATATTCGGAAGGAATATTCCGGGTGTCGGCCCCAAAAGATGGGGCCCATACGGCAAGAACCATAAAGTGTTCCATAAAGATGTGGAATGCCGGAAGTGTTATGATAGAGACTGCCCATTTGGATATAAATGCCTGAGCGCGATAACGGTAGACGAAGTGTTTAGCGCGGTCAAGCACTATTTGATGAATTGTAAAACATGAAAAAAATCCTAATCGCAAACATATTTGGTATCGGGGACGTTCTAAACACTACGCCTCTTATCACAAATCTCAAAAAAACGTACGAAAACGTGTCGATAGACTATTTGTGTAACGGTCGCGTATTTGATATTGCCGGGGATATCCCGGGAATTGATTCAATTTTTGTATATGAGAAAGATGATTTCGTACGATTATGGAAAAGTTCAAAAAGAAAATGGTTTACAGCCTTATTCGGATTGTTTCGCGATATAAAAAAACAGAAATATGACGCGGTTTTTGACTTTACGCTATCCAGGGAGTTCGGACTTTTTTTCGCGCTCAGCGGTATTCGCTCGAGAATAGGATTTGATTATAAGGGCAGAGGTATTTTTTTGACGAAGAAGGTTCCTCTGACAGCATTTGAAAAACGGCACGTTATCGAATATGATCTTGATCTTCTTAAAACTTCCGGTATCCCGTCTCTAGAGAAAAAAATGTCTCTTGAAGCGGACGCGGAAAGCATAGCGCAAATTTCAGGCTATTTCGAGAAAATGGGTATAGATTCCGAACGCTTGGTTACGATTGTCCCCGGAGGAGGGGCAAGCTGGGGAAAACAGGCATACCGGAGACGTTGGGATGCTGAAAATTTTTCGCTCGTGGCGGATTCACTTTCGGAAAAAGGATTTCAAATTGCCATTGTCGGAGACAACTCGGAGAAAGAGCTTTGTAACAAGGTCTCCGGTGGGATGAAACACGCCCCGAGCGCCGTCAGAAACGATCTGTCCATAAAACAATACGTCGCGTTTTTAAAGAAATCCAGGCTTGTGGTGTGTAATGATGGAGGTCCGCTCCACATTACGGTCGCGCTTGGAACAAAAGGCGTGTTTGTTTTCGGACCGGTGGATGAGAAAGTTTACGGACCGTATCCGGTAACCGAAAGACATAAACCGATTTTATCATATGACGTCGAGTGCCGACCGTGTTATCATAAGTTTAAATTGCCCGAATGTACGCGTGAGAAAGAGTGTCTTAGGAAAATAACTCCTGAACAAGTTTTATCCGTTTCTTTAAAACTTTTGGAGAAAGATTGATGCCCCCGAAAAAAAAGCAAACTAAATACGTTTTTATTGACAGAGATGGTGTAATAAACGTTGATCCCGGCGCGCGGACAAAACATGGGTATGTCATCGAATGGAAAGATTTCCATTTTTTACCCGGAGCGCCGAAAGCGCTTAAGATGCTGGCGGATAGCGGCTATAAAAGCATAATTGTCACAAATCAGCAATGTGTCGGAAAAGGACACATTTCGGAAGAATCTCTTAGATCATTAATGTTAAAAATTACGAAGGAAATTAAAACTTTTGGCGGGAGTGTGGAAAAAGTATATTATTGCCCTCATTTAAAAGAAGAAAATTGCAATTGCCGAAAACCAAAAGAAGGCCTTTTTCTGAAAGCAAAAGAAGAACTTAATATTGAACGGTTTGACGATAAGTTTTTTATAGGCGACAGTAAACATGATATCGAGGCGGGAAAAAAAGCGGGTCTCAAAACCATACTCGTTCTTTCCGGCAATTCCGAACGAAAAAACATCCCCGCATGGAAAACAAAACCCGACCATGTCTGCGAAAACCTACTAGAAGCGGTGCGATTTATTATACGGAGTGAATTCAAATATTCACAAGATGTGAGTTAATTGGAAACACGTAGGGGCACGGCATGCCGTGCCCTTATCCTTACGAATCGTAGCTTTACAAAAACGAAAGGAAGCTGGTATGGCCAAAAAAAAGATAATCATACTTTATTCAACGGCGGGAATGGGGCACAAGAAAGCGGCGATTGCGATCTTCAACGCGTTTAAAAAACGCGAAAAAGATCTGAATATCGAGAATGTCGATGTGCTTGACTACGCGAATAAAGCGTATAAATTTCTGTATCTCGATTTTTATGTTTTCATGATGTCTAAGGCAAAATGGCTTTGGGCGGCGTTATATTATTTTTCGAATATTCCTTTTGTTGACGCCATAAGCCGTAAAATGCGGGCGGTGTTGGACTATTACAGCCTGGTCGGAGCCGGAAAAATGCTGATCCGGGAAAATCCGGATGTGATCGTAGCGACACATTTTTTCCTTCCGAATGTTATGAGTATTTTAAAGGAAACTAAAAATTTTAAAGCAAAAACATACACTCTTATCACAGATAACGGGCCGCACAGTTTTTGGCTGTCGCCGGATATAGACAGATTTTTTGTCGGATCGGAATTCGCCGCGAGAGAAGTGGCAAAACGCGGTATTCCCAAAGAAAAGATCGACGTAACCGGCATCTCGACGATGGCGGAGTTTTACCAAGAATTCGATATTCCTGAATTGAAACGAAACTATAAGTTGGACGAAACCAAAAAAACCATTTTTTTAATGTCGGGAGGGTTTGGAGTCGGTCCGATGGAACAGATGCTCTTATCGCTTAATTCTTGCCGGGCGGATGTGCAGGTGATCGTAGTTTGCGGGCACAACAAGGTCGCGTACAAAAATGTGGAGGAATTGAAACCGAAACTTAAGTTCCCGATCATTCAGTTCGCCTTTACGGATGAAGTCGCCAAACTTATGGCGGTATCGGATCTTATGATAACAAAAGCCGGAGGAATAAGCGTAACGGAGGCGTTAAGCGCGCGCTTGCCGATGATCCTTTTCGGTTCGATCCCGGGACAGGAGACATGGAACGAGGAATTTTTGAAAGAAGCCGGCGCGGCGATAAAAGTTGAAAGCGCCAAAGGAATTCCGCGTGTTGTAGACGAAATATTTTCATCCGAAGAAGTATACAATACGCTTAAAAGCTCCATCGATAAAGTAAGGCGCCCATACGCCGCGGAAGAAATAGCGAAAATAGTCAGCCAATCTCTCGATTAATTCGTTTTTATTTTGAATTCGTAGGGGCACATTGCATGTGCCCATATTTAATGTGAATCGAAAAAATCCCGTAGGGGCACGGCATGCCGTGCCCAATGATGTGGAAGACAATATAATTAGGAGACAAATGAAAATAAGCAAAAAAGAAATTCTGATAAACAGCGTAAAACGTGTGGTTGAATTGGAAAAACTTTCCGGTGTTGAGGAATTTTGTATTGCGGGAAGACAAGTGAAAAAAAACACGAAAAAACATAAAAAAAAGGTTTCACTGGAAGAATACAAAAATAACATTTCGTCCTGCCAAAAGTGTCCTTTGGGCAAAACGCGTATAAGTTTTGTTTTCGGCGCGGGTTCTCCCAAGGCACCACTTATGTTTGTCGGAGAGGCGCCGGGGAGAGATGAAGATCAACAAGGCGAACCCTTTGTCGGCCGCGCGGGACAGCTTCTAACGAAAATAATTGAATCCATCGGTCTCAAAAGGGAAGATGTTTTTATCGGCAACATTCTTAAATGCCGCCCCCCGCAAAACAGAAATCCGCTTCCGACGGAGATCTCAGCATGCACGCCGTATCTTTTAAAACAAATAGATATCATAAAACCAAAAGTGATCTGCTCTCTCGGCAAGTTTTCCGCTCAAACACTTCTAAATTCGGAGACCCCCATAAGCCGCCTTCGAGGAAAATTTTATGATTACCACGGAATAAAACTTATGCCCACATACCACCCCGCATATCTCCTGCGAAACCAAAGCGGCAAAAAAGACGTATGGGAGGACATGAAAGCGATCGCGAAAGAATTGGGATTAAAATTGCCGCAAAAAAAATAACAACACAAAAATGAAATGGGCACCCATAAAGGGTGCCCCTACGAAATTATAAGACAACAGTCATGGGGTGCCCCTTGTGGGTACCCTGGATGGATATAAAAATGAATAAATACGTAGAGATCATAACAAACCTCCCGATCGACCGGGCATTTCAGTATATGGTTACCGGCAGAGAAACTTATCCTCCTGAGGTCGGAAAAAGGGTTTATATTTCGTTTCGGGGGACCAAGCGGGTGGGATATATTGTTAAGATAGAAGATAACCCTGTTTGCACCGATCCCAAACCGTTGATTGACATAATTGACGAAAAACCGATATTTACTCAAGAGACGATATCTCTTGCGGAATGGGTCAAAAATAATTATTTTTGTTCATGGGGCGAAGCGCTCGAGGCGATGATCCCGGGAGTGCTAAAACGCGGAAAAATATCGGTGACCACCCGAACAAAAGAAATCCCCGAAAAAATAGTTCCGACAGCACCGCATATCCCAAATGTTGAACAAAAAAAAGTGCTTAAAGATATTTTTGAGTGTATGGATAACAAGCGACATGAAGTTTTTCTTCTGCACGGAATCACCGGAAGCGGAAAAACCGAAATATATCTTCAGGTGATGGAACGCGTTATTGTCTCCGGTAAGTCCGGGATCATGCTCGTTCCTGAAATATCACTTACTCCGCAGACCGTGGAACGGTTCAGGTCGCGGTTCGGAGATAAAGTAGCGGTTTTTCATTCCAATATGCTCCAAAGCGCGAAATTTCAGGAGTGGAAAAGGATCAGGGATGGAGAAGTAAACGTTGTTGTCGGTCCTCGTTCGGCGGTTTTTAGCCCCTTTGGCAATTTGGGCGTATGTATCGTCGATGAAGAACATGAGCCCAGTTATAAACAGGAAGACACGCCGAGGTATCACGCGCGGGAAGTGGCGATCGAGAGAGCCAGGAGGCAAGGTGTACCCGTTATTTTAGGAAGCGCGACTCCGGCGCTGGAATCTTATTATAAAGCAAGAAACGGTGATTGGCGGCTTGTTGAATTAACTCAGCGCATAGAAGAGAAAAAACTTCCCAAAGTTAAACTTGTGGACATGCGTATGGAGTTTGATACGCGTGTGGGAAAAAAAGTTATATCCCGCGTGATGGAAGAGGTTCTTAAAAAAGATATCGCGAAAAAATGCCAAGCCTTGATCTTTTTGAACAGGCGAGGGTTTTCAACCTTTGTTATGTGCCAAAAATGCGGCTATGTGCTTAAATGTTCAAAATGCGATTCACCGATGGTGTTTCACCAGACAAAAAAAGAACTGATCTGTCATTATTGCAACAGGCGGTTTCCCCCGCCCGCGAAATGCCCAACCTGTATGAAAGAAAGTCTATTATATAAAGGCGTGGGTACGGAAAAAGTTGAAAGGGACCTAAGAAAACTCCTGCCGACCGCGCGTATCGCGCGTATGGATTCCGACACTATGTCAAAAAGAGGTGCCCACGCGTGTGTGCTAAAAGATTTTAAAGCGCACAAACTTGACATTATTGTCGGCACTCAGATGATCGCCAAGGGGCTGGATTTTCCGAAAGTTACCGGGGTCGGAGTTATTTCCGCCGACAGTAATCTAAACTTGCCGGATTTTAGGTCAGGAGAACGAACATTTAACCTTATAACCCAGGTTGCCGGACGCGCTGGACGCGGAGATTTGGGAGGTGAAGTAATTGTGCAGACATATACTCCCGAGCACTACGCCATTAAACTTGCCGCCAAACACGATTACAAAAATTTCTATTTAAGAGAAATCGACGCGCGCCGCGCTCTGATTTTTCCGCCATTTACAAATCTTGTTAAAATTACCGTAAGAAGCCGTATTGAAGAAAAAGTGATCAAAATTGCTGAAAAACTCGCGAAACTTTTACGTGAAAAAATATCCGAAGAAAATATGCTGGGTCCGGCTCCGTCACCGATGGTAAAGCTCCGAGGATATTACAGATGGAACATTCTAATAAAAGCAAAGTCGCGCGAAGAAATCGTGAAGAAACTAAAAACCACACTAAAAGGATTCCGTAAAGGCTCCGACGTCTTTATGGCAGTAGACATCGACCCCATGTCACTGTGATGGTGAATGGTCATTGGTCGTTCGTAGGTGTATATTATTACAATTTAGGTAACAAATTGGGAGTTAATTTGAAATACGTAGGGGCACGGCATGCCGTGCCCTTATCCTTACGAATCGTGCCTTTATAAAATCGATAGTTGATTTTGAATAGGGGGTGTATATTGTTACCTGAATTGTGATAATATACAAGGGACAGACCCCTGTGCCTGTCCGTTATCATTAAAACGGGAGAACCAAACATGAACATTATATTTTTCGGAACAGGCAATTTCGCACTGGCGACGTTAAAGAAACTTATTGAGAGCAACCATAACCTTTTGGCGGTTGTAACACAGCCGGATAGAAAAAAAGGACGCGGCTGGAAAATCGCGCGGCAACCGATAAAAACGTTTATTCAGGAAAATCGTCCGGAAGTTCCGATCTTTCAACCTGAAAAGGTCTCCGATAACAATTTTATAGAGAATCTAAAAAAAATAGATTCGGATATTTTTATTGTCGTAGATTATGGACAAATTCTTGCAAAAGAAATCCTGCAAATTCCCCAAAAATATTGCATAAACCTCCACCCGTCACTTCTCCCAAAATATAGAGGTGCCGCGCCTATCCAAAGAGCGGTGCTTGCCGGAGAAAACAAAACCGGCAATACCATAATCGTTATGAATGAGCGTATGGACGCCGGTGACATGATCGCGCAAACAGAGGTAAAAATATCTGAGACTGAAGACGTCGAAGCGCTTTCTCTCCGGCTTTCCTCCGAAGGCGCTGATCTTATGATAAAAACACTGAGTGAAATAGCGAATGGGAAAGAAACGCGTTGTGCGCAAAACGAACAAGAGGCAACGTACGCACCTAAAATTAAGAAAGAAGAAGGAAAAATTGATTGGGCAAATCCCGCCGAAGAAATCAATAGAAAGATCAAAGGCTTAAAACCTTGGCCGGGGGCGTTTACACATCTTGATGGGAAGGTCTTAAAAATATTCAAAGCAGAAGTTGTTGATTCAGAAGGCAAATCACACATTCCGGGAACCATTTGCAGTGATAAATCATTTCTTGTAAGTGCCGGAGATAAGAATATCCGAATAATTCGCCTGCAACTCGAAGGCAAAAAAATCATGCCCGCGAAAGAATTCCTCAAAGGTCGTAACCTCAAATACGGTATGGTGTTAGGATAATTCGTCTTCTCTTCAAGTCCTAAGTGAGAAGGTAAGTTTCATACTAAATTGACAAAAGTGTCAAAATAATGTATACTTTTTTTACATAGGCGGTAAAGGAGCATAATAATATGAGTAAAAAATACGTTGACAGATTGCTTTTGGATAAATTAAAGAAGGGTTTTAAGCACAATCGCATCAACATTATCATGGGAAGCCGCCAGGTTGGGAAAACCACTCTGATGAACATGTATAAGAAAACCATTCCCGAAAGTGACAAACTTTTTTATTTCGATTTAGAGGATGTAAAACACTTGAATATTTGTCAGGATATTGACACCTTAGAATCTTATCTGCGGAGTAATGGGGTAGATATTAGAAAGCATAAGTTGTTTCTAATCATTGATGAGTTTCATTATATAAAAAACGCGACGAAATTGTTTAAGGTTATTTATGATCTTTTTCCCCATGTTAAAATTTTGGCATCCGGTTCAGCATCTATGGAGATTCAAAAACATCTGAAGGAATCACTTGCCGGAAGAAAAAAAGTTTACAATTTGTATCCGTTAAGTTTTGAGGAGTATCTTAGATTTAAAAGTAAGGATGAATACGCGAGGTATGAAAAACTTGATTTCAAAAACATTTCATCTGCCGTAGTTGATACTTATAACAATGCTTATCTTAAAGAATATTTTCTGTTTGGTGGCTATCCCAAAGTGGCATTACTTCATAGTAAAACAGAGAAAATAGAAGAATTGCAGGATATTTACAATTCTTATATTCAGAAAGACATTAAGGCTCTCATTAAGGGCGAAGATATATCAGCGTATAATAATCTTCTAAAAATTTTGGCTTCACAAATAGGCAATTTGCTTAATGTAAATGGATTATCTAACACTCTCAAAATAGATCGGCGTCAAGTATTGAAAAATTTGAACATCTTGGAACAAACTTTTATTATAAAAGTGTTGAATCCTTTCTGCTCTAACAAAAGAACAGAAATTAGCAAAATGCCGAAGATTTACTTGTTAGATAGCGGAATTATCAATTTTATTTTGGGAAATTTTGGGCAAATCAAATATCGATCAAATTTGGGCGCCTATGTAGAAAATTTTATTTTTAGTGAGTTGATCAAGTATAAACCCATTCCGTACAATGTCTATTTTTGGCGGACAAAGATTGGTACGGAAATCGATTTTATATTGGAAGGAAACGATGAATTAATACCAATCGAAGTTAAGTGGCAAAATAAGGGCAGACCGATAATACCTAAGAGTTTTATTTCTTTCTTTAAGACACACAAGCGTATAAGAAGAGCTGTGGTTGTTACGAAAGATATTTCTTGCAAAATACGCAAAGAGGGCAAAGACATATATTTTATCCCGGTAGCCCTTTTTAACAAATTCGTGAAAAAATTATCCCTCATTTGATTCCTTCAATATCAAAATCTTTAAGCGGAATAGACGTTAAGTGTCAAAAAAGCCAGAAAGCTTTGTTTGACATGCTTTTTAACGTGTGATATTATAACCCAATGTTGTTAGTGCAAGAAAAATAAAGATAATCGTAAAATATGGAGGATCGAACATGAATCGCAATACCAAAATGGTAAAAAGGCCGTTTAGAAGTTTAATTTGTCTTGTCACTTTATGGTCTTTTTTGTTTAACGCGCTGGGCGCGAATATTCTTGTGGAATCTGCTATGGCAGTCAGTCCCGGTCTTCCCGCGCCTAATTTTAGTGTCCAGGATATGCAAATTCCTCTTTCCTTTGGGGAAATCAAGGATAGAGTTCAAGGAACCGGAGATAACACGGTAATACATATCCAGGACGCTCACTGCAACTATTCAGCACAGCATTCTATCGCGAGTATTATTGATCATTTGTCGGATAGTTACAAAGTCGATCTTGTTATGCTTGAGGGAGGCAAGGGTAATTATGATCTATCCGTTTTTACGAAAATAGAAGATCCAAATATACGAAAAAGAGTCAGCAATTATTTTGTAAAAGAAGGCAGAGTGAGCGGGGCTGAATTTTTTGCCATAAATAACCCTGCTGAAACAAAGCTTTTCGGGATAGAAAATGAGAAGCTGTATATGTCAAATCTAAACGCCTACAAAAAATCGCTTCAGCATAAAGAAGAAGCGGATAAATATCTCAGCCTTTTAACCCACATAATAAACAATTTTAAACGAAAGATCTATTCTCCCGGTCTTGCGGAACTTGACGAAACAATAAAAGCATATAGAGAAAAAGATCTAGATCTGAAAGAGTATGTAAAGACGCTTACTGATAAAGCGAAAGTTTCGGGAATTGAAAAGACATCTTTTAGCAACATAACCTCCCTAACAGAGATTCTAAAACAAGAAGACGGAATAGACTTTAAGGAAGCGAATACCGAACGCTCTATTCTCATCGGCAAACTTGAGTCTAAACTCTCCCGGCTTGAAATGGAACGCCTTGTAAAAGTGACCATAGATTTTAAGAAAGAGAACATTACGAGTGAAGACTTTTACGGATATTTGTTTAAAAAAGCGCGTTTCGCGAATGTGGATTTCGCAAGTCTCCCCAACGTAGTTAAATACTCCGAATATGTGAAGAAATACGAAAGCATAGATAAAGTTAAGCTTTTTAAAGAAATAAGAACGCTTGAAAGCGCGTTAATGAAAAGCCTGCTTAAAACAGATGATCAAAAAACGCTTTTTACTTTGGATAAAAACCTTCAAATTATGAAAAACATGTTTAGTGTCGCCCTTATTAAGGAAGACTATGACTATTACAGAGCGAATAAAGCCGGTTTTAATACCCAAAATTTTCTGAATTTTTTTCAACATCATTCCCTCACCAACTGTCATTCCCGCCCCCTCTATTGTCATTCCCGCGAAAGCGGGAATATCGACAACATAACAAAACTCGATTCATTCAGAAAAAATATGGAAAAGTTCTACGCGTATTCCCTTAAAAGAGATAACGCTTTCATAAAAAACATGGAATCAAAACTCAAAAAAGAGAATAAAAACGTAACAATTCTTGTTACCGGCGGATTTCACACAGACAACTTAAAGAGCATGTTTAAAAATAAAGGTTATTCCTATATAGAGGTAATGCCGCGCATGGATACCATAGATACGGAAAACCCGTATTTTCACCTGCTTTCCGGAGGCAAAAGCCGAATGGAAACGATGGTGGAGACAAGCATATTAAATTCAAACATTACCCCGCGTCATGTGCTTTCAGAAATGGGAATAACCGGCACCCAAAGCGGCAAGAATCTTTTGGAACTATCAGTTGACGTCAGAACAGCTTTAGAAACTGACGCGAAAAAAGGCATAGTTTTAATGGTTCCCGGAGGATATCTCAGATTAACCCACGAAAAACCGGATTCTGAATTTTATGAAAAAATAGGCGAGATAGACGATAAAATGGTATACGCCGCAAGAGAAGAAAACGAAACATATGATCCGAATTTTGAAAACGCGGTTATAGTAGAATTTGACTGCGACAAATTAACCTATAATGGACATCAGGCGGTTCAGGATTTGCTTTTCAGGATGGCGCACACGCGCGCGCCAAAACAAACCTATGACGGCTTAGAAGCCCATTCTTTGAATGATTTACTTGAGGATGGCACTAATCTTCGTAACATTATGGTAGATAAGATCGGCGAAAAAAATGTAACGAAACTTAAGAAGATATGTGACGAACAATTTGGCATATCCACACGTTTTATTAACGTCATAACCGGTAAAAATGAATCTAAAATACCATGGCTCATTGGTTCATATAGAGATACCTATGGTGTAAATGTTACTTATACACGTAACACCCAAAAATTCATTGAAAGTTTATTTCATGAACTAGATCTTGCCGCGAATCCCGGGACTCTAGGAAAAAAAGAGTTGCAAGACGCGCTTGACGAATACGACATTAAATTAGAAACCTGGATTGAAAAAGGATGGATTAAGAAAGTTAACGAGTATAAAGTCAAAATAACAAATTTGGAGGCGATCTTAAAAGAAGGATTAAAAAACATTAAACAAAGCAAAAAAGAAGAAATAAAAAATATGTTGAAACATCCTGATGTGAAATTAAAACATATCAGAAAAGATCCGAAGTTAACTGAAGCAGTCGCAAAAGATGTGCTTGATAAAATTGAGAAACGTTTTTTCTCCAAACAATCTGATACGGCAAAAATGTCGAAAAAGGGTGAGGCAGCCCATGACGACTTTCGCATGGCAGTGATGCCGAGAAAATTTAAACAATTTTTTAGCAAAAAAGCCCAAGGATTAACCGGTAATGAGGCGATGGGTAAAATAGCTCTCAACCTTTTAGAACAAATGGCGGGCAATAGTGGCAACGCTTCACTTCCCATGATGACAATTCGAAATGGGATAGTGACTAAATATGTTAGTAATAGCCGTCACATCAGATTTGTTGAACAAACATTGACACAGTTAGGAATGAATGACCAGTTAGCTTCAGGAGCACTTCTCTATTACATACACACGACAGAAAAAATGAGAGGCGTCGATTTAGGAAGCAAACAAGGCGTGACAAAATTTTTATTAAATCTAACACGATCACTCTCCAAGCAAGAACAGAAAAAAGCCCAGCAATTTGCTATGCCGACTCAAGAAGATAGAGCACGTGAACTTCAAGCCAAAAAATTAGTCGGTACTATAGCACTAAAGATACTCGAGAAAATGTCGCAAGGTGATGGTCATGTGTTTCTTCCGTTTATTGAAATAAGAGATGGAAAAATAGTTCAAATGATTTACGACAAAAGTGCTGTAGACGCGTTTAAATCTACGTTGAAAGAATTAAAATTAGATACGTCTTATGCTGAGGGAGTAGCGGATGAATTCAATCTCAGCGTTAAGAATAGAGGAAAGACGCTCACGGTAAATGATCCTCAAGATGTTAAAGCATTTTTACTTGAATTGGTAAGTGTTTTGTCACAAGAAGAGAAAGAACAGGCCAAAGCTTTTGTATCAGGGGCAGATTCAAAAGCAAAGGCACAAGCACAAGAGGGGCCTGTTTCAATGGGTAAAATAGCCCTCAACCTTTTAGAACAAATGGCGGGCAATAGTGGCAACGCTTATCTTTCCATGATGACAATTCAGAATGGAATAGTGACTCGATACATTAGTAGTGGAGGTCACGTCAAATTTGTCGAACAAACATTGACACAGTTAGGAATGAATGACCAGTTAGCCTCAGCGGCTTTAGCATATTACATTAATGTGGCAAACAGAATGGGAGGTGTAGATTTTAGAAGCAAACAAGGTGTGACAAAATTTTTATTAAACCTAACACAATCACTCTCCGAGCAAGAACAGAAAAAAGCCCGGGAATTTACTATTCCGACTCAAGAAGATAGAACACGTGAACTTCAAGCCAAAAAATTAGTCGGGACTATAGCACTAAAGATACTCGAGAAAATGTCGCAAAGTGGTGGTCATGTGTTTCTTCCGTTTATTGAAATAAGAGATGGAAAAATAGTTCAAATGATCTATGACAAAAGAGCTATACGCGCGTTTAGATCCACGTTAACAGAATTACAATTAGACGCGTCTTTTGCTGAAGAGGTAGCTGGTGCGTTTGAGAATATGATTATGGAATATGAGTTTCTGATAACGGTTGATGATCCCCAAAGCGTGATGCATTTTCTTAAATATTTGGCGAATATTTTATCTAATGGTGAAAAAGACGATGCAACTGATTCTATGGATACTTCTGCATCGTTAGAACCCGAAGTAGTAAATGCGTTTAAGGTCTTAGGATTAGAGTATGGGGTAGCGACAGAAAAGGATATTAGACCGGCATTTTCCAAGAAAGCGTTTGCGGCGCATTCTGGCACAAGTAAAAATGCAAGTTCACAAGCACTCGTAGATACAATTAATGCCCGCAATATATGCCGTAATTACTTTAAAAATAGATCTCGCGATGACTTTCATATGGCAGAGATGCCTTCTTTCCCTTTTGATAAAAGCCCGGTTGTAATTAATCGAACTAAAGCGCTGAATGTCGATTACGACACATATGACAAGGAGCAAGTCGCGAAAACACTTAAGGAAACTTTGCGTTCGGAGTGGGAGAGGATTGAGCCGCGCTTAGGGGTAGGAACAACCGCAACATTGATCTTTCCTGATGGTAAAAAGTTTAACGTCAAATTTTCAAAAGAATTTGGATATGATGAACTGTTATTCGAAATATTAAACCCAGCTACTACATTCGTTGAAAATAGAGTAGGCGGACTTGGTTATCTTGCGAGCGGTTATATTGATATGTCTACTGATGATTCTGACCACAGCGACTTTGTCACGGCAGAAATGCCGGAAGAGGAAATAACAGCAATATATCACGAACATGAAGAAGCAATAGATGCGTATATTAAAAACGCTTTAGAATTTACTTCGAAATATGAGAGACATGAAAATGCCGTAGACGCATACATAAAAAGCATAAGGGAACCTGTTTTAAAAATTGAAAATGTTGAGGTGGAAACGAAAACAGGAACAAAACCAGTTAAAAATATGAAATGTTGTTTGGTGAATGTAGATCGGATAATGAGTGATGCTTCAACTCCGGAGAAAGTAAAGTTAGAATTACGGTCAATGGAGTTTAACATAGAGGCAAATGTAATTGATGAAGCAACCGGAAAAGAACAAAACCTCAATTGCGCTTTACGTGGTGACAAATTATTGGCAATACTCGTTAAGGCAGAAGATTTTTCGAAAATAAAAGCAATTAGGCAAGGAATCAGGATAATACTTCCGAGTTCTGTAATGCCTGTTGATGTTGATAATACTATGATTCGAGATTATGCGCAAGGTTCTTCTGACCGCGGCGACTTCAGCACAAGCCAAATGCCGGAAGTTCCGGTGATGACCGGGGATGTGGCTTCCGGCATACATATCGACGGAAAACTTCAGCCGTTGAGTTTGGATAGTGATGCAAAGGAAAAAGAAATAAAAAAGGCGCTTCATGATCTTTTGGAACAGGCTTTTAAAGCAAGCGCGCAGGATTTGTTTGACGGCAAACCGGCAATGATCAGTCTTCCTATAAACAGCGAAGTGTCCGGTGTTTCTATTGAGGAATTTTCAGGATATATGCGCGAAGTTCAAGGAGTGCGCGTTGAAGCGGACAAAAAAAGTGTGGAGTTCAATGTGGGGAATATTACGTATTATATCTTTGAAGACAATGAGTCCGGTCGTAATAAACTGTTAGGCAGATTGGAAGATAAACAGTTCAAATGGAAAGCTTCCGATGATGAGATGAAAAGGCGCAGTATCGTGTATTCATTTGCTAAAGAGATACCGGGCATAACGGATAAAGCGTTTACGGTTTATCTTGAGGGAGAAATTAAGCAAGGCAAATTCCGTACACCGACACCGCTTGTAAAATGTATCGCGGCAAGCATAAAAGTGTTTAACCTGTTTGACTTAACGCGGCCTGACAGAAAGGGCGTTGTGGAAAATGATATTACGTTTGCACGAAAAGACGCGGTAAAAGGCATTATTTCCATATCAGGATTATCCATAAGCGAGATGAAGGACATGGCTGAGGACTTAATTGAAAAGGTTAAAAAAGTCGGGCTTTTCGCGTTATCTGGTAAGCTGTTTATAAAGATAAGACCTGTGGATTGGAATGATCTGATCAGACTACATAAGATGGAACGAGAGGTGATGAGGGCGGTATAACGGGGCTGTCGCAAAATGCCCCCAAAATGTCATCCTCGCGAACAGACTGTGTCAAAAGTGGAATTTTGCAGTTTCTTTTTAAAATTTACTCCACTTTATGCTACAGATCCCCGCGTCCGCGAGGATGACAACTTTTTTCAGTCGTTTTTATGGAAGTGGCTCTCCACTTTAGAAAGTGTCGCCGACTTTTGACACAGTCTGTTCGCGAGGATGACAGAAAAAGATGTTTTGCGACAGACTAATAACCCCCTGAATCCTGAATAGAAAGTAGTAAACAAAAAAAGCCCCTGTTGTTATAATGGTTTTAGATGTAAAGCCACTTCACCCAAAGGGTGAAAAACAACAGGAGCAAAGATATGATAGCAAAAGAATTGAACAGAGTCACG
>JADHWG010000030.1 GCA_016783605.1 Candidatus Omnitrophota bacterium | reverse complement strand
TATAAAGGTTATCAATGATGATGGGGATAAAAGGGCCGGGCAGGCCCGGCCCCTACGATTTGTTGGGCATGTTTTATATTATTCGTAGGGACAAGGCCTGCCTTGTCCGATTAATTGAAGAGGGGACAAAATGGTCGGGGTGTCCCCGGTCACTATCGATTTGTTACCTGAATTGTGACAATATACAAGTGGGCCTTCGAGAAGCGCCCCCATTAATTCCTTGTAAATACATATAATTCGAGTTATTATATTCTTGAAAGTTGATGTTAAGATTAGTAATAAAAAAAATAACTACTAATGCTGTTTCAGAAAGCTTTTATGGAAAATAGAATCGCGAAATACATAATGTTGACGTGTTTTGTATTCGCGGTTTTTTTTGTTTCGGGGTGCCGTACGCTTAAGGCGCCTAAAAGTCCCACTAACCAATGGTCTCCTCCCAAATGGGAAAAAACCACTAAAACACCGGACAATGTTTGGAAATTAATAAGGCAGGAAAACGTAAACCCTGATGAGCTTTTCACTTTGGCGGAGCTTATGGATATTGCCTTTGTCAATAGTCCTGTCATTCGGGACGCGTATGAAGCCGCGCGTGCTCGTGAAGCGGAAGTTAAACAAGCACAAAGTGAATACTATCCGCAAGGCACGATTTCAGGAGATCTTACCAGAGAGAAAAAAGTTGCTACGTTGCGTGTAGAAAATACAAACAATCACAACTATAGCCCGAAAGCGGTTCTTTCTTTTTTGGTTCTTGATCTTGGAGGGAGAGATGCCGCGGTCAGGGAAGCGACGCAAAACGTTCTTTCGGCGAATTTTGAATTCAATCAGACAATACAGAACTTGATCTACAATACGGCGAAAGCGTATTACGATTTTTATAGTGCCGAAGAAGATCTGAAAGCGAAGAAGGCTGATGTGAAAGACGCGTCTACAACACTTGACGCGGCAGAGCGGAAGTTCAAGTCCGGGCTTGTTTCAAAGCTTGATATGCTTCAGGCGAAATCCAATTATGAAGAGTCGCTTTATTTTTTGGAAGGGGCTAAAGGGCAAGTTTTTACTACGAGGGGAAGTTTGGCGGAAGTTTGCGGACTTTCGGCGGATGTTCCGATAGAGATCGCGCCTCCCGATAAAAATTTCGCGAGAAAGATCACTTCCCGAGACGTAAGCGATCTCATAGATGAAGCTCTAAAAACCAGGCCGGATATAGCCGCGGCCAGGTCGGATCTGCGCGCCAGACAGGAAGCGATAAAAGTTGCCAATTCCAATTTGTGGCCCACGTTAAATGTTACCGGTTCCGCCGAGAAAAGGTGGTATAGATATACGGGCGACGAAGAAAGAAACTGGCAGTATTGCGATTATGTGGGATATTTCAGTTTTGATTGGGATATTTTTGACGGGTTTGACAAATATTCGAAGCGGCTTGAAGCGCAAGCGGAAATGCGGCAAGAGACCGAAAAATTAAAACAAACCGAACTTGCCGCTTCAAGTGACGTGTGGACAAAATATTATAGGTTAAAAACAGCCGTTAAAAAATTGATCTTCAGTGAAGCCTTTTTAGCTTCGTCTCTTGCTTCACATGAGTTGGCGCTTGATGGTTATAAAGTGGGGCTTAAGAGTATATTGGATCTATTGGAAGCGCAAAGCCAACTTCAGGAGGCGAGAAGCAAATTGGTCGCGTCGCAAAAAGATGTGTTTGTCTCTACCGTGGGTCTTGCCCGCGCGATGGGGTTGCTTGCGAGGGAAAGTTTTGAATAAGGGGCGTGAGTTTGGAGATCTAAATTCCCCTAACCTCGCCTTTCGCCAAAGCTACCCATTACCCATAAGTCTCTTGGGGCACATGCAATGTGCCCCTACGGGTAATTTTATTTGGGCGCTAGGGGGCACATTGCATGTGCCCGTTCGAGTCGCATTGTAGGGTCAGGTCCCTGTGCCTGTCCGTGCCATTATTATGGGTAATGGGTAGTTTGTCAAAGGGGCGAAGCGTGATGACAAGAAAACGTGAGGTAGGAGGAAATAAAAAATGTCGCAGAAGAATGTTAAGACTATAGATCTTGACCGCATCTTCCATTATAAGAATATCCCCGATAAGAACAGGAAGATAATAATCGGTGTTTGTGTAGCGCTGTTTATGATTACCTCCGCTGTTTCCATGTATAAGCATTTCAATAGACCCGTTAAACCAAAAATCCTTCCCAAAAACGTAGAGATCGGAACTGTGATAAAAAAAGATGTTCCGATCTATATTGATTCATTCGGAACTTTGGCGTCGCCAAAAAACGTTGATGTACGTTCTCAGGTTACCGGAAAAATATTGAAAGTTTGTTTTGAAGAAGGTCAGATGGTTTCAGCCGGAGACCGGCTTTTTATTATTGATCCGTCGGAATATGTGGCCCGGCTCAATAAAGCTGAGGCGACGTTGTCGGAAGACTTGGCGGAACTTAAACTGAAAAGCGACATTCTCATTCGTAACAGAGGTCTTGTTAAAAGAGACTTGATCTCACAGCAGGAATTTGAAAGATATGAAACGGATGTCGCGGTGACCGCGGCTAAGATCGAATTGGATAAAGCCGAAATAGCGCTCGCGAAAATTTATCTTGGATATTGCTACATATTATCGCCGATCAATGGGCTTACCGGTAAACGGCAGGTCGATCCGGGCAACATTGTCGAGGCGAATACGGGACCGGTTTTGGTAAATGTGAAAGAGGTGGATAAGCTTTATATGGATTTCACTATTCCCGAAAGAAATCTTCCGAGAGTCAGGAAAGCAATGGCGGAAGAAACTCTTAAGGTGGTTCTTTCCGTAACAGGGGATGAATCCGAGCATTTCGAAGGTAAACTTGAGTTTATAGAAAATTCCGTCAATGACCTTACCGGAACGGTTTTCTTGCGTGCCAATGTGGAGAATAAGGAACTTGAGCTTTGGGCCGGACAATTTTCCAAAGTACAGCTTATTTTGGGAACGATAAAGAACGCGGTTCTTGCTCCGTATTCGGCGGTTCAACTTGGACAAAAAGGGGCGTATGTTTTTACGGTGAGTGCTCGCCATAGAGCTGAATTGAAAGTGATTACCATCGGACAGCAGGAAGATGACTACATCGTTATAGAAAAAGGATTGAAGGCGGGCGAAAAAGTTGTTACGGCCGGACAGCTTGGATTGCGACCGGGAGTTTCCGTAAAAATAGAACCTAACACTTAAAACCTAGAATTATGATTTTTTCTGAAATTTTTATCAGAAAACCGATAATGACGTCGCTTGTTATGATGGCGGCGTTGATTTTTGGCGCGGGCGCGTATTTCGCGCTTCCGGTAAGTGATTTGCCGGTTGTGGATTATCCCGTCATTACCATAAACGTAAGTTATCCCGGCGCGAGTCCGTCTATGGTGGCTTCAACCGTTGCCACCCCGTTAGAGAACGAGTGTATGCAGATCCCGGGGCTCGCGAAAATAATTTCCACCAATACCGAAGGCCAATCGGTAATAACGTTAACTTTTGATCTGAGCCGCGACGTTGATCTGGCGGCGCCGGATGTGCAAGCCGCAATTTCGCGCGCGGCATCAAATCTGCCGGATGACTTGCCGGAACCTCCCACCTATGACAAAGATAACCCGTCCGATAAACCCATAATGCATCTTACGGTAACGTCGGACACTCTCACTCAAGGTCAGCTTTATGACTTCGGCAACACAACGATCGGTCAAAGACTGAACATGATCTTAGGTGTGTCTAAAGTTGATGTGTGGGGAGCGAAAACGGCGGTTAGAGTTCAAGTTGACCCGGCGAGACTTGCCTCATACGAGATAGGTATTAACGAGATCGCGGACGCGATCAAAACCGGAACCGTGATCATTCCGGCCGGAAGTCTTAACGGTACGCATCGCACGTTTTCGATCGAGCCCGAGGGCCAGCTTTTGAACGCGCGCGAATATGAAAAACTGATAGTTGCTTATCGTGATAACGCTCCGGTATATCTTCGAGATGTCGCTACATGTCTCGATGGTATACAGGACGATGTTATCAGGGTGATGTATTACCAAAAAGGAGCCGATTGGCAGTCTGCCTGTGTTCATATCGCCATCAGCCGGGAAAGCGGAGCGAACACCGTTGCTTTGGCTAAACGGATCAGGGAAGTTCTCAAGGAACTTAAAACTGAAATTCCCGGCGCGGTAGACTTAAACATGTTCTATGACAGGTCTCTTCAGATAGTAGCATCCGTGGATGATGTAAGAAATACCGTGTTTATCGCGCTTGTCTTGGTAGTTTTAGTAATTTTTCTTTTTATCGGGCGTATTTCTGACACGATCATTCCCGGGATAACACTGCCTTTCACAATTTTTTCCACTTTTATTTTTATGCTCGCGGCGGGATTCAGTTTGGATAATTTATCTTTGATGGGGCTCACTTTGTCCGTAGGGTTTTTGGTGGATGACGCGATAGTTGTGCTTGAAAATACGGTGCGTCATGTTGAATCGGGGCTAAATCCCATTAAAGCCGCGATAAAAAGCATGAAAGAAATAACGGGAACGGTTATCTCAACAAGTTTGGCGCTGGTGACGGTATTCATTCCGCTGGTTTTTATGGGCGGAGTTGTAGGACGTAATTTCAGTGAATTTGCTCTGACGGTCGTTATCGCGATAATGTGTTCCACGGTAATCGCGCTTACGCTTACTCCAATGATGGCGGCGCGTATGTTAAAACCGGCGGGCAAAAAAATAGCCAAAACAAAAGTGGAAAAGTTTACCGATAAATTTGTCGGTAACCTAAGAGATAAATACGCGGTTCTTTTAAAATGGGTATTGAAAAACAAATGGGCTTCGGTCTCTGTATGGCTTGTGTGCATTATCGGGACAATATGGCTTTTTTCAGTTCTTCCCAAAACATTTCTGCCGGAAGGAGATAGCGGCGCGATCGAGGGGCAAATGCAGGCACAGCTGGGGACTTCAACGGATGAGATCAGGCGTTTTCAAGACGAAGTTAATAGGATCGCGCAGGATGATCCGAGTATCGAAAGACTTGTTTCGGTGACTGGGCTTCAAGCGGGAGCTGACCAGAGTACGGGACTTTTCTATTTGATCTTAAAACCTATGGGCGCGCCGGGACGCCAATCAATGCAGAAAGTTGTCAGGGGACTTCGAAAAAAGTTTAAAGAACTTATAAACGGTGACGTGTATATTGATGCCATCCCGGCGCTTCAGATAAGTACAGGAGGCGACAGTACGGCTACGGGGTCAAAATATTCGTATATCATGAAGGGAATGGACAGCGCTCCTCTCTACAAATGCGCGATAGAACTTGAAGAGGAGCTTAAAAGAACACCCGGTTTTGTTGATGTTCAAAACAGCGCGAAACTTAATCAGCCTCAACTTAACGTGAAACTTCTGCGCGACCGTGCTTCCAGTTTAGGGATTACGGCGCACGACATTGAATACGGATTAAGTCTTGCTTTCGCGCAAGGTAAAACCACCCTATACAAAACGGAGATCGACCAATATTATGTTGTGGTTGAGCTTGATAAAAAATATCAAAGAAAACCTCGAAATCTGACACAGCTGTACCTGCGTTCTCCCGTTACGAAGGAGCTTGTGCCTTTAAGTTCCGTTGTGGAATGGACCGAAGGCGTTGGCCCCCAGAATGTGCCTCATCTTGACAGACTCAACTCTGCTACCATATCGTTCAACATCAGAAGCGATGTTCCGTTGGGAAATGCCACGCGCGCCTTGCAGAATGCCGCGGACAATATTATGGGGCCGGGCATAAGCGGCGAACTTCAGGGAGAAGCCTTGGAATTCGAGGAGGCGGTAAAAAGTTTAAAGGTTTTGCTCATAATCGCGGTATTTATCATGTATATTATTCTCGGTATATTATACGAGAGTTATGTTCATCCGGCTACAATACTTACAACTTTGCCTCCCGCCGCGTTCGGTGGACTCGCTACGCTTTTTTTATGCAAATCGGAACTTTCCATGTACGCGTATATAGGACTCTTTATGCTTTTGGGTATAGTTTCGAAAAACGGAATCATAATGGTGGATTTTGCCAATCAGAATCTGGACGAAGGATATGACAGCGACTTGAAAGCGATCTATGACGCGTGTCTCGTCAGATTCCGTCCGATACTTATGACCGGCGCCTCGACCATAATAGGCGCCGTGCCCATCGCGCTCGGTTTCGGAGCGGACGGCGCTTCACGCCGGCCGTTGGGCCTCATAGTTATGGGAGGTCTATTGTTCGCGCAAGTAATAACTCTTTTTGTCACGCCCGCAATTTTTCTTTATATGCAGGAACTTCAGGAGAAGTGTTTCGATAGATTCGAATTCCTGCGTTCCGGCCCCGCCAGACGCGCCATCGACGCGAAAAAAGAAACGGAAACCGTATAGTTTAAATGGTGAATTTTTCTCCCTCCGAAAGGGTAGGTACTATCCATTACCCATAAGTCTGGGTGGAGAGGGACAAATGAGAATTGTAATTTCCTCGCGCACGTGAATGTATACAACGGAAAGGCACAGAGGTTTGTTCTGCAATGCGACTCGAACGGGCACATGCAATGTGCCCCTACGATGGGCGCCCAAATAAAATTACCCGTAGGGTTGTTTGTGTGAAACAATCAATACCGTTGGCGGTACAAAACAAATTGTAGGGGCACATTGCATGTGCCCGAATGATTGGTATGATTACGGCAAATGGAATTGCGTAAGGGCACGGCATGCCGTGCCCCTACGAAGGTTGTTTATGTGAAACAATCGATACCGTTGGCGGTACAAAACAAATTGTAGGGGCACATTGCATGTGCCCGAATAAGATTGAAAAACATTAAAATGTACAATTTATTAACGTAATTGGTATAAGGTGAACCTACGAGGTTGTTTTTTTTGTTATAGGGACTTTAATGGGCGGCATCCCTATCTTAAGGATAGAGCAGGGTTATAGACTTTTCAAGATTTTTTAAAAGCAAGAAATGATTTTTTTTGATCTTGTCATAGATCGTTAACGCTTGTTCTTCGTCGTATATGTGTAAAGTTTTATTACGGTCTTCCAGCATATCTATCCAACCTTCGCCGTCTTTCATCACCTTTGCCTTAAAAGCCTCTTTAATCACGGCCCGGGGGCTTGCGGCTTCAGTGCCGAGATGATTTAAAACCGCTTTAGTTAATTTCCATGATAATTCAAACGTGAATTCAAATCTTTGGATCGCGCCGTCAATTATGATAGTTCCTTTTGAGAGATCTTCGTTCAAGGCTTCTTCAAGCCTTTTTAACGCCTTAGAAAAATCGCCGGAAAGTTCTTTAATTTTTTCCAGACTCATATATGATCCTTCCTTCTTCCAAAATATTTTCTTTTAGTTTGGGTTTTGCAATATCGTAAAAATTGAGAACATCAAATTTCAAAGGTGTTTTTATGAATTCTTCCAAGTTATGTTTTACGATATTTATATCCGTATCCGTCCAATCTTTGCCGAATATCGCGATGTCAATGTCAGACGTATTTTTAAATTCACCCGTCGCGCGAGAACCAAAAATAACGATTTTTTCGATTCCTTTATCCCGAGTCAAAATTAAATCAACTATTTGTGATATGATTTTTTTTGATAACGGCTTATTGGTAGTCATATGTCAAATATTGTATCATACGCAAGCCAAAGCAAGAAACTAAATTTACTTGACAAAGTATGTAATTACATTATAATTACATGAAAGGAGGTAAAAGCTATGAAAGTTCATGTAATCCCGGTGGGAAATTCCAAAGGAATAAGGATTCCCAAAGTTCTACTGAAGCTTTGTCATATTGGCAGAGAAGTAGATTTAGAAGTTAAGGGGGAGAGGATTGTGATATCGGCGGTTAATAAAGAACCAAGAAAAAATTGGACAAAAGCGTTTAAACTGATGCGTGAAAAAGATGAAGATCGTCTTTTTATTGATGACGGCATGGATTCAGAAATGGAGAATTGGGAATGGTAATTGAACAGTATGAAGTTTATCAGGTGTCGTTGGATCCCGCAAAGGGGCATGAAATCAAGAAAAGACGGCCATGTGTTGTCATTTCACCGGATGAGATGAACAAATACATTTCGACAGTAATAATAGCACCTATGACGACAAAAACTCATCCATATCCTACCAGAGTACCGGTGAGATTTAAAAACAAAAATGGCTGGGTGGTGTTGGATCAGATTCGCACAGTAGATAAAAAACGTTTAAGCAAAAAATTGGGATCTATCGGAGAAAAGGCGATTCAACAGATAAAAGAGGTGCTACAGGAAATGTTGATAGATTAAAGAAAACATCGTATGAACCAATGAACCAAAAAACAACCTCGCAGGTTAACCTGCGAGGTTGTTTTTGTTATTCGCCAATGCTCACTAACGACCAAAATGACATATGCGTCATTTTGGTCTTGACTAATTTAGTATATATGGTAAACTAGTCATGTCGGACGATGATGTTTGATAGCAAAGGAGAAGAAAAAATGAAGAGAGTATACACATCGATTATTGAAGAGCATTTTAAGCGATATCAGCAGATGATTTTTCTTGTCGGACCTAGACAAGCCGGAAAAACTACGGTGAGCCTTATGTTGAGAAAGTATGGCGACCGGTTTTTCTCTTTCAATTGGGATAATTTAGATCACAGAAAAATTATACTTCAAGGAGTCGAAAGTGTTGCCAATTTTACAGGCTTAAATAAATTAACAAAAGGAGAACCTGTCATCGTTTTTGATGAGATCCATAAATACGGCAAATGGAAAACGTTTTTAAAGGGCTTTTTTGATTTGTATAAGGGTAGGGCTAAAATTGTAGTTACCGGCAGCGCCCGCCTGGATATCTACAAAAAAGGAGGGGATAGTTTGATGGGAAGATATTTTTCATACCGGCTTCATCAATTATCTTTGGCGGAATTGGGAAGGGTTAATTTGTCAAATAAGGAAATTAATGAAACTTTTAAAAACAAAAAAAATGATTTCGAAAAATTATTAAAGAATGGCGGTTTTCCCGAACCATTTCTAAAAAATAACCCACGATTTTTGAATCGATGGAAAACTCTTAGGCAAGAGCAATTAATCCGTGAAGATATTCGGGACTTAAGTCGTATTCAAGAACTTGGTCAAATTGAACTTTTAGCTGAAATCCTAAAACATCAATCCGGACAGCTTTGTAACTATACAAGCTTAGCAAACAAAATTAATGTTTCTTCTTCTACGATACGCCGTTGGATCAAAACTCTCGAATCATTTTTTTATTGTTTCGCGCTTCAACCTTGGTCAAAAAATATTCCCCGGTCTCTTGTTAAAGAGCCTAAAATCTATTTATGGGATTGGATAAATGTGGATAGTCGTGGGCAACGTGCTGAGACCTTAATAGCTTCACACTTATTGAAAGCGATTCATTTGTGGACGGATTATGGTTTTGGACAATACGGTTTGTGGTTTATTAGAGATAAAGAAAAGCGTGAGGTGGATTTTTTGGTTTCGAAGGACAAAAAACCATGGTTTCTTATTGAGGTAAAATTATCGGCAAAGGGAGGGATAAGCAAAAATCTGCTTCACTTTCATAAAAAAATAAAAACAAAACACGCTTTTCAGGTGGTTTTTGACATGGAATATGTTCCCAAAGATTGTTTCCGACATACCAAACCAATAATCGTTCCTGCCCAAACGTTTTTGTCTCAGTTAGTGTGAAATGATGGTTTCTTCCCAATGTCATTTTATAAGAAGGGACTGTCGCAGAATAGACTACATCTGTCATCCTCGCGAACGCGGGGATCTGTAACCTTAACAAATATAAAATGTTATAGATTCCCGCGTTCGCGGGAATGACATTTTTGGGGTATTTTGCGACAGTCCCAAGAAACGAGGTTGTTTCAGGTGTTTTTTGACCTCGTGCGTTAGGGTTCAAAAAAGGTGGCTTGACGCGGTTGAAAACTCCCCTCGGTAGGTGTAAACTAATAGTGTACATAAATTTATGTACAGGGAGGGTTGTCTCCGGTAATTAAAGGGATTTAAGAAATAATATTATGAACATCAACTTTAACACACATATCAAAAGGGGCGTAAGCATTGCGGTTATAGTAATGTTTTGTGCCAATTTTGTCTTGAACCCGGCTTGGGCGCAAGCTGATCTGGACCGTGCTTCATACGACATTCCTGTCTCGCCGCCGGCATATGGACAATTTGCCGTGCTTGATTCGGGTACTTTTACTATTCCGGCTCATCTTGGGGATATCAAATACGCTCATAAGGGCAAATCCAACAAAATTGTCGTCCATCTTCAGGACGCTCATTGCAATTATTTCGCTCAGCGGAAGATCTCCGACATCATTGACTACCTTAATAAGGAGTATGGGCTGAGCATCATTAACCTTGAAGGTGGTGTCGGCAAATACGACCTTACCGTATTCACTTCCATATCGGGCGACACGATCCGTAGAGAAGTTGCCGATTATTTTGTTAAAAAGGGCGAGATAAACGGTGCCGAATTTTACGCGGTGAACAATTCCGACAAGATTCAGCTTTGGGGAGTTGAGAACAAAGATCTCTATCTGGATAACCTTCAGGTGTATAGGGACTCTTTGAAATATAAACCGGAAGTAGACGCGTGTCTTAAAAGCCTGACACATATTCTGAACAACCTTAAACGCCACATTTATACTCCGGAACTTCTGAAAATAGACATGGCATACGGCGCGTATAAAGCCGGGAATATGGATTTTAGGGCGTATCTAGAATTTTTAACCCTAAGAGCCAAAGAAGAAGGGATCAATGTAAGAGAGTTCGCGAATCTGTATCTTTTGGTTCAGGCGATGGAGCAGGAAGAAAAGGTTAATTTTAAAAAAGCGAATATCGAACGAAACATTCTGATAGATGAACTTAAAAACTCTCTTTCAAAAAACGAAGTGACGGAACTTGTTTCAAAAAGCGTGGATTTTAAAACCAAGAAAATATCACGCAAAGTGTTTTACGATTATCTTCTTTCCAAGGCGAAAGAGTTGGGGATAAAGATAAAGCGTTTTCCGGAATTAACCAATTACATTATGTACGTAACGATCTATGAAGCGGTTAACAGGTTTCAGGTGATGAAAGAACTGGACGCGCTGGAGAAGGCGATAAAAGAACCGTTATATCGAAACCACGCCGAACGTCGTCTGAACACGCTTTCCAGAAACCTGGCGCTAATGAAGAACATTTTTGATATTTCGCTCACCAAAACCGATTATGAATATTATCTTGCCAACAAAAGTTCTTTTGACGCAGTAAATTACATAAATTTTATTGAAAAGGAAGCTCCCATTTATAAGATAGCGGCACGTCCTCCTCCGTCAATTCTTCGCCTTGATGACTATAGAAAAAGAATCGCCAAATTTTACGAATATTCGTTCGAAAGAGACAAAGTGTTCATCGAAAATCTGAAATTCCATCCTGAAAGAGAAAACGTTGAAACCGCCGTTCTAATGACAGGCGGTTTCCATACGGAAAACATATGCGACCTTCTTAAAGAAAAAGACATTTCATACGTATCAATAATCCCGAAATTCACGATCGAAAAAGGC
Source organism: Candidatus Omnitrophota bacterium (assembly GCA_016783605.1). Lineage (GTDB taxonomy): Bacteria > Omnitrophota > Gorgyraeia > Tantalellales > Tantalellaceae > BS750m-G21. The sequence continues at coordinate 9,536 of JADHWG010000030.1, read as the reverse complement.
TACGAATGCCCATATTTTGACCTCCTTGCCGGCCAAACAACAAATATCCAGCGTATGTTGACATCCATACTCGCGAAAGCATCTACACTTCAGATAGCGAGTATGCTTTCAACAAAGCTTGCTAAAGATGTTTGGGGAGCAAAAGGAGTTGAAGCATTTAATGACGATGTAGTAATGCAAACAATTTTTAAAGAATGGACAAACTTGCATCCGGAAGGATGCGAATTGATTGTAAAAGACGGTGATAATGTAATGTTTGAGCTTAGGGGAGGAGCCAGACCAGACCAAAATCCCATAGAGGTGGATATATTGTTCGTCAGAGAAGTTGCGCAGGATATGTATATCGATACACAAATCGAAGATGTAATGGTAGGGAGAAAAGGAAGTTATCAAGCTTTGGATGAGGCATATCCCGAAGCAAGAAATCAGGCGGTAACGTGGCTGAAAAATATGGCAGTAAAAGTATCTAGTTTAGGTTATAGGGAAGCCTCCGTGCAGTTAGAAAAAGTAGCCGAAAGCCTTTCCGGGGTACCGCAGTTAATGCTTTTAAAAGGAGTGGAAGGATTCAAAGGTCACGCCGGAGGAAGAGGAATTTACATAAACAGTGATGAAATAGAAGACGAAAACGATCTTATAGGTGTCATTATTCATGAGGCTGTAGCAAGTTATGCGCATTATCACATAATAAGTCAAATGGTTGAGCAGTTGTTTCTTGAAGCCGGTGAAATAAAAATCCAAAATCTAACAAAATTAGCAGATAAAGGCGTTATGCGAAATACCCCTGTTTGGCAAGTAGATAAAGGACAGCGATGGAAAGGCGGACGGGATATTGCTAGTGAGAGTTGGCAGGGAGATAAGAATATTGACAGTAGAGTCATAGGTGTTTTGCGGCAACATTTGGATTTTATATACAGTAGGAACAGTTTAATGAACACGTTTCATACTATGGAGTACTGGGAAGACGTTTTTAGAAAAGCAAATGCGAAAGAATTAGTTACGCAAGCTAGGCCAGTTATCAGTGAATTAGTGAAAGCGGCACTAGAGAAATATAATTCAGGGAATTGGCAAACAGGCAGAGATTTAATACAACCGATGATTAACAAATTGAATACTATTGTGAAATCTCGTGTCACTTCTGTGCCAATTCAGAAAACAATAACTTCGGTTGGAACAAGAGGAACGACACAATCAAATGAGGAAACGATAGAAGGACTAAGAGTAATTGTTGGGAACATAATTTCTCAAAAACAAAAAACGAACAATGTTATTTTACCTTTTGTGCGGATTAAAAATGGACTGATTACTGGACTCGTTTATGACAGAAGAGCGGTAAGAACATTTGAGGAGACTCTAACATCGTTGGGATTAAACAGTGCGTTAGGTGAAGAAGTAGCTTCGGAATTTGAAAATGCTGTAAACACATATCCTGGAATGATAATTGTTGATGATACCAAAAGTGTGAATAAATTTTTGGAGTATCTGTCTAAAAGATATGGTGTTGAAGAATCTGTAGAAAAATTTGAGGAAGAAAAACCCTCGTCAGAACTAGAGGCGATTATTAGAGATATCGAAATTCGATCAGAAAATTCCATGGAGATTGATGGCATTATAAAAAATGCGGTTGAACCTTTACTTCGAAAGATGTTACCAAGGGACGCAGGAAAAGCTCTGTTTGAATTAAATGAGAGGTGTTTAATACCTGCAGGCTATGTCATAAAGTCAAGCCCTTTAGGTGCTCAGGACGAGAGATGGATAGTCTTGTATAGGGCGAACAAGATATCAGAAATAGATGTTGAAGGAGAATCAATCGCGGTTTTATATTTGAAACAAATAACAAAATTTTCAGATGATATTTTACGGGGTAATCCTGGATGGAGTGATTTTAAACAAAAATATATAGCAATTTTTAGTGAATCGATAGAGCAGGAAGTTGATGCGGTTATTTTACCGGCTATTAGACAAGGGGAGTTGCCTTTTAAGGGTATTTACGGAAGCCGGAGATTTGCTGACGTACAGAGATTAGCAAAAATTTCTTTGCAACTTCTTCAACGTGAATTTAATAGCAAATCAAGACAAGAAATTGTAGAAATAATCGAAGAATCCATAAAACATCATGAAAGACGGCATAAAAGGAACGAAATCGCGAGAAAAATGGAATGGGGAGATGTTATAAACGGGCTTGACGAAGAAACCTCCGCAGAAATGGGTGCTCTATCAGTAGCCCCGTACTACAATTTGTTTCGTCTCATAAAACTAAGCCTAAGTGAAACTTCTTATGTTTTACCGTTTAACATATTCAATGTTATAGGACGTGTATCGGGATACCAGTTTCAATATAACGCATGGGATATAACCGCGTTAGCAGACTGGCTTGTGGGGAGAAAGGAAGTAACTGAAGATAAAGGAATATTGTTTCTTGACAGGAATAACATGATACAAATTGCGGCCAAGGCAGATAAGACTTTTGAGCGAGATATTAATTTGGCCGATATAGGTCCGGAAGCTGTTGAGCATAGCGAAGTTAATAGGATCATAAGGAGAGCAGGAATAGATGGGCGTTTGAAAGATATCGGTGAAGTTAGTGGGAAAAGGATTGTTATTGTGGAGGAAGTTGATGTCTTAGCAAGGAATCAAAAGGGGCATGCCGGAATCGAAAAAAATGTTATATACATTGCTGAAAAGGCTTTTGATAAAACGTTAGCGATGCACGAGGTGAGAGAGCTACAAAAGTGGCAGGAAAAGGCGATGAAACTTTCGGGCATGGATGAGAATACAAAATGGAATACTCTTTCATCTAGGCAGAGAAGACAGTTAAAACAAAACCTCCGAAAGTGGATTAGAGAACATATTGAAGAAGCACAAAAACTCGCGGATCAATACCATAATAGCGCGAATATATTAGCAAATGCAGATGATGAAGAAATAATAATAGATAAAATTTTGCCGAGTTTGGAGCTTTCTTCCGAACTTAAGAATGCGGAGCGTATTGCTGAAGAAGCATACGAAAAGACAAAAACTACAGGTGTGACGGGGGCGGTTCCTGAGAAATATGGGTTGAATAAAGCCATGCGTGAGGTTGATGCCGGTGAAAGAGTGGTTTTCGTAACGGCGGAAACTTCGTCGATGCGGTATTTAAACAACAAATATGGGCATACCGCGGTGGACTCTGTACGGGATGAATTCGGCAGGGCGTCATTTGAATATATTGACACGCATAAAGGAGATTTTGAGGATATAGGTGCCGATTTTCTTACCTATTACAATCCTTACGGCGGCAGGTGGCAGTATGTTTTTACAATCGGGGATCGTTATGATAAAGAGGCTTTTAAAGAATTTCTGAACGCGCTTTTGGACGCGGCGCTTAAAGCCGGCAGGCGAGAAGCCGAGAGACAAGGATTTGAAGCGAATGATGTTCTTAAAGTGGTGATGAGCGCTTCAAACCCGACCTCCTCGCAAATGGATATCACGAAAACTGAAGCCTATTCAGCCGTAAAACGGAAAATAATATTGAACAGGTTGTATGAAGTGCGTCGTGACAAAGGGCAAATACCAGCGGACATAGCTCAGTGGCTCAAAATGAGAATAAACAGCCCGCCGGGTTTGATAATAGAGGAACTCGGCAGACATAAATCATACTTCGAAATAGCATCGATTGATGAATTTGACAAAGAGTCCGCCGTGCTCGCGCGTGATGAATACTATAAAAGCCTTATCAGAGATGCCAGTTACCAGACTCGGGATCTGATCGTTTTCGCGGAAAATGAATTTGATATTGAAACTCTCGAGGGAGAAAACAGAGTATTTTTTGACAATGATGCCAACCGAAGTTGGATACTAGAGGTAAAAACTAATGGAACAACCACAAAACTTTTTGATTATTTCGGGTTCCCACAATACATTCCGAACTATTTGAAGATCGAAGAAGAACTTATCGAACTCAAAAAAAGAATTGCGTCTGATCCGCGTGGAAATGAATTGAAACTTTTACTTCAGGAAACGGATGATTTTACGGCGAAAGTATTAGCTTTACAGTATGAAACCGCCTATGGTATGCCGACAGGATTGGATGTTATTAATACTGTGACAAAAAGCTTTTCCGAACGTTTAAAAGAAAACGCGCGCGGAATAGTATTCAGGATCAATGCCGATTTTGATTATTTGTCGCACGTATCCATTGAAAAAGGCGATGTAATAAAAATGCGGGGGAGTTTGATCGTTAAGGAAGAATTCGAGAAAGGTTTTGAAGGGAAAGGCGAAAGTGAGGTTTTCGCGGTGCAGAAAGGTGCGGGAGACGAACTTGTGGTCATAGGATATTTTGACGGAGAAAAACGAGAGCTCAAAAGCCTTCTTGAAAATGTGTTTTTCGGCATTGAAAATAGAGTTAAAAATATCAAGTATGACTACGAGCCGTTAACTTATGAAGTTGTCATAAACCCGAGAGAAAAAATCACAAGGGCGCCTTCAGTCAGCGGAGGCGTAAGCTTTATCGACAGCTCCACTGACGCGGCGAAAATACTAAAAGAAGCTGAGTTTTTAGACGCCAAAGCCGAAGCGGCTGTTCAATATTCCAAAGATACCGGCCGCGCCCGTTTTTCGTTCTATGAAGATATTCCGGAAAAACCCTCAAAACTTCATCCTGAAACATTAACCCCGATCCTCGAAAAAGATCTGTGGGATCGTCTTTTTGTGGAAGAGGAGCGGATACCTGAGTATCAGAAGAAGTATTTTGATTTTCTTAGGAAGTTTTCTGCTGATCCCAACTTTCTTAATTTGACTCTTCATGATGAAAAAATGGATGGATTATTGTTTCAAATGAGCAGTTGGTTTGGTAGTAATGAGGAAAATTGGGAGGAGGATCTTGAAGTAGTAAGGAAGAAGGATGGAGTGTATCTTGGGGTTGGTTATGGCGGCCAAAATTTATCAAGGATATGCAAAAGAAATTTTGACAGAGCAATCATCATAGATAAGAATCCGTATGTAACGGAAGTTTTTATGCCCATTCGAGCGGCTCTAGTATCAATGGCGGAAAATCGAGCGGAATATCTGACCTTACTTTCAGGCGTAGTCTTTACTCCCAGAGAATTGGACAGATTTAAAAATGAAACATTGGAAAATATACGCGCAGAAATAAAAAAGAAAACTGCAAAAGTGGACAAAAAGACAAGGTTCAAAACATATGACGAAACATGGGATCATGTAAAGTCGCAACTTCCGGAAGAAATACAATCTTTGGCAAAAAAGTTTTGGGATTTTTACGTGCCAAAATATTTTTTCACAAATAAAATGATCATGACAATGGAGGAAAAGGATAGTTGGCTTGCCGATGAGAGTAATTTTCAGGGGATAAAGGAGATGACAGAAAACGGACAGATTCTCGGAATAACCGGAAATTGGTTGTCAAAAGATTTAGGAATGGAGCTTGGTAAGGAGTTATCAAATAGGGATCTAGAAGTATCAGTAGTTTATGTGTCGAACATATTGGAATGGGTGAGAAAACATGAAAAGGACATACAGATAATAGAACCGCCGATAATCCCGATGAAAGATGAATTGCTTCTGATAAAAGATAGATTCGGGAAAACAACAGTTACAAATTACAAAAAGAAAGATTTTTTTGATGAAGCCAAAGGTATGCTATCCGTTGATGTTGATAAAATACCAGTAGAAGATGAAAGTGAAGGGATCACGGAATTTAACCAGGAAATTGTTACTCAAGATCTTCTTAAAGAAATGAAAAATGTCCGGCAAGCCGAAGAAAAAAATGTTTTGGCTGTCGTTGTTATCGACGATGAAGAAAGATTGAAAGAAGTCGAAGGAATAGGATCCGTTGATATGACGGGTTTAGGTAATATGGCGGAGCGAATGATTTCATCCAAGCGTAATTCGCGTATTGTATATGTAAAAACACTTGAAAAAGCCAAAGCAGAAATGACAAAAGATGGTAGAAATTGGAACAATACCTTCTTTTTTGTTGAAGCGAGAATCGGAAATAAAGATCCGAACGAGTATAAAGATCTAAAGGAACAGGCCTTTGTGGTACCTCTTAACATCCCGGAGAGAAGCTTATGTAGCATAACTCCGTTTGGTTTTTTAATGTTTAGCCTTAAATTTAATGATTTTTTAATACGTGTGCAACAAGATTCCAAAGATCTTGATATGGAATCTCTCGCGAGGATAGTGCTTCTTAATACGGGGAAAGAGGTAACGCGGGAAAATGTGGAGCAGGTCATTGGGAATATGCTACAGCCAATAGCGGAAAATTTGTCACGATATAAGAATCCACAACAACTGCTTGAAAAATATTCCGGTTATTTTACTTGGAATTTACCTAAGATCGTACCTGCCAATTGGTCGGAAATCGATAGCTATTTCAGCGCGTTGAAGAGAATTTATTCGGCGGTGTAAAAAACTAAAATCTCCCTAATCTCGACTTTCGCAAAGAGAGGGATTTATTTACAACCTACGAGGTTGGTGGTTTTAGAGGGTAGCTATTGACTTATCCGTGAGAGCGTAGTAAAATTGTGGCGAAATGTAAAATAGTAGCGATATTTTTGGAAGGATGAATATTCGAAAAAAATGAATAAGCAGACTCAAAATTGGCTGAAGATGGTTAATTATGACTTGGTTACAGCAAAAAATATGCTGACAACAGGACGGTATCTATATGTAGTTTTTATGTGTCATTTAGCAATTGAAAAAGCTTTGAAAGCGATAATTAGCGAAGAAACGAATAAGATTCCACCAAAAACTCACGATTTAATTTACCTATTATCAAAGGGAAAATTGGAGTTGTCTTCGGACTTAGTTGATTTTGTTGGCATTATGAATAATGTCAGCATTGTTACTCGTTATCCGGAAGATTTAAGAAGGCTCATTACAAGTTATCCTAAAAAAGTAGCTCAAAATTACTTAGACATAACTAAAAAGGTAGTACGATGCATAAAAAAAGATCAAAGATTAAGAGAATTGTAAATAATTATTTAGTTGAATTATCGAAATTAGGCATAAAGGTTCAAAAGGTGATTTTGTATGGATCGTATGCTAAGGGAAAATTTAGAAGAGACAGCGATATCGATCTTATAATTGTTTCAGACGATTTTAAGAGAAAAAATTTAAGAGAACGTTTAGAAATTTTAGGAATAGCGGCGGTCAGGCTTATGAAACCAATAGAGGCCTATGGCGTTACTTCTGATGAAATAAAAGTTCCGCAAACAGCGAGTTTCTTGGAGGAAGCGCTGAGTTCCGGAGTCGTTGTTTAAACGAAAGTTTTGCCGTTTCTTTATGTTCCGTTTCCTTCCCATTTTTGATTTAATTTTTGTAGTGTAAGCATCGAATATTAGAGTTTTATCCAGTGGAGTTATAGCTGTGAAAAGATCAGCGGGTTTTATTTGCAAGGTTGATATTGTGTATCTTGACGACGTATATGAAAATTGGAAAGATTGTGTATGAAGGAAGAACTTGAATATAGCGTTGTAGAATTAGAAAATGCACGTAGTCAATTAAAATCAGGATGTGAGAAAGCAAAGTCGGAGCTTGAGAGGGATGGTGTTATCCGGCGGTTTTAAAAAACTAAAATCCCCATAGACTCGAACGGGCACATGCAATGTGCCCCCAAGAGGCTTATGGATAATGGGTAGTTTTCCAAAGAGGGGATTCATGAACGGTATTCAAAAACGCATAAATTGGAGAAGGTGTATCGCGAAGACGCATGTGCCTGTGGTCACTCGCGCGCCTCGCAGGAACTGATCGGGTGTGGAGTGTTCTTTCGTTAAAAACATTCTGAGGAGTCCTTCGATTATCAAAAATATGCTTGCCGAGAAAGCCGTCCAATCTATTAGGCTTTGAGTTAGAGGCGCCGCCAGCGCTTTACAATTTATTCCCCACACGTATTGAATCAGATGTACCGCAAAAAATGAACAGCCGATCAGTATTCGGATGCTTCTAAAAAATTGTTCGGGGAAAAAGGCGCTCGGGAATTTACGCATTTTATAAATGGCTTCAACAATTAAAAATATCCCCACCAGAAACGAAACCCAGTCGATACTGTTATTCGCGAAAGACGAGTCAAACGTCCGGCAAATTATGGAAAAAGCGATCGTCATTACGCCCGCGATGATTATAATGGAAAGTATCTTTTTCATTGGAAAGAGGGTATCATATAGACGTTATTTTATCAAATCAAAAATCAAAATGAAAATAGAAATGAAAATGCAAAATCGTAGGGGCACATTGCATGTGCCCGCTATCGGAAGTCTGTGCTTGTCCGTTACCTGATTGTTTGTTTCTAAAATACCATTTGTGGGCAATTAATTAGTGTAATTTTAATTCGGTACAGTGTAGGGGACAGGCCTGCCTGTCCCGTTATATTTATCAAACAGAAAGGGTAGACGTATGCAATACAGAAAAATCGGTAAGAGCGATATGAAAATCTCGAGCGTGTGTCTCGGCTCGTGGGTTTTCGGTGGAGATGTGTGGGGGGAAGTTGACGACGCGGAGTCTCTTCGCGTTATGGAAGAAGCGGCGGAAAGAGGAGTTAATTTGATCGATACGGCTCCTGTATACGGTTACGGCAGGGCGGAAAAAGTTATCGGACGTTTTTTGGCCGGGAAAAAAGGTAAAGTGATGATCGCTACAAAGTGCGGGCTCCAAGGAAAAGGGTTATCTCTCCGCCCGAACTTAAGCGCGAAATTCATAAGAGAAGAAATAGAGAACTCTCTCCGGCGTCTTAACGCGGAAACTATAGATCTATATCAGTGTCATTGGCCGGATCCCAATACGCCGCCGCGGGAAACTTTTGAGGAAATGAAAAAACTTATCACCGAAGGAAAGATCAGGTATATCGGTGTGTGCAATTTCAGTAAAACGGAACTCTCGTCGGCTTGCGCCATAGCGCCGATAATAAGCAATCAGGTGCAGTATTCACTTTTAGACAGAGAAATAGAAAAAGAGCTTATTCCTTTTTGCGAAGAAAATAATATATCAATTCTTTCGTATGGAGCTTTGGGAGGCGGTATTTTATCTGGCAAATACAAAAAGGCGCCCGCTTTTTCCAAAGGTGACGTAAAAAGTTTTTTTTACAAATATTATAAGGGCGCGGGATGGGATAAAGCCCAAAGAATAGTTCTCGCGCTTAAAGAAATTGCCGCCCGGCGCGAAGTCCCGATAAGCCAGGCCGCGATCAACTGGGTTTTACGATACCCGCAGGTGGCAAGTTGTATAGTCGGATGCCGTACCACGCGGCAGCTGAAACAGAATATAACCGCCTCTGATTGGCAATTAAACGAGGAAGAGATCGAAATGATAGAGATCCCGGCTCAAGGCCGGGATGACAAGGTGTAGTGTAGGGTGGATATTGTCACAATTGAGGTAACCGTCTATAATGGCACCAACGTATAAAGGTTATCAATGATGATGGGGATAAAAGGGCCGGGCAGGCCCGGCCCCTACGATTTGTTGTGTCATGTTCTTTATTATTCGTACGATTTGTTGTGGCATGTTTTATATTATTCGTAGGGACAAGGCCTGCCTTGTCCGAT
>JADHWG010000029.1 GCA_016783605.1 Candidatus Omnitrophota bacterium | reverse complement strand
AAGCGGGGTGACTATATGGTGGTTGCCGGAGATTTGAGACCTTCTACCGAGCGCATAATGATTGCGACAGCTATTGGTATTTTAGAAAGCGGGAATAAAGTTGACTATATTGGTAAAGTGGCCACGCCTGTCGCGGCTTTATACGGTCTTTTGAATAACATGGCTGTGTCAGTAGTTACCGGAAGCCATATTCCGATCGAAGATAATGGTGAGAAATTTTATAGAGCAAACGGTGAGTTGTGGAAAGAAGAAGAACCCATATTTTTTCAATATATTGAGGACGCGTACAAAGAGGAGTATATGAAAACATGGGAAGAGTCCTTGTACGATAAAGAGGGTTGGCTTAAGTCGGACGAGGATTTAATCTTATACGGACGATCAGTGATAGTCTTCGAAGCCACCGAAGCCATTAAGGAAAAGAACGCAAACAAACGAGCTATAGAAGCCGGGGAAAAGACTGCACTCGAATTATACGAAGAAAGACTTCTCAAGGGTTTTGGACGATCTCTGGAAGGCATAAAAATTGCCTTTTGGGAACAGACAACGGTTGATCGGGATTATTCTCCGAATAGGTTAAGAGGTATGGGAGCGGATGTTGTAATTGTTGGCAGGATGAATGAAGCTAAAGAGTTTTTAGCATTAGATACAGAGGACGTAAAAGAAAAGTACAGAAAAATGGCAGAGGCGTTCATGAACCAAACAGGTAGGGACGTTTTGATAACAAAAGACGGCGATGGCGATCGTCCGGCAGTGTTTGTCAGGCTGAAAAACGGAGAGGTTGTTTTTATTCCGGGAGACAAACTCAATGTGTTGGCCGCGTTACTTCTCAAGCCTAAACGATTTTCTATTCCGAAGACAGCTAACTACGTAGCACTATCAGTTTTAGAAGACGCGGGAATAGAAATTGACTACAACAATGTGGGGTCTCCGTACATAGATCTTTCAATGATGGAGTATTTGGGGTTTGACACGGATGGTAAAACGGGAGCATACGGATGTGAAGTTAATGGCGGAGGTTTCATCGGGGATAAAGAATTCAGTTTGCCTGCTAAAGTGGTCAAAAAACTAAAAGAATTTAACAATGGTGTGCAAAATCCGTTTGGAAAATTTACGGGCGAATTAAGCAGGCTTTCAACACGAGGCGCGGGGATGCCGATAGTCGCGGCGCTTCTTTTGGCTAAAATTAACGGGGAAACACTTCCTGAACTTTATGAGGAAACCTTTAGCGGCAAATACGAATCAGAAACAGGTGCCCTACTTGTCGAAAATGTATCAGAGACAAAGTGTACCCCCGGCTGTGAAGCGTATACCAAAGAAATGGGTAAAGCAATTATAGAAAGTTTTTCTCCGAGCGACGCGACCATAGAAGAGGTTAAAATTGATGACGAAATGAGGGTGACCGCTAAGCATATTGGGGATGCCGAATTTATAGGGGCAAAAAATCCTAAAGAGATAAAAGCGATCATTAAGAGCCTCGAAAAATATTTGACACAGATACCGGGATTGGAAGAGGAAAAAATTTCAAAAATTGTTTTCAAAGTCAAAGGCAAATCAGTTGGCATTCACAACTATTTTACCAACGGAGAACGTATTATCCTGAGGCCTTCAGGTAACGCGGCACAGCTTAGAGGATACACCTTAGCGAAAACTCTGAGAAGGATAAAAGAAATAAATGACGTGCTGGAAAGACCGAATACCGGAATTCTCGTACAAATCATACAGGATTTTGCAAAAGGTTCCGTTCAAACAACAGAAACCCAAACTTCTGTTTCGGATGAAACCCCCTTCACCGTGGGCATGTTCGCGGCGACGGCGGTTACGCAGTCTGAGCCGGGGCTGTTTGAAGAGGCTATTCGGAAAATGGATGGTGAGATCCATGAAGGAAAAGTTTTGGAGATGCTTCCTTTCCTTAAAACCGCGAGAGAAGGGTATTCCTGGGGGGAACCTATTTTGCCGGATGAAACAAATGAACGGGGAAGTTTTATTTTAGAGCTTAGTGGTGCGGAGACTGACGCGAAAAAAATTGCTTTGATGCGGAAAGCGTACAACATATCTTCGGCAGAGATGTCAGATGAGGATTTGCTCAAGGAAATAAAAGTGATAAGTGAAAGCTGGATCGGAAATGGGGATGTTGAGGTTGAAGTGAAGGGAGGCAAACTTCATAGATTGTTGGGCAAATTTTTGGCATTTTTATGGCCTCATGAGGTTTTCGGACGGGAACATCTCGCGAAATATGGTATGCAAAGCGCGATCACACCGAAAATCTTAACAAGTTCAAAGCATCTTTCTTTACAAATGCACACGTTTGATGAAATGTTTATCCCGCTTGAAAAGGGCAAGGCCTTTTTGGGATTTAAGAAAGATGTTACAGCGGAGGAAGTTGAGACTGCTTGTATGGAAGGAAAAATACAGGACATATTGGAAGAAGTGGACTTGGAACCTGGCGTGCCGATCATTGTGCGCGCGTATACGCCTCACGCGTATCAGGCGGTACGCATATATGAAGTAAAAGCTGTAACCGCCGCGGAGGATCAGAAGGGGACAATATCATTTTTTGATCGTTTAAAGTTTCTGGAGGAAAGAGATTCTTTAAAAATGACTGCGAAAGAGTTAAAAGAACTTAATCCTGAGAAACGATGGAAAAAAGATATGCTTACCATGACACAGGAGCAACTTAAGGCGACAAGAGCATGGTTAAAACAAGCGGAACTTATGGGAGCGCTTCAAAAGATTGATGTGGATAAATTGGAATTTTCGCCGAGTACTACACGCCGTGGTGAAAAATCCCAATATACGATAATGGGAAGAACTGACAGGTTTGTGTCCGTCAAATATATGATCGAGCAAAACGATTGTGTGGGGTCTTTGTTCGAGATGAGCGGCAAGGAACATATTCTCTTTGTTACTGAAGGAGAAGTGATCATTACTGCTGGTGATGGAAAAGTTATCGGTACGCTGAAGAAAGGCAGGCAGGGAAAAATTCTTGCTAACACCGGAGAATATACGATGAAAGCTGTGAATGGCAAGGCTGTAGTTTATACGCAGTATGCTCCGGATACAGAAGAAAGCATAAACGTGGCAGAGGTTGAACAGCCTCTGAATGAAGAAAAAGGACGTTATGCGGCTATGGGTGGCGTTACGGATAGCGGTATGGCACAGTACATAGAAATTGACGACTCCGCGCCGGCACCTGCAATAATCGGCGAGCGCACTCATGTTCTTTTCGCGGATATGGGAGATTTTTCTATTGAAATTGACGGGGAAGTATTGCGGGATACGACAGGGGAACCAGTAGTTTTTAAAGAAGATACTTCCGTAATGATCAGTCCAAAGGAGATCATTGATAGAAGCGGCAGGATATTTTCGTTTCCGACTGGACGGGATACAGCCGTTGAATATAAACTGGTTAAAAGATCACTCGGTCCGGTGAAAGTGGGAGTAAGGTATGATAACACCGAAGACGAAAAAGATGTGTGTAGCGCGTGGAAAGCGGTTGCGGAAGAGAGAAAAGCTATAGCAAAAGAAAAATACGCGTTTATCGCGCCTAAGGCGATGTATGTTGCCGGGGAAGGTCCGGGGTCGAGGAAATGGGAAAAAGATCAGCTTAATGAGTATCTCCAAAGCAAAGATTGCTTTGACATAAACATGTATAACTCTAAATTTGGATTGACCGGTTCTTCGGTTCGTAGGATAATCACAAATGCCGTAAGTCGCGGAAGAATCCCTCTTTTGGTCGCGACGCAGAAGCTTTTTGATGATGCTTCCAAGGATGAGGATTTTCGTAATTTTCTTAAAGAAAATAAGGTGCGCTTAGTTCCGCCGATACCGAGTCTTGACAAATTAGATGATGACCAGGGTTGGTTTTTTACGCGTGAAGTGGAAGGTAAGGCGCTTCTTCAGGGGCTTTTGACTGTTGACTCAATTGAGGCAAAAGACGCTTTCGCGCGGAAGGTTCAAAAAGTTGTAAGTCAGAGCTTGAGGCGGTATGTTGACATTAACGAACTTTATTATTTAGTCGGTTTCGGAGATGACAAGATACCGGCGGCATATCGGCCGAAAAGCACCTTAGAATGGATGGTCTATATGATCAACTCTATGCTCCAGCGCATGAAAATTAAAGCCTATAACCCGCATGAGGAGCTCGAAAAACAACGCCGGACTATGTATTCGGCATAACAAGTCGGCATAAACTCCCGAAAAAGCCCAACCCCAAAGGTTGGGCTTTTTTATATTTCCGGGCACATGCAATGTGCCCCTACGGGGGCTGTCGCGAAATACCCCCAAAATGTCATCCTCCGGCATTAATTCAATTGAAACGGAACATTTTTTTGGCAATTGGTATTATCTGTAGGGGCGCATTGCATGCGCCCGAATGTAGAATGAAACTTGACAATATATGCGTTATCGGGTATAGTTATTTTATAGGTGCACTTTAAATATTCATGATTTTTTAAGATGGTGGTTTATGTATAAAAGACTTCTTTTATTGCCCAAAAAACCGGTACAAAGTTTCTTTCTCTGGGGACCGCGCCAGACCGGGAAAACGACACTATTAAAGCAAACCTATCCTGACGCTTACCGTATTGATCTATTAAAAAGTGAAGTGTTAATGCGTTATCTTCAACATCCTTCGGTTTTTAGGGAAGAAATAATGGCGTTGAATCCTTCAAAATTAGTGGTAATTGACGAGATCCAGAAAGCCCCGGTTCTTCTTGACAGCGTACATTATCTTATCCAGGAACAAAGCCGTGTATTTGTTATGTGCGGATCCAGCGCGCGTAAAGTGAGAAAAGAACACGCCAATTTATTGGGTGGTAGAGCTGTAAGACATGAACTTCTCGGGCTTAGTGCTAAAGAAATAGGAGATAATTTTGATCTTGAACGTATGCTTAATACAGGTCCCCTGCCCAATCATTACGATAATGCCAAAGCTAAGAGAGCTATTCAAAGTTATGTTGACGATTATCTGCGGGAAGAGATCCTTCAAGAAGGTCTGATACGAAAATTACCGATTTTTTCCGATTTTTTACGAATAGCGGCTATTGGTGACACGGAAATAGTTAATCTCTCCAATATCGCGCGTGAAACCGGAGTTTCTGTTCCCACGGTGCGTAATCATTACACCATACTTACAGATACCCTCATGGGAGCATTTTTACCGGCTTACACTAAAAGGGCCAAAAGGCGCACAATACATATGCCTAAATTTTATTTTCGAGACATAGGTGTAGCCAATTATTTAGCCAAACGCGGTTTTATACAGCGCGGCTCGGAATTATTCGGAAAAGCGTTTGAAAACTGGTTGTTTCATGAGCTTTCAGTTCACAGCCGTTACAGTGAAACTTTTTATGATATTTCGTACTGGAGGCTTACTTGTGGTGTAGAGGTTGATTTCGTTATAGGAAAAGCCGAAACTGCTATAGAGGCAAAAGCCAAAGAAAAAATAACTTCAAATGATCTTAAAGGGCTCGTGCAATTCAAAAAAGAGCATCCCGATGTGAAAAACCTCATTGTAGTTTCTTTAGAGAAAAAAGCCCGGCTTACGGCGAACGGTATTATGATTCTCCCATATCATGAATTCCTCGCAAAATTATGGCAGGATAAATATACGCCTAAAATGGGGACGTCTGTACGATCTCAATAATTCGGTAACCTTTTTTAACATCACCCATTAGTAATCTCGCGGGCACATGCAATGTGCCCCTACGGTTTTTCTTGGGGACCCGATTCCACCTCGTAGGTGGAATCGACCGCTATTCCACCTCGTAGGTGGAAAAGAGCTCCACCTACGAGGAGAAATAGCTTGAACCCTGGTTCCACCTACGAGGTGGAATAGCTTGAAGTGGAATTGACATAATTAGAAAAATTGATTGACAAGACGGGGCGTTATGCATTACGATATATTTCGTAACGAAGTTTGTCGTAATGCAAAAAGGGAGGCAGGGATGAATCCTTTTAGATTTGGGAATGTGGTGACGGGGCGATATTTTACTAATCGTGAAAAAGAAATTAAAGAAATAACTTCTGAAATAAAAGCTGGTCAGCATGTTGTTCTTATGAGTCCGCGGCGGTATGGTAAAAGCAGTCTTGTGAATGAAGTAATGAAGTCAAGCAGGGTAAAGTGGTTTAGAATAAACATGGAACTCATTGCGGATGAGGTGGATCTTGCAAACTATTATGTGAAAAACGCGCTAACTTTAAGCAAATTCGAGAAAATAAAACACTATCTGAAAAATCTTAGAGTACAGCCTTACATTCAAATTCAACCTACGACAAACGAGATTGCGGTTTCTTTTAGCGCTGAGAAACGGAACATTTCAACACTCCTTTCGGATACGTTCCAACTTCCCGAAGTAATTGCTAAGAACATCAAACAAAAGATCGTGATCGTGTTTGATGAATTTCAGGAAATTCGCAGGATTTCACCTATTTTGGAAAGAAAAATGCGCGGTATATTCCAATATCAGGAAAACATAACTTATATTTTTATCGGAAGCCAGGAGGCAATGATCAGGGAAATATTTCAAGATAAAAAGAATCCTTTTTATAAATTTGGGAGACATATAACGTTACATAAAATAGATGAAGCCGCGTTTACGGATTTTATTTTAAAGAGGTTTTCCGCCGAAAAAATAGACGCGTCCAAAATTGTAAAACCCATTTTGAAATTTACGGATTGCCATCCGTATTATACCCAACAATTATGTCATGAGATCTACATGTTGTGTGAAAATAAAAGTCCTACGCCGGGTGTAATAAAAAGAGCCGTTGATCAAATTGTTACGGAACATCATGCCGATTATTCAAGATGGTGGAACACGTTGACAAATACGGAACGAAAAGTTATTATCGGCATCTCTTCCGGAGAAGGGAATCCTACTTCACAGGAGTTTATAAAAAAATACGGCATTAAATCCGCCAGTACTTCCGGAAGTGTGATAACGAAATTGATCGCGGTGGGTACATTGATTAAGAAAAGCGGCGAAGGTATGAAAATAGAGGATCCCTTTTGGGAGAAGTGGATATTGAAAAATCGGTGAAGAAAAAATAAAGTGGTTTTTCTTTTTGGATAAACAGAGCGCGAATTTAAAACCTGTCATCCTCGCGAACGCGGGGATCTATGACACTAAGAAATACAATATGTTACAGATCCCCGCGTTCGCGAGGATGACAGGAGAAGGTGTTTTGCGACAGATCTAAGTTGTGGTTAGGGAGATTTTTATGGATATCAGTTCCACGTCACTTTCAATGATACTTGCCAATATCGAAGATGCCTGGCGGGCGGGGCGCGACCGGCGGAGCGCGCGGATCGTCGCGGTTGTTTCGGGGAGCGAATCGGATAAAAAGGCTTGGCAGGAAACTTTGGACGTGTGCGCGCCGGTTCTTTTTAACAAGGACGGGAGCACGCTGGTTTTGTCTCTTCAGGAAAAAACCGGAAAAAAAACCACCGAGGGCAATTTTTTGGGTACGCTTTTGGCGTATAGGTTCATAAAGCGCGCTTCAAACGAAAAGGGCGTGAATTATCGCAATTTTGTTACGATGATCGGTATGCTTTTTGGGCGGGGTGAGCGGATCTCGCCTATCACTCAGGCGAAAGGATGCCGGAAACCCGCGATAGAGGTGACGCCGTTAAGAGTTGATCCTTCCGGCGGTAAAAAGGCGTTTACGGCCATAGAAGAGGCGCTTTTGTATTTCGCGCCGGTGGCGAGATACCTTGAAAATGGGGGGTTTCGGGGGGTTTTGAACAAATGGGGAGATGAGACGGAGATCGCCTCGAGAGACTTGACTCAAAAGCCGGAAGAAAACGAATTTTCGGAATATGATGTTATTAAGTTCATTAAGACGTCCGAGATAACTTCCGAACGCGCGCGCCAGAAAGATTGGGTTGTTTTTAATGGCGCGAACGATATGGTCGCTCAGCTTTCGAGGAATGAAAAAAGTGTTTTGATAAAGAGGTTAAAAGGACTTGGAATAAAGCCTGCTTGTGACGGTAAATATTGTGCCGGAGTCAGTTTGGGGCCGACGGCGGTTTCATACGAGACGCTTGATATTGCCTCCGAGGTTTTTGCCGAAGAAATTGAAAAAGACGGCGTTCATTTCGATTTTGATCCGTATTTTCTTATGGCGCTGGCTATGAGTGAAGAGGATAGAAGCGTATGGGAAAAAAGGGCGGCTGAAGATAAGGGCTTACGGGAACTTGTTTCCATGGTACCGGATTTTTTTGAAAAAGTGCAGGAGATAAAAAAGCGGTTTAAGAAAATTCACGGACGGAGACTTCGCCGGAAAGTTTTTGATCTCGGGGAAGATTCATATTGGGTTGATATCGGTCAGCATAAGGCGATGAGGGAGAAGTTTCTTTCTTTAAAAGACGATAGCGCGAAAGGCATCATAGGGAGAAAGATCGCGAAGATTCCGGAAACCCGCGACAAGAACGGGAATATTATTCTTAATTCCACTATAGCCCCCGAGGTTAAAGTATCCGGATCCACTATTGTCGGCAGTAAAATTACGGGCGCGGGGGTGGTGGAAAACAGTGTGATAATCGATTCCGAGATCGCCTCGCCGCGCATATTCGAGGCGTTTGCCGTACGGAGCGTAAGGCGTGGAGGGACCGAATTAAAGAAAAACAGTGGTCTCTACGAATCTTTCGGGAGGGAACCGTTGGTGCTTGAGGAAGGGATGCGATATGTATCCGTTCTTACCGCCTCCGGTAAGACGGATATGATGGTTTCGGAAGACACAAATTTAAGAGACAAAGAAAACACATATGACGTGCCGATCTTTGGTAACGAGATCTCTTTTAAAGAGGCGTATGACAAAATGGTTGGAACGAGTATTGAGGAAATAGAAAAAAGAAGGACTAAATTATGGAAGAGCTAAACCGTCCAAAAGAAATTAAACAACTGAAATTCGGGACCAGCGGACTTCGAGATGAAGTAAAGTTCATGACGGATAAGGAGTGTTATATCAACACTCTCGGATTTATTTCGTTCTTGAAGGAAAAAGGCGAAGTGGCGAAGGGGGATAAGATCGCTTTCGGCGGTGACCGTCGCGGAAGCACGCCTCGGATAATGGCGGCGGTTTCGAAAGCGATCGAAGAAGCAGGATGCGGTGGGGTGTTTTGCGGCCTTGTTCCGAGTCCGACATTGGCTTTTTATTCGATAACCCAAGGCATCCCGAGCATTATGGTTACGGGAAGCCATATTCCCGAAGACCGAAACGGTATAAAATTTACAAAAAAGTCGGGCGAAGTGCTTAAATCTGATGAGTTGGATATTCTTCGCAATGTTGCTTCCGAAAGAAGCGCGGAATGCGCGAAAAAACCGGGAGAAACGTTCTTTAATGAAAAAGGGATGTTTACCGAAGAAAAAAAACTTCCCGCGCCTGATCGTGAAGAAGCGGCCGTTAATAATTATGTTAAGAGATATTCGGATGTTTTTTCGAAAGATACGTTTCAGGGCAGGAAAATAGCGCTGTATCAGCACTCCGCCGTGGGTAGAGACATTTTAAAAAGAATACTCGAAGAATTGGGCGCGGAAGTTATTCCGGTGGCGAAAAGTGAGAAGTTCGTTCCGGTCGATACGGAGAAGGTTTCTCATCAAACGAGGACGCTTTTAAAAGAAACCGCCGTTAAATACAAACCTTTCGCGATCGTTTCCACTGACGGGGACTCCGACAGGCCCCTTTTGGCGGATGAAACGGGGGAATTTTTAACCGGAGACAAGCTTGGCGCGTTAGTGGCGTTATATCTTAAACCGGATTTCGCGGCAATTCCCATAAGCGCGAATTCTGCCGCGAAAAAAGTGTTGACCGAAAGAAAAGTGAAAGTCGAGCAGACCAAGATAGGGTCGCCCTATGTGGTCAAAGCTATGATGGTTGAGCTTAACAGAAATTCAGAAGCAAAAGTCGTAAGTTGGGAATCGAACGGCGGATTTCTTTTAGGAAGCGATTGGACGATAAACGGGAAAGTGATGAAGGCGCTTCCGACGAGAGACGCGGCTTTGCCTCTGATAGTTTCCATTTTGTCGGCTTTGGAAAAAAAGAAGAAAATGTCAGAATTTATTGCCGCAAGTCTTCCCGCGCGATATACTTACGCGGATGTTATTGACTATAAAACAAAAAATTGCGAAAATTATACGGCGGAAATGGGTAAAACCATTATTAAAATGTTTTCTCCGGAAGACAAAAGCATTGATCAAGTTGATTTTGGCAAAAGCGAATTAAAAGTTTTTCACGCCGGAGGCAATTCAATAAACGCGAATACGGAAGAAAAAAAGGAAACGCTAAAGATCAAAGAACGCCTCGATAGGTATTTTACGAAAGAGAGAGGTTTTAGCAATATCGTTTCCATAAATTGGATAGACGGAATAAGAATAACGTTCGAAACCGGAGATGTTTCGCATCTGAGACCTTCCGGGAACGCCCCGGAGTTCAGAAATTACGGAGAAGCCGCAACGGGCGCCCGCGCGGAAGAAATAGTGGCAAAAAGATTCGAGATCATCCCGGAAATGATTGAAAATATTTCCAAGTCCATCTCGTAGGTGGAACGCTGGGTATTTTGTTAATGGTGCCCGAACGGACACCACCAACCTCGTAGGTTAGTGGTTACGATAAAGTGTAGGGGCGGGGCTTGCGTCCGCCCGTGAATGGCTTGGGTATAAACGAGGTTGTTTTCACCTCGTAGGTGGAACGAGGTTTTTCGATTGAACCTCGTAGGTTCAACCTACGAGGTTGTTTTGGGTGTGCTTCTGTTTCACCAATAAGGGCACGGCATGCCGTGCCCCTACGAGGTGGAATTGGGGAAGCCGGTAGGGGCACATTGCATGTGCCCCTCATATTGGGATCGGAATTGGAAGGGGAGAATGAAAGTGAACGATAAAATTATTGGGGATATTACTCGCGGGGTGCCTGCTTATATCAAGCCTTACAAAGAACCTAAGGTGTGGGGTTTGGAGGGGATAGGAGAATATTGGTATGGCGCGGGAGGCGGAAATAAAAGCTCACAACTCGTTGTGAATAAAGAAGTTGTGAATATTGACGAAATCATGGAATGTATTCCGGATGAGTTTTTGGGAAAAAAAGTTGCCCGAAAATTCGGGCGGCATATTCCGCTTGTAAAAATATTGACACCGATCGGGAGGCTTTCAGTTCAATTTCATGAAACTAAAAATGAGCTTTGGATCGTTACGGGAGTGGATAAAAGTTTGGCCGGCGAGGAGCCGTCGATCATTCTCGGGTTCGATCCGAAAATGATCAAAAAACATGGAGATGAAGTTAAGGAAGTGTATACGAATGTGCTGGAAAAATATGGAAGAAGTCTTAACGCGTTAATTGACATGTTGGAAGAAAAGGGGCATAAGGAACTGCTTCAGAAAACCAAAAATGTGATTTGTGCCGCGGGAGTTATTAAAGATACTGACGAGGAAATAGAAAAAAAACTTACGGAATTGATCAATCTTGAGAAAAAACTGGATTCATTTTATAACTATCATCCTGTTGAGGCGGGAGACGTTGTTCCGGTTCCCGCCGGGACGCTTCACGCGCTTGGCGCTGGACTCCAAGTTGTGGAGCCGCAGATCGCCGGATCTACTCAGTCTCTTGAAGACGGCGCGACATATCCGGTGAGATATTATTTCCCGGGATATGAAAGAGCCGGCGCTCAAAAAAAACTTGATCTGGATAGAGCCGGTGAAATGAAAGCTGAGATCGTCAGGGTGGATTCCGCGGAAATTATTTGTGAGCGTGCGGGGTGCGTTATTGAACGTCTGCCGGGGAATTTTGAAGATAAGGGACTTGAAGTTCGGAGAATAACACTCGATGATGGCGCTCATCTGGAAGTTAAGGATATTACGAGTTTTCATAATTTTGTTGTTGTAACCGGGCGGGCTGAAATTGTAATAAACGGGGAGGCATATCATATACCGGATGCTGCCCCAGGGTGCGATATGCTTATTGTGCCGGCTTCCGCGGGAGAGTATCAGATAATAAGCGCGGATGGGGCACGAATAATTGATACGTTCACGCCGGTTTAGGGACGGGCTGCAAGCTACACGTTTCAGGTTACAGGGTACAGGTTACAAGTTGCAGGTTACCCGCCGGAGGCGGGTCCGCCTTTGGCGGAAAACATGAAACCTGTACCCTGTAACCTGAAACGTGTAGCTTGAATAAGAGTTTTGTTGACAGAATATGGGTTTTTTTATAGAATAGAAGTACTCTTTTTTGACAAAAACACAAATAAAAGGCAAGGGGTTAGATGGAAGGCGAGTCATTCATACAAAAGCTTAACAGGCAGAAGGTTTCGTATCTTTTTATAGCTCTGCCGGCGTTACTCTTTTTTGTGTTCCAATTGGCCCCGGTTTTCATTTCTTTTTTCTGGTCCTTTACGAGGTATGATGTGGTTCATGCCCCGCGGTTTGTGGGGCTTGCGAACTATAAGGAAATTCTTTTCGACGATCCGCTTTTTTGGAAAGCCATATTGAATACGGTTCTATATGTCATCGGTGTAGTGCCGATAGGGGTGTGTTTTTCTCTTATTTTGGCTGTCGCGATCGACCAGAAAATAAAGTTTAAAAATTTCTTTAAATCCATATTTTTTCTGCCGACGGTGACGGCTATCGTCGCGGTTTCCGTTATATGGAAATGGTTATACGCCGGAGAAAAATATGGACTCTTTAATTATTGGATCATGAAGCTTGGCGGTCAACCTGTTGATTGGTTGGCGAGTCCCACATGGACGCTTTTGTCCATCATGATAATGTCCATATGGGCGGGTGTGGGATACAACATGATATTGTTCCTGGCCGGGCTTCAGACAATTCCTCATGTGATGTATGAGGCGGCAGAAATTGACGGCGCGGGGTTTTGGAAGAAATTTTTTCACATAACTCTGCCGCTTTTAAGACCCACGATAGTTTTTGTGTCGATGATGAGTTTTATATTCAGTTTTCAGGTGTTTGAGCAGGTATATATCATGACCGGCGGGCAAGGCGGTATCGGCGGGGTTCTAAACAGCGGATTAACGATAGTCGCTTATCTTTATGATAAAGGGTTTCAGAAATTCCAGATGGGGTATGCTTCAGCGCTCGCGTATATCATATTTTTATGCATTTTCGCGCTGACGCTAATAAACAAACGTCTCATGAAGACGGATGTGGAGTATTAGGTTTTAGGTTATGGGTGTTAGGTTTTAGGTTTGATTTTCCGCCGGGAGGCGGGCTTTGCGTTTGGTGTGAAGGCGGATGTGGAATATGAGTGTAGGGTACAGGCCTGCCTGTACCTTGATAAAATGGAGTAAAATACATGACCGGACGTGATATCGGAATACGAAAAGATTCTTTGGGAGTGAAGACGTGCATATACGCGTTCCTTATTGCCGGTGCGATTACGATGGCGCTTCCATATGTGTGGATGTTTGTCACTTCCATTAAACCGTTGGAAGAAATACAATCATTTCCGCCGAGTTTCGTTGTGAAAAATCCGACCTTGGAACCGTATAAAGACCTTTTTCACATGGTTCCGATGATGAGATATTTGTTTAACAGTCTTTTTGTCGCCGGAGCCATAACTCTTTTTAATGTTTTCGCGACATCTCTTGCCGGGTACGCTTTCGCCAAACATAAGTTTTGGGGAAGGGACAAGCTTTTTCTTTTGTTTTTGGGTTCTCTTATGATCCCATGGCAGGTTAATATAATACCGGGATTTGTTATCGTTAAAAAACTCGGATGGCTGAATACATACAGGGGACTCATAATACCGTCGATGGCATGGTGCGCGTTCGGCATTTTTCTGAATCGTCAATTTATTTACAGCATTCCCGACGACCTTATTGATGCCGCGCGGATAGACGGATGTAATGAGTTTATGATATACAGGAAAGTGATACTTCCGCTGATAAAACCTGTTATCGCGACGCTCGCGATATTTACGTTTCTTCAGCAGTGGAACAATTTTGTATGGCCTTTGGTCATAATACACACGAGCGATATGCGGACGATCCCGCTGGCGCTGGCGGTTCTTACCGGCCAGTTCGGCGCGAATTTCGCTATGGTCATGGCTGGCGCGGTGATCGCGACGCTGCCGATGCTTATTGTGTATCTTATGTTTCAGAAATATATCATTAAGGGTATAGCGATGACGGGGCTGAAAGGTTAATTTTTACAAAACGCGTCTTAACAGAAAAAGAAAGGTAAGGGGAAAAGTGAAAAAAGCATATGCCATATTCGTTTTGACGATCGTCTTGGGAATAATGACATTATCGAGCGTTTCATGCGGCAAGAAAGAAGCCGCTTCTCCGAAAAAGACGCATTCGAAAAAAAACGCGCCGAGCGCGAAAACAGTTTTGAGCGAAGATGAAAAGAAAATGAAGAGTGAGGTCTTGGCATACATCCCTATAGTCAATGCCGCGGTTTCAAGTTTTGATATAACGCCTGACTGGGCGCCGGAACCCAATCCGATGGCGGTTGCTGACCGAAATGAAACAACACGCTGGTCCAGCGATTATAGTCCCGGCGAGCAATGGATCTCTCTGGATCTTGGAAAAGAAAGCGTTATCTCGAACGTTATTATTCGATGGGAAAGGGCTTACGCGACGTCTTTTGACATAGCGGTTTCAATGGACGGGAAAAAGTGGAAAACGGTATCTGAAGAAAGAAATTCTCCCGGAGGAGTATTTGAGACGTATTTTTCACCGGTTAAGTGTCGTTTTGTAAAAATTACCGGTATTGAAAAAGTTAATAAGGCATGGGGAATTTCCATATGGGAAGTTGAAGTATATGGACCGAATGATCAAAACGCGCACGCGAAGGTTATGAAAAACAAACTTCTCGCCAGGGGAGACAAAAAGACCGAAGAGGAAATGGCAAAAAAACTTATTGAGCAAGCCGCCGGACCGTTGGTTCCGATCACGCCGAAAAGTTTTCAGAAAGGGATCGTATACACTTCGTGGATGGCGGACGAACTTGCTCTTCCGGTATCGGACATTACGCTTGCCAGGGTGAAAGGGTTAGGGTATGACACCGTGGCCATTATGGTGCCGGCGTATCAAGACGCGTTGGATTCCACATTGGTTTTTACCAACGATAAGCCGAATGGAGATACGCCAACAGACAAAGCTCTAAAGCACGCGATCAAAACCTCGCATGAATTGGGGCTTAGAGTGATGATAAAACCTCACGTTGACCCGAGAACGGATGAGGCGAGAATAAACATAATGCCGTCTGAGGCGTGGTTTGACAGTTATGAAGCGTTGACTGTGAGATATGCCGTTCTCGCGGAGGAAAATAAAGTTGAAATGTTTTCTATCGGTACGGAACTGGAAGCGACAACTTTTGAGACATGGACTCCGAGGTGGAACCGTATTATAGCCAAAGTGAAAGAAAACTATTCCGGGGTTCTGACATATTCGGCAAACTGGACGGAATATCAGGAAGTTCCGTTTTGGGAGAAGATGGATTTTATAGGGATAGACGCTTATTTTCCGTTGACTGAAACAAACAATCCTTCTTTGGAAGAGCTAAAAAGCGCGTGGACGAGAGAAGCGGACAAGATCGAGAAATGGCTTACGGAGAAGAAATTGACGGATAAAGGCGTGCTTTTCACGGAAGTTGGATACCCTTCAGCTGACGGAGCGAGTCGTCAACCGTGGGTCGCGATAACAAAAGTTACCGATGAAAAAGAGCAGGCGGAGTGTTTGCAGGCAATGTTTGAATCGGTTTCGACGAGACCTTGGTTCAAAGGGTATTATATTTGGCAATATTTCCCGCAGGACAGATGGAGCCCGCTTGGGTTTACCGTCAAAGGGAAAAAGGCCGAAGAAGTTATTGTAGAGTGGATGAAACGAACTTAGGGGTGAGCAAAACAACCTCGTAGGGGCACGGCATGCCGTGCCCCTACAAAGTGGAATCGGGTGGGGTGTTTGAAAAAGAAGAAACGATAACTGGACGATATTGTGCGAAGCGTAAATATCAGAAGAACAAACAAGGAGGAAGCAATGAAGAAAGTGTTAATGGTAGCCGCGATAGTGAGTTTGCTATTTACTGGCGTGGCGGGAGCAGTCGAAGAAACAGCCGAGACAACTGTTCTTTTTGACTTTGAAAATGGTCTGCAGGGATGGGATATCCCGGATTGGGCGTACGAAAAACCTGATCATGTGCAGGAAAGAATAGCGGTTTCCGACAAATTTTCTTCAGAAGGAACCAACAGCTTGCAGATGGATGTCAGCTTTCCGGGTGGTAAATGGACCGGCGGGATTATCGAAATTATGCAGTTTTTCGATTGGTCCGATTATGGAAAGATCGCTTGCGACATTTATTTGCCGTTGGATGGTCCTGAAGGGCTGAAAGCGGCGATGATCTTGACTGTCGGGGACAAATGGAAATGGGTCGAAATGAGCAGAAGCTATGAATTGAAACCCGGCGAATGGGTGACTTTGGTCGGCGATCTTAAACCGGGCAGTATCGACTGGAGAAGAGTGCAGGTTGATGACAGCTTTAGACAGGACATAAGAAAGATCGATATTAGGGTGTTTTCCAACAATAAACCCGCGTACACGGGTCCCATATATATCGATAACGTAAGAATCGAGAAATAAGGCGTAGGGGCACGGCATGCCGTGCCCTTGCCCAGCAAAAAAGGTCACCCCGTAAATTAAAGCACAAGGGAAACAGAACTAAAGTATTTCAATCAGAAAGAAGGATGAAAATGGAATTGAAATTGCGGGATTTTAAAGTGCATATTTTAGCTTTGAGTGTTGTGATTTTCGGTATTCTCGCGTTTGGCCTCATTTTATATTTTTGCGGAGGAAAATGTAAGACAGCTATGTTGAAGACTCAGACCGGCGGAAAAAGTCTCAGCACGTTCGCCGCGCGCAAAGATATGAAAGAAATACAAAACGCGGTGCCTTCCACCGCTCCCATAACCGAAGAGAGAGTTTACTACGATTTCGAAAGCGATCTTAATGGTTGGGAAGTACCTATGTGGGCTCGCGGGAAAAGCGATTATGTCGCCACAGGGCTTACCGTTTCTAAAAAGTCGTTTTCTCATGGTTCGAGCAGTATGGAAGTTATGGTTTCTTTCCCGGGCGGAATTTGGGCGGCAGGTTTGGTTGAAATACAGCAATATCTCGATTTGACTCCTTACAGAGTTGTAAGCGCGGATATTTATCTCCCGCCGGACGGTCCCATGGGGCTCAAAGCGAAAATGATCCTGACAATAGGGGACAACTGGAAATTTGTTGAGATGAGTCGAAGCATACCTCTCGTTCCCGGAGAATGGGTAACATTGCACGCGAATATTGAACCCGGAAGCTATGACTGGAAACGAATAGTTCCGGACGCGAAATTCTCCGAAGATGTAAGAAAAGTCGCGATAAGAATAGAATCAAACAGAAAACCCAAATATACCGGACCGATATACATAGACAACATCAGATGCGGAAAATAAAACAGTTTGGATTCCGCTTAGTGACCGGACGGAAAAATTCTTCCGGCGGAATTCAGGATGGAAAGGAAGCGTTATGACGGACGAACGTGCTAACGAGCAAAAAAATACTGAAGAAAAGAAAGAGAGAATCCCTCGTAAAATAGCGATAAAACAGCTTATGCCGGGGATAATTTCGTTGGCAATAGTTGTCGCGCTTTTTCTTGGTATAAAGATTTTTAGCAAATGCGGACGAGATGGTGTTTTTCAAAAAGGTGTAGGTTATGTTACGTGGTCGAAAGAAGGGTATCTTTCGGCGTCGTCTGATAAATCTTTGACAAAAGTCAGTGAAGTCGGCGCCAACTGGGTAAGCATACTTGTGACATGGTATCAGACGACTCCGTGGTCTGGTGATATTCATCGGACGGAAAAGACTCCGTCGGATGAGTCCATTATTCACGCGATACGAAAAGCGCATGAGCTTGGAATGAAAGTCATGCTCAAACCTCATCTTGATCTTTTGGATAAATCGGATGGAAGCTGGCGAGGTGAGATCGGCGCGACAAAAGAAGCTGAATGGGATGAATGGTTCCGCAAATATAAAGACTATCTGATGTATTATGTAGACATCGCGAACAAAGAAAATGTTGAAATGATATGTGTGGGTACGGAATTATCAACTTCCGCTACGGTGAAGGGATATTTGTGGAGAGATCTGATAAAGAAAATTCGAGGGAAATATACCGGACTTTTAACATATGCCGCGCATTGGGATAGATACGTAGATTTAAGGTTTTGGGATTTGTTGGATTATGTTGGAGTGAACGCGTATTTCCCCCTTTCGGAAGAAATGGTTCCGACACAGAGAGAAATGAAGAAGGCATGGAAAAGATATGCCGAGGAATTGGAAAGGTTCCATAGAAAAATTGGAAAACCCATAATTTTTCCGGAGATAGGTTGTTCGTCCGCAGACGGATCGGTTATCCGTCCCTGGGAACATATTCCGCGAAGTGAAGTGAATCTTGAAATTCAAAAAAATTATTATGAATCACTTCTGGAAACTTTTTGGAACAAAGATTGGTTTTACGGTGTTTACTGGTGGTATTGGGGAACTAACGTAAGAATGGGCGGCTTGTATAACCGAGGGTTTACCCCTCAAAATAAACCGGCCGAGCAGGTTATAAAGGAATGGTACGCCAAACCGGTGAAGAAATAGGTTAAAACTTATGAGTTTATCGCAGGTTGCCCGGCTCTGTCAACCTTCTGACTGACGTCGTAGGGGCACATTGCATGTGCCCTTATGAGATCGGTGGTTTGTGGAACATAAAGGGCACGGCATGCCGTGCCCCTACGACGTTCTCAGAAGGGTTCTTATTCGGCTTATGAAAGATTTCATTATTAAAGAGGACAGATTGTCCGAGAAAGAGCGAAGGAATCTGTCTATCCTTGACGCTATCCGGCGCGGAAAGGAGATCTCCCGCGCGGAAATTTCAAAATTAACCGACCTGAACATCGTAACAGTCTCCAACTACATCAACAAATATGTAAAAAACAAAATAGTTTTGGAAACGGGTTTGGATATTTCGACAGGCGGGCGCAGACCGGAACTTTTAACGTTGAATCGCCGATACGGATACGCGATCGGGATCGATCTCGGCGCGCCTCAAATTACGGCGGATTCGTATATTATCGCTGTTATTATGGATCTCTCAGGCAGGATATTGTCAAAAGAGAAGATCAAAAAGGAAAACGAATCGTTCGAACAGTTAATCGAAAAAGTGATGTTGGTTACGGAACGCCTTATAAATAAATCCGGAATACACCTTGCCGAGATAAAAGGTATTGGTGTGGGGATATGGGGCGTTATGGATAGATATCGAAACATGGTGAGGTATCCCGTCGAAGACGGGCAGATCGTCAATTACGCGGGTCTTTTAAGCACCCTCGAAAACAAATTTAATCTTCCGGTTTCAGTCGAACATGACGCGGCGCTTGCCGCTTTCGGAGAAAGATGGTCCGGGCTTGGCGCCGTGACACACGCGGATAACCTTATTTTTGTGTGTTCGGATTCAAGTTGCGGTTTTATTGTCGGCGGCGAAGTTTATTATGGCTCCACAAAAAGCGCGGGAGAATTAAATCTTAATCCGCCGATAAAAGGCTCCGGTAAGCCCGATAATTGCTGGGACGGATATGATTATGGATGTTGTCTTCGCTCTCGCGGCGTAGATCTGGGAATTTCGGAAAAAGTAAAAAGGCGCGTCGCGGAAAACGAAGAAGATGGCGCGCAAATCCTGAGTGCCGCCGGAGGTAAAGAAGAAAATATAGATCTTGAGATTATTGCCGCCGCGGCGGAAGACGGAGTCCAAGTGGCAAAAGAAGAACTTGAAAACGCCGGAAAATATCTTGGAGTAAAAATAGCGTTTCTTATTAACCTTTTTAATCCGGAAGTTGTTATAATAGGAAGAGGGATAGAAAAAGCGGGCAGTATTTTCTTTCAAAGTGTGAGAAAAGCAATAAAAGAATATGGATACGAAGAATCGGTAAAGATAGTAAAAGTGCTCACCGCGAGTCTCGGAGAAGACGCGGTAGCCGCCGGCGCGGCGGCACTGATCGTTAAAAATATTTTTATCGGAAGTTAATACAATTGTGCGCGTATTATCACAATTCAGGTAACAACTTGGCAGTTAATTTGAAATACGTAGGGGCACGGCATGTTGATAGTTAGTTTAAAATACGTAGGGGCACGGCATGCCGTGCCCTTACCCTTGCGATTTGAAGCAATAGTCACAGTATGAGTCGACCCCGGGCTTGACCCGGGATCTGTTATTTTCCAAAAATTTAAGGAAGGGGAGACAAGAATGAGACAACTCAAAAAAATGATCATGCTGGGAATGATAGCTTTATTTACCGCTTCTTTCTGCGGATGTGGTGCTCCCGCGCAAAAAAAGAATGAAATTGTAATGTGGCTTGTGGGATCGGAAGGGCAGGCCAAGACAATCGTGAAACTGGGTGAGAAGTTTACCGAGCAAACCGGGATTAAGGTGACCTGCCAGGCGATTTCTTGGGGCGACGCGCATAGCAAATATTTAACTTCCATCGCCGGTGACGTTTCTCCCGATATCGGAACTATGGGGCTCACATGGGGGATGGAGTTTGGTGAGCTTGGCGCCATGGTTGATCTGCGTTCGGAATTTCCGGAAGACGTCGGTGCGCTCGAGAAGAAAATATTCCCGAGTCTCTTGAAATCAACGCAATACGGCATGAAAGTTTTCGGTATTCCATTCGACCTTTCGGAACACATTATGTATTATCGTAACGACATAGTCAAAGATCCGCCGAAAACATGGGATGAACTCATGGCAGAGCTTCGCCGGCTGAAAGCCGAGAATAAAGGAATGGTAATTGATTGGGGCTCTTTGGATTGGATAGGATATTCTCCTTTCTTATGGCAAGCGGGCGGAGATTATTATAACGACGATTACACGAAAGTTACGCTCGAAACCCCGGAGGCGAAAACCGCTCTCGATTTCTTTGCCGGGCTTTATAAAGAGGGCGTTCCGAAGACAACGGTTCCGCTTGAGCAGGGGATGAGAACCGGAGACTATCCGCTTGCGATATCCGGAAACTGGAAAATAATAAGTTTGATGGTCGGTGCCCCGGAAATTAA
>JADHWG010000005.1 GCA_016783605.1 Candidatus Omnitrophota bacterium | reverse complement strand
AGGGGTCGGGGAGTTTCCCGACTCCTCATCCTGAAGCCCAAAGGGCTGAAGGATCTCTATAGATTCTTTTGGAAAATTAACAAGAGATCCTTCGCTTTGCTCAGGATGAGTGGTCGGAGAAAAACTCCCCGACCCCTCACTTAAATAAGATCAAGCTTTACAATTAGTATCGGTAGAAGAACGTGGTTTTTTGCTTGGAGCATATTATGACTAAACGAAAAAGTGTTACGGCATTTGAGATGTCTGAAATTGATAGAAAAGCGCAGGAAGTTTATGGTATCCCGCAAGCATCTCTTATGGAGAATGCCGGCAGATCCGTCGCGGAAGAAATTATAAAAGATTTTGTGTCGATCGAAAAAGAAAGTATCGCGATCTTCTCCGGAGGAGGAAATAACGGAGGAGACGGATTTGTCACGGCAAGATATTTATTTGAAAAGTCTCCGTGCAAATTAGCGATATACACCGTGAGTAATGATCCCCCGAAGAGCGGCGCGGCGCGTGACAATTTTACCAGAGCGAAGAAAGCGGGACTCGAGATCCGTCCATTAAAAGATTTTCTTTCTTTGGATGAGAACGATATAGGTTTCACAATAGGCATTGACGCTCTTTTCGGCACAGGATTTAAAGGAGACTTGCCGGAGGAATGCAAAAGTCTCGGGAAAAAACTAAATTCTTCAAATATAAAGATTTACGCGGTTGACATCCCTTCCGGTTTAGACGCGACAAGCGGTCGAGCCGGAAAAAACACCCCAAAAGCAGTAAAAACCATCACATTCGGTTTGCCTAAACAAGGTTTTTTCCTTGAAAAAGGCCCCGATCTCTCGGGCGAAATCATCATAAAAGACATAGGTTTCCCCAAAGAGCTTATCAAACAATATCTTGCAGACTAATCGGCAATTATAACGCTAACTCAGAGAATTTTTGCCCCTTTTTGAGGTTGTGTATTCACATAGCACATGGCATGTTAAAAGAACACATTACTACCAACCTCGTAGGTTGGTAGTGGTTTATTTTCTTAACACTTATTCCGTTTTTGCCTTTTTTTCAGTTATGTGCTATATTCTCTTAAACGTATGGGGTATGGGGAATAGGGCAATGGGGAGATAGTCGGATCATAACGAAAAGTTGAGAAAAAAACGAGGGACAGGTTCTTATGAAAAAAATAAAAGTGGATTTACAGGAAAGAAGTTATCGGATATTTATTGGGTCGGGTGCGGTCGGGGAACTTCCTAATTTTATGAAAACTCGGAAATCTTCCGCTCCGGTGGTTGTCATAACGGACAAGACGGTTGCCAAGAAAACCAAACGTATCATGGATTCGGTTATAAAAAAATTGCCGAATGAGTGTTTCAGGATCATAGTTCCTCCGAATGAAACTTCAAAAACAATGGAGTTCTTCCAGGATACTGTTCAGAAAATAAGCAAAAAGACAAAAACGCATCGTCCGATTATAGTTGCCCTCGGCGGGGGAGTTGTGGGGGATCTCGCGGGTTTTATTTCGGCGACATATCGGCGGGGAGTGCCGTTCGTGCAAATTCCCACCACCTTATTGGCTCAGGTTGATTCTTCGATAGGCGGGAAGACGGGGATCGATCTTTCTGAAGCGAAAAATTTGGTCGGCGCGTTCTATCAGCCGAAGATCATTCTTTCTGACTTAAGGTTTTTAAAGACGCTTCCTCGCAGGGAACTTCGTAACGGTATTGCCGAGGTTATTAAATACGCGGTCATAACCGACATCGGACTTTTTGATTATTTGGAAAAAAATATGGAGAACATTTTATCCGGAGAAGAGAAAGCTTTGGAAAAAATTGTGTATGAGTGTGCGAAAATTAAAGCCGGCATAGTTGAAAAGGATGAATTGGACGCGAAAGATATCAGGATCGTTTTAAATTTCGGACATACATTGGGTCACGCGATAGAGGCGGCCGCGGGATACTCAAAACTTCTAAGCCACGGGGAAGCCGTGGCGATCGGTATGATCCTGGCGGGTGAAGTCGCGCTGAGGCTTGATATGATGAAAGAGACGGAACTTGAGAGGCTAAAAAAACTTATAAAGAGAGCCGGGTTTTTCATTAAGTTAGGGGATGTTCCGATAACGGCGATAATGAATTCGTACGGATATGACAAAAAATTTGTAGCAGGAGCCAATCGATTTGTTCTTCCCAAAAGGATCGGAAAAACGGAAATTGTTGATGATATTCCGACCCTTTTGATCAGAACCGTGTTGAGACAATACTTAAAGAAAAACTAAAAGTGAAAGTTTATTTCTGCGAAACTTGTTCCCGCAAGCTTTAAGCGGGGCGAACAAACAAAACCGCTGTTCCACCTCGTAGGTGGAAAAGAGCTCCACCTACGAGGAGTAACAGCTTGAGCCAACAAATGAAACCGGTGTTCCACCTATCTGGTGGAATTACGGTTTTAATCAGGTGATTTTGCATATTATGGAGTCTACTACTGAGTTTAGAGTGCGATACGCGGAAACCGATCAAATGGGGGTTGTGTATTATGCCAATTATTTGATCTGGTTTGAAGTTGCCAGAACCGAGTTTTTTCGAGAGCGCGGAGTCGAGTACAAAAAGCTCGAAGATGAAGAGAATATTTATCTTCCGGTTGTTGAATCATATTGTCGTTATAAGTCTCCACTTAAATATGATGACGTTGTAACCGTTCACACTAAGTTTGCTTCCGCCGGTGCTTCAAGAATTATGTTTGAATATTCCGTTTCCTCAGGAGATAAAGTGAACGCTATCGGCTGGACAAAACACGCGTTCATTGACGCGCAAGGAAAACCCGTCAAAGTTCCCTCAAAAGTCCGAAAAATGTTTAGCGGAATTAAATAAAGGGTCGGGGAGTTTTGATCTCTCAGATAGATTTCAAAAATCTTTTAACATCGTTATGATTTCCCACAAGAATAAAACAGATACAATCATCTGTAAGCTTAAATAGGATTCTTTCGCGAATAGTTGTTCGAGCTTCCCAATAATCTTTGCGTAAACGAGTTAAACCATGTCATTTTGATGGGTGCTTACCGGTGGAAATAAGGTCGATGATTCTAAAAGCAAGCTGTTTTATTTCTTCTTTGTTCTTGGCAGGCAACTTTTTGATGGATCTGGTAAAGGATGTTTTAAAGTCATATTTCATAATTTTGAAATAAATTCTTTAGCTTCTTTCGAATTATCAAAAGATTTGCCCTTAGCTTCTGATATTTTCTTGATCTTCTTCCATTCCTCTTCCGTATAAGGATCTTGCGGTTCAACTTTCATAGGCACGATTAAAACACCCTTCTTCATAGGCGCAAACGAGATGATCGACCCTTTGCCTATATGCAGGTGGTCTCTTATCTCCTGAGGGATAGTAACCTGGCCTCTTGAAGAAACTATCGTGATTATGTAGCCGGAATCTGTCGCACGTTTTTTTGTAATTTTAGACATAAAACACACTCCTTATTTACTTACTTTCCGTATATAAGTATATCATATTGTACGAATTTGTCAATGGTTTACTCTGAGTTAGGACAACAGCGGATGGCAGTAAAAGACTTGTGTCTTATGTAGGTCCTATTGAAATACGATTCAAAAATCGAGTAGGTTTTGCGGGCGCTCTTGTTATGGGAGATCAAATTCTCCTAGGGGCAATCCCTATGGAAGATATGGGTTTAATTATCATACATAGCAAACGCATTTTAGAGGCACGATTCGTAAGGGAAAGGGCACGGCATGCCGTGCCCCTACGTATTTTCAAATTAATTCCTAATTTGTTGTCCGAATTGTGACAATATACAAGGGAATGGGCTTGCCTGTTTCTTTGATGAATAATTATTCCCCCGAAAAAAACAACCTTGTAGATTTCAAAGGGGGCAACCTACGAGGTTTTTTTTGAGAAACTAAATTTTATTTAAGGGGCAATGTGAATTCTGCGTTGTTTTTGGAGAGGATCACGCAATCGGGGAATATTTTTACCACTAGAAAACCTGTGATGTTTGTTCCTTCATGTACTATTGTTTCGTTTATTATCGCGTAGGGCTTGGTCGGAGAAAACATTATGCCGGTTAGATCGGGGACTTGCGCGATCTGGAGGATCGGTTCAGGTTGTGCTTTTGAAACAGGTGTTTTCTGAATAGGTGTTTTTGGAGAAGTTGGTTTTTCGGAAATGTTTGTTACGGCTTTTAGAACTACCAAACCTATGATTGCCGCGAGAATCCAAGAAGCTGTGATCATCGATTTACGGATATATACCGAACGTTTCCATTCGGTCTTGAACTTTTTTAGACCCAAAGGTTTTTTGAGAGAAATATTTTTTGGAAACAAAGGTTTTAATTTGTCGGTTGTTTTTATCTCAGGGGTTCTTGTGTTTTGTGTTTTTTTAAGGGCTTCGCCTATTATGCTCATATGTTTGCCTTTCAAACGGTTGAAAGATTAAATTGTCCTTCAACTTCTTCAATGCTTTTTCTAACTATGTTTCGTTCGATCAGATAGATTTCTTGAGCGAAACCGAAAAGAAGTATTTTGTCACACGCGATATTTATCATACGAGGAATTCCTTTTGAATATCGGTATATTTCGTCGATGGCTTCCGGTGTGAAACCGATCTTCAGATCATCTCCGGCTATAAGCAGGCGATGATGAATATATTTTTCTATTTCGTTTTTTTCAAGCGCGTTTACGTGAAATCTTACGCTTATGCGTTGTCTTAGTTGTAGGAGTTTTGGTGAACTTAATTTATTTCTCAGTTCCGGTTGACCCACGAGAATGATCTGGAGCAGTTTTTCTTTTTCGGTCTCAAGGTTGGAAAGCATTCGAATTGTTTCCAAAGCGGATGAGCGCAAATTTTGAGCTTCATCGATAATGAGTACGGTATTGTTTCCGGCGGACAGTTGTTCCATGAGAAAATGATTTAATTGCCTAAGAAAAAGTACTTTACTTCGTCGTTCGGGAAGGATACCGAAATCTTCCAAAATGGCTTCCAACAGTTGATTCTCAGGTAGATTGGAATTAAAGATGAGAGAGGTTTTTGTTTTTTTGTCGAGCTGATTCAGCAGTGCGCGGCAGATGGTTGTTTTTCCGGCTCCGATTTCACCCGTAATTTCAACAAAGCCTTTTCGTTGGTTGATGCCGTATAGAAGGTGATCGATAGCTTCCTGGTGAGTGTGACTTAAGTATAGAAAACTGGGATCACTTGTTACATTAAAAGGGTTTTCCCGAAGTCCGTAAAAATCTAAGTACATCGTTACAACCTCCTTTTAACGAACATTATACTCCTTAAGCACTTAGTGTAAAGCGAAATGTTTGGTTTGGAAGATATTGTTTACGTGCGTAATTCGAGCGGCCGCGGTAAGGTGAATACGCTACTAATACCAACTACGTTAATAAATCGTACATTTTATTCGGGCACATGCAATGTGCCCCTACAATATTTTTTTTCGGATAGACTTGATATTAATGTGCCCCCATAATGTTTTTTTCAGATAGACTTGATATTGTCGTATTCATAATGTATATTTCATACATCATGACGAGGGAAGGGATCAATCAAAGAAAGTTTCCGAGGGCGAAGTACAAATGCCTTATACGGGTTTCGCGTGAAAGTAGGTCAAAAGAGGTAGAGACGTTTACTGAGAATATCGGTTCCGGAGGGATATGTGTCGTTTTGGGCGACAATATCGGACTTTTTGAAAAGGTTAAACTCGAGGTGTTTTTGGGGACGGAAAAGGGGGCTGTTTCTTGTGACGGGGTGGTAGTTTGGGTAGTGAAAAGGCATCCCATGGAGCCGTCGGAATCTCCAAAATACGATACGGGTATTGAGTTTAGCAATATGTGTGAGGAGGATAGGGGGAGTATATCAAACCTTGTCGGTCACATTATGGGGGTCTAACTTGACTTCGCATAATGGGCATGATATACTTCAAGTGAATGGAGAGATTTTATAAGAGAAGGAGGTGAGTCATGAAAAAGGTAGCAAAAGTTATGTTCGTGTGTTGTGTTATCATAGCTATGGTGGGTATGGCCACTCAGTGTCACGCACAGGATCCTGCGAAGAAACTCGGAAGAGGTCTCGCAAATATCCTGACAGGCTGGGTTGAGCTTCCTAAAAATATCTATGACACAAGTGTTGAAGAAAACGTACTTTCCGGTCTTACGATGGGCCTGGCAAAGGGTGTTGGTATGACAATAGTTAGAACGGGTGCTGGCGTATACGAAACAGTAACATTCCCGTTTCCAATACCGGAAGATTACCAGCCTGTTTTAGAACCTGAATATGTGTTTAGTGATGATTCTGCAAGTAGCAGTTCATAATATCGCATCAATGATTTATCTGTAGAAAAAGGGAACGAGCAATCGTTCCCTTTTTCTATGTGTATAGGGGTTAGAAAATCGATATGAAAGTACAGGCGAATAGGGCACGGCATGCCGTGCCCCTACGAGGTTGTTTGGCGATTTCACAGGGGTAGGTGAAACCAGTTTTGCAAAAAAACCGTTACGGTTGTTAGGGCACGGTATGCGTGCCCCTACTTTTAGCTTTACTGAACTTGAGTATGTGCTATAATAGTTTTTCGATTGATGTTTTTTTTTGGGGGAATTTTCAGATTCCCGGAAAACGTGAAAATTGGTCGTTGAGGGGCTAAACTAACTTGTATGGAGGACAAATGAGCGAAAAAAGAAAGTATATGCGCTTTAACGTGCTTATTGACGCAATATGTCGTAAGTGCGATTCTTCTAAAAAACTTCGGATCAATAATTTCAGTAAAGAAGGGGTCGGTATACTAAGTGAAGAGTCCTTCAAGAGCGGGGAAGACGTGGAATTGGAAATGATGATCCCGGGAGATAATATTCCTGTGTTTTTTGAAGGGGAAGTTGCTTGGGCCGCCGACTTGGATAGGAATGAAAGTTTATACAAGACCGGGGTGAGATTCAAGAAAATTGACAGTCACGATAAGAGTAGAATGCTGGAATACATATACCGAAAATGGATAGTGTCAGGTCAAAACGAGTCAAACAAAAATACGGAGGACAAATGAGCGTAAACGAAGAAAAACAAGAAAAAAAAGAAGTTGAAGAGACTAAGGAAGAGGCTGTTGCTTCTCCGGCGGAAGAGAAGAAAGAAGAAGTGAAGGAAGAGGCTGTTGCTTCTCCGGCGGAAGAGAAGAAAGAAGAAGTGAAGGAAGAGGCTGTGCCTCCCGCGGAAGAGAAGAAAGAAGAAGCGAAGGAAGAGGCTGTGCCTCCCGCGGAAGAGAAGAAAGAAGAAGCGAAGGAAGAGGCTGTGCCTCCCGCGGAAGAGAAGAAAGAAGAAGCGAAGGAAGAAGCTGTGCCTCCCGCGGAAGAGAAGAAAGAAGAAAAAAAAGGAAATGCCAAACAGCCGAAAAGTACCAAACCGCCCAAACCAACGGAATGCGCGGCTTGCGATAAGACGTTAATCAAAAAACTTTGGTATTATCGTAACGGCGCTTTTTATTGTACGAAGAAGTGTTTTAAACGTACGCTGAAAGGCGGCTCCTCAGAA
This sequence comes from Candidatus Omnitrophota bacterium, assembly GCA_016783605.1. GTDB lineage: Bacteria > Omnitrophota > Gorgyraeia > Tantalellales > Tantalellaceae > BS750m-G21. The sequence goes on along the minus strand of JADHWG010000005.1, from coordinate 50,416 downwards.
GAAAAATAGTTTTCGTTTGTTGAAAAATTGCGTACAAATGTTATAATATTCGGTATGAAAGATGATTGTATTTTTTGTAAGATCGCCGAGAAGCTGATCGATACCGTTATTGTTTACGAAGATGAAGAATGTATAGCTTTTGAAGATCTGAATAAACAAGCGCCGGTTCATTTTTTGGTTATTCCAAAAAAACATATCGGATCCTTGAATGTTATTTCTGTTTCGGACTCGCATTTGATCGGTAGGATTTTTTGCAAAATAAAAGAAATTGCCGCCAAAGCGGGAATTTCCGAAGGCGGATATAGGGTAGTTGCCAACTGCAATAGGGACGCGGGGCAGGAAGTTTTTCATTTGCATTTTCATGTGTTGGGCGGCCGCAAGTTTTCTTGGCCGCCGGGATAATTAGTCGTCAGTCGTTTGATTAACCTTCAGAATATCTGCTCCAGTAGAGTTTTGAAGACCAAAGACCAAAGACCAAAGACCGTATATGGGGGGACAGAATGGGAGAAAAAGTGGAACGTCGAAAATTTCCTCGAGTAAGAGATGAAAATATATCCGTTAAATTATCGGGGGAAGGGTTTACTGCCATTACCCAAAGTCTTGATGTAAGCGCGTCAGGCATATACTGCAAAGTGGATAGAAGAATTCCTCTTATGACAAGAGTGCAGGTTCTTCTTTCCGTGCCCGGAAAAGGGAAAACAAGCGCTTCCAGCACAATGAATATTGAAGGAGTTGTTGTCAGGGAACATCCGGTTAAAAAGGACGGCGCTCTTCAACATTATGATATCGCGATATTTTTCAGCGCTCTTTTGCCCAAAGAACGCAAACGTTTGGTGCAATATATTAATCGCAAATTAGAGAAATGATAGCGCCTTCATATGATAGTCACAAAATATATCTCGTTAAAAGCTAAGGGAAATACCGATGTAATCGATATCACGAAGAACTGTCAGGAGATCATCGATTCTTTACGTGCGAAAAACGGTACTCTTACGGTATTTAACCCCGGGTCAACCGGTGGTCTAACAACCATAGAATATGAACCGAATTTAGTTAAGGATTTCAAAGCTTCTCTCGAAATTATCGCTCCCTCCGGAAAAATCTACGAACACAGCAAAACATGGCATGATGATAATGGATCTTCTCATATCCGGTCGGTTTTTATCGGACCGTCTTTGACTGTTCCGTTTGTTGATGAAAAATTAACATTGGGAACTTGGCAGCAAATTGTATTTTGTGATTTTGATACCCGCCCGCGCGAGCGCCGGTTAGTTGTGCAAATAATAGGAGAATAGCATATAGAGATGGGTTTTTTCATCGGACAAAAACCGGTTAAGTTGATCGCGAGCATAATTTTCAAGGAAGAGGAGTTTTTAAGCCGCGCTGAGGACGAATTGAAAAAGAGATACGGTCGGTATGAAGCGGCTCCGGTGACGCTGCCGTTTGATTATACGGATTATTACGAAGAAGAGTTCGGAGCGCTTCTTGAGCGTAAACTTGTATGTTTTAAGGAGCTTTTCGATAGCGACAAAATCCCTGGGGTGAAGGTGGAAACGAATAATATTGAAACCGCTCTATCTTCCAACGGGAAAAGAATGGTGAATATCGATCCGGGTTATATCACCGAAGCGAAATTAGTTCTTTTAACCACTAAAGATTATTCTCATCGTGTGTATTTGGGCGGATGCATATTTGCCGAAGCCACCTTATTTTTTCAAAACAATACTTTTAATCCATGGCCGTGGACGTATCCCGATTACGCGTCAAAAGAGATGATCGATTATTTTAACAAGGTGAGGGAGATGTATAGAGAACAGGTAGCAGGTTACAGGTTACAGGTAGCAGGTTCTCCGCCGGAGGCGGCCCCGCCTTTGGCGGGGAACCTGAAACCTGTAACCTGTTACCTGAAACTTGAAAACCCATGTTTATAAAACGAAAACACAGATTAGTGATCGGTTTTTCATCCTTTATCATAGGGATGGTGTTTGTCTTGACGCTTGTAGGGTACAATTTGTATATTCAATTTAAAGGTGACGGTTCCGCGGCAAATTACGGTAATTCCATTTATAAGCTGAACGCCGAACTCTTCAGGAAAGATATCATTTTGTCGAACGTGAGCGTTGAAACAGACACACACGCCTCACGAGCGCGTTTGCCGTTCATTAAAGGAAGCCTGAAAAACAATTCAAACAAAACCGTATCTTCCGCGTTAGTGGAAGTATCTTTTCAAAAGCGTGACGGAAGCGTTCTTTATAAGGAGAGGATCTATCCGTTGGGAGACAAAAAACTTTCGAGCCGCGCGGTTTCTTTATTTTTTGGAAGAGGACGGACTTATAGTGTTCTTCTTCCTTCTGAAGGCATATCGTTTCGTCATTCGATCAGAAATTGTCCCAACGAAATATATGAACAGTTTTCGAATAAGACCAATTTCGCGAAAAATAACAAAGATAAAATAACGATAGTTTATTCTATCTCGGGATTAGATATCATATGAAAAAGCTTGTGTTCATAATGGCTACAGTTATTATTTTTATGGTGCTGCTCATGGTGGCGGCGTTTTTCTACGTCGATATAAGCGGGCATATTGGATACAGATATAAGGCGTTTTCTGAAGACGTTTTTGTGGGAAACATTAGTGTTGAAAGATACGTGACGGAAGAGAAAGTTATTTACAAAAGTAGCGCAGAATATTCGGATTTTGGAGGATACGACCGGATAAGGGAAAAATTGGTTTTAGATAAGAGAGAATTGTCGCCTTTGGAGTTTGAAAAAAGATCCGAAAAAGTTTCCCGCGGCAAACGTATGACTTTGTTTGCCGCAAGCGGCGGAAAATATGACCTATTGTATATGGATCCGCCGGAATTTATAACTTTTGAAAAGGTCAAATTTGACGTAGAAAATGTGATCTTTTCTCCGGAAGACATAATGTTGTATATGCCCCTTATTGAGAAATACAATTTTTGGAAAAAAGGAACACAATTTTTTAGTCTCTTGATCCCCATGGATGGAGCGGTTCCGCCGATCGAGGAAAAAATAGAGATCAGATATTTAAAGGACGAGTATATTCCCGTTAGCGGGCGTAAAACGGAAGTGGAAAGTTTTGTTATCAAAAGTAAGATATTACCGGATATAAAGATCTTTTTGTCCAAATATAAGCACAGGATTTTGTGTGTTAAAATTAAGAAGGGAAAAATAAAATTTGAGCTTACGCATTGCATAGAAGGACCGGCGGAAAAAATCGGATCTTTGAGAAGAAAAGCGGGTTCCGTTTTGAATAAATTGAAGGTGATCGGCAAAGAAGAGCAAAAATCTCTTGAGCCTTTTGTAGAAGCGGATCTTGTAGAAAAAAATGGTGCCGGTCAAGAGAAACGGAAGATGGATCTAAAGAACAATGAACATGAGATTTTTTTTGAAAGCGGAGATTCTCTTTTAGCCGGAAAGATCTGGGTTCCAACCGGAGACGGAAAATTTCCGGGTGTAATCATCGCGCCGAAAGAAATGTCCGGTTTTAGAGAAGAAAAAGATATTCCGGATCTATTCGGAAAGATCCTTTCGGAAGCCGGATTTATTGCTCTTATGTTCGATAACCCCGGACAGGGGAAAAGTCGTGGGAGTTTTGTTTGGCTTTCGGATGAAGAAAAGACGAAGAATATTAATGAGGCCGCCAAGTTTCTTTTAAAACATTCTTCATTGGCCCATGATCGTATCACGCTCATAGGCCCTCCCGGGGGGGCATATTCAGCGTTAGAGGCCGCGTCAAAACTTCCGATAATAAATTCGTGTGTTCTTTTAAACCTATCGTTAAATCCTGAAAAACATGGATTGTCCGCGGAAGAAAATATAGAAAAAGAATTGAGAACAGTATGGGCAAGGAACGGATTGGAAACGGTTCCCGAGGAACTTTTGAGCGAAAACGCGAAAAAAATCAAGAAATGGCGTGAAGAGATAACGCGGAAAACGGAAAAAACTTCTTTTTTTCTTGACGTAAAAGTTCCCGTTGAGGGGTATAAAAACTTTCTGTTAAGAGATCCGTATGAAGCGGTGATAGCGTTCAGAAAACCTCTTTTGTTGGTTTTTGAAAAGGGTAATACATTTTTCGATTCGCGTGCCGTTAGTTTCTTGCGAAAATTGATCTCTGAAAGCAAGTCTTCCGCGAAAGTTCAAGTGGTGAGAGATCTTGGATTTGACGAGCAAATGGCTTCAAAAAAGGAGATACTACGTAACATGGCGGCGCAAAAGGATGTGTGCGGGCAGATGATGAAATGGATCTTGGAAAATAATGTTCAGAAAAAGGCAGAAACAATAGAAAAAACAATAGAATGAATACGTAGGGGAGGGCCTTGCGTCCTCCCGTTCATTCGCATCTTTGTTGTTGATAAACGGGAGGACGCAAGGCCCTCCCCTACAAAACCGGCATCATTTGACTTTTATTATCAATTGTGTTATATTTCATCACATAATATTCGATAGAATGGGAGATGGGATATGAAGGGGCTGATGGCGTATTTGCTTGCGGGGCTCGTTTTAATGTCTCTTTCAGTGGCGGCGACGGCGCAAAGTGGTGTTGCCGGGACCTGTAACACTCAGGCGGAAAACAAGGGAAATAACGGCCTTGACGATACAAGCTGTAAAGCGGTGAAAGTGTTGAACAAGGCGGGTTTTGGATGGACAGAACTTCCTAAAAGTGTTATCGGCGGGATGATGGAAGAGAATCCGATAAAGGGGGTCATTGTCGGGATTTTTAAGGGAACGGTAAACACCTTAAATAGAACGGCATCCGGAGTGTCGGATTTGGTAACGTTTCCTGTGGGAGAATACGAAAAACCTCGCGTTTTTCCCGCTATTTCTTCATCGAAATAGCGGCTGCTTTGACAAGAAGAAAAGATCCGATCTTAAAATTTTGGAAAGGAATTGCGAACGGATCATTCGCGAATAGAAGCAAAATGAAATTAAAATCATTTGAGAGAAGAAGGTTTGTTCGTATTGATGTGCCGCTGGAGGTAACCGTTAAAGTAGGCGGACATCTGGAAAAGGGGATTACAAAAAACGTTTCTCCGGTGGGATTAAGGTTTGAAACAAGCAAGAAGCTGGAGGAAGACAAAAGTATAAAAGTGACCTTGCGTTTGCCGTCTGCCGCAAATCCCGTGACTTTTAGCGCAAGGATAGTTTGGCAGAATAAAAAAAATTTGGAAGACAAAGCTCCGTACGATGTCGGTGTGGAAATCGAGAACATTGAAGACCGCGATAAAAATGTTTTCTTGAAATACCTGTGCGATCTGTTCTATAACTCCACATACAAAGTCAAGTAGGGGCACATTGCATGTGCCCGATTATGTGGAATGGAAGGGTTTTATTTTGGAAGGTAAGGGCACGGCATGCCGTGCCCCTACGATGGAGTTGGGAGACTGATTTCACCTACTCTGGTGGAATAATGCCGTAACCGTAGGGGCACATTGCATGTGCCCGATTATGTGGAATGGAAGGGTTTTATTTTGGAAGGTAAGGGCACGGCATGCCGTGCCCCTACGATGGAATTGGGTAGACCGATTTCATTTACACTGGTGGAACAATGCCGTAACCGTAGGGGCACATTGCATGTGCCCGATTACTGGTCACTGATAAGAGGGAGGTCAAAAGTGAAAACATATCGTCTATGGATCGTAGCGATTATGATGGTTGGATTATTTCTAACCGGATGCGCTGATGTCACACTGCCGAGCGCGAAAGAAATGTTAAAAGATCCGTTGGGCGAGGGATCGCTTCAAATAGGAATGACGCAAGATAAGGTTGTTTCCATATATGGAGAGCCGGATGGAAAAAGAATAGTAATTTCGGAAGAGTGGAGTTCTTCTCGTGACGAGTGGATGTATAAAGGAAGGTATCCCACTTTTCCGGTAAACGCGGGATATTTTTCGGAAGATTTGTATTTGTATTTTGATGGGGAAAACCTCACGAACATAAGTAAAACACCTTTGGGAGAGGGAGTAAGTGATGACGAAGACAGCATTAAATGATGTAACGATATCAAGAGCCATAATTGAAACTTTCGCGAAGAAATTTGTAAACCATTTAACAAGTGAGGTTGTGATCGTCGGAGCCGGCCCGGCCGGTCTTACGGCCGGATATTATTTGGCGAAAGCGGGGGTGAAGGTTTCTTTGTTTGAACGCAAACTCAGCATCGGCGGCGGTATGTGGGGCGGCGGCATGATGTTCAATGAAATTGTGGTTCAGGATCTCGGCCGCGAAATACTTGATGAATTTGGCGTAAAAACGGAAAAGTATAAGGATGGATATTATACGGTCGATTCCGTTCAGGCGGTGTCCACCCTTTGTTCAAAGGCCACTTTGGCGGGACTAAAAGTTTTTAATCTGATGGAAGTGGAAGACTTGATGATCAAAAACGATGTTGTCAAAGGGCTTGTCATAAACTGGTCGACGGTGGGTATGGCGAAATTACATGTCGATCCGATGACCATAGAATCGAAGTTCATTATCGATGCTACGGGACACCCCTCGGAAGTCGCGCATCTTTTGGAGAAAAAATCCAAGATCAGGCTTGCGACTGAAACCGGAGGAGTTCTCGGTGAAAGATCAATGTGGGCTGATATCGGTGAAAAATCCATGACAGCAAATACTAAGGAAATTTTTCCGAATGTATATGCCGCGGGTATGGCCGCGAACGCTGTTTTCGGAAGCCCGAGAATGGGACCTATTTTTGGCGGAATGCTGATATCCGGTAAAAGGGTTGCCGAACTGATCTCCAAGAGATTAAAAGCGGTACCCAAGGAGGAAATGATAACATGTTAAGGATTTTTTGTAAGTCAAAGATATCAAACGCCTATGCGACCAATAAAGAGTCGGAATACGAAGGAAGCATAGGAATAGATAAGAACATAATGGAGGCATCGGAAATAATGCCGGGCGAACAAGTTCATGTTTTTAATAACAACAACGGTGAAAGATTTATAACGTATGCTATCGAAGAGAAAGCGGGTTCCGGAAAAATTTGTTTTTACGGACCCGCCGCTCGAAAAGGTGAAGTTGGAGATGGATTGGTAATATTATCATATTGCTTCATGGAAACGAAAGAAAGTCATAATTTCAGTGTAAGAAAGGTTGTTTTGGGTAAGAATAATCAGTGCAAGGTTAACTGAGGGGTCGAAAAACTCCCCGACCCCTCAGTTAAATAGGCGAGTTTATGGAAATAAAAACATATCCCGATCCGTGTCTTAGGATCAAAACCAGGAAGGTTGAAAAGTTTAATGGTGATACCGTCAAAATGTTGGATGATATGGCGAACATCATGTACGCGAATCAAGGGATCGGGCTTGCCGCGCCGCAAGTCGGGCTTGGGCTGAGAGCTCTTATTATCGATACCGGTGACGGGCTTATGAGTTACATCAATCCCGTTATTGAAGATGAGTCAAAGGAACGGTCCAAATTGGAAGAGGGATGTTTGAGTTTGCCGGGGATAACCGTTAATGTTACGCGTCCGGAAAAAATAACTGTACGGGCGCAGGATGCCGGCGGTAAATTCTTTCTAAAAACTCTGAACGGACTTTTCGCGAAAGCCATTCAACATGAAATTGACCATTTAAACGGAAAATTGATCATAGACTATTTGGATCCCGTACGTTATTTTCTTGCCGTACGTTCTTTAAAACAGGCGAAAAAGAATAAACAAAATGTGTGAGGTTACAAGTTATGATGGAAACTAAAATATTCGAGCAACTCAAACAGGCGCTAAAAGGCGGCGAAAAGACCAAAGTTTCGGTTTTACGGATGCTCATTAGTGAGATGAAGAATAAGAAAATTGCCGATAAAACTAAAGAGCTGACAGATGAAAGCGTTATAGCCATAATTAAAAAAACCGTGCGCAGGCATAATGAATCCATAGAAAAATTTATCGAGGGAAAGCGTATTGATCTGGCTGAGAAAGAGAAGGCGGAAAAAGCAATACTGGAAGTTTATCTGCCCGAAGAGATGACCTCAGAAGCATTGGAAAGTGTTATTTTTGAGGTTATAAAAGAAACCGGTGCGTCTTCCATGAAGGATATGGGTGCTGTTATGAAAGCTGTCGCGATTCGCACAAAAGGCGCCGCTGACGGAAAAACCGTAAGTGAGATCGTCAGACGAGAATTAACGAAAGAAAATTAACTTTCAGGAAATGTGATTTATTCGTGGATGCAGCTGTTTTTATAACATTACTCATCGCTTCAGCGTTTTTCTCCGGTTCGGAAACCGCTTTTTTGTCTATCGACAAAATACGGTTTAAACAGATAGAATCCATAAATTCATCCCGCGCGAAGCGTGTCATTTCTTTGTTAAAAGATCCTCACAAACTTCTTATCACCATTCTTATCGGAAACACTTTAGTTAATGTGGCCGCCAGTGCCGTTCTGTCCGATTTTTTTTACCGCGGGTGGGGGGAAAAAGGTATCTGGTGTTCAATTGTGATCATTACGTTCATTATTCTTATTTTCGGAGAGGTTACACCCAAGACATTCGCGTTATATCACGGAGAGAAGATCTCTTTTTTCGTGGCGGGTCCGATAAAATTTCTTGAGAAATTTTTTACCCCGATCCGTGCGGTTTTATCTTTTCTGGCGTACGCGATCGTTAGAAGTTTCGGAATAAAAGTTTCCGCGGGACGTCCTAAAATAACAGAGCAGGAAATAAAGTCGTTATTTTTCTTGGGTAAAAAGGACGGGGCGCTCAAGGAAAAAGAAAAAGATATGATCGACAATATTCTGGAATTTAAAGCGCTTAATGCCGCCGATATCATGTCTCCCCGTATAGACATAGTCGCGTTGGATCTAACTTCAAAACGCGGCGATCTTGTTTCGAAAGCGAAGGAAAACCAATATTCGCGTTTTCCGGTTTTTATCCATACGCTCGACAACATTGTCGGGATAATCCATTCCAAAGATTTTTTGTTGAATACCGGACTTCCGATAAAGGAGTTTATCAAAAAACCATTTTTTGCTCCGGAAAGCATGAAGATCGATGATCTTCTGCAGGAACTTCAGAAAAAAAACACGCATATGGCAATTGTTACCGATGAATACGGGGTTACTTCCGGAATTGTTACCATAGAAGATATCTTAGAGGAAATTGTCGGAGAAATAAGAGATGAACTTGATTTTGAAGAACCCAGAATTCGTAAAATAGGTCGAGGTAAATTTGAAGTTGACGGACAAACTCACATTGATGAAGTAAATGAAACGATAGGGATGAATATTAAGACCGATGTTGTTGACACCATTGGGGGATACGTTATCTTGGCAGCAGGCAGAATCCCGCAATCGGGTAACGCGATTGAATTTAACGGGTTTACCATAACCGTAAACGACGTGTCCAAAAACAGAATTACAAGTTTGGTTATTGAACGGAAAAAACGGGTCTAATTATGATAACGCTTTATATCTTCCTCATTATCGGCGCGATCGTGTTTCAGGCTTTTTTTACGGCGTCTGAAATGGCCTTTACGAGTGTGAATAAGATCAAACTGAAGCATCTCAGCGTGACGGGTAACAAATACGCGGTCAAAGCGGATAAGTTTCTAAAAAAAGAAGGAATGTATCTTGGAGCCACTTTGGTCGGTACGAATTTGACGGTTATCATTTCTTCCGTGCTCGCGGCGCGCGTATGCGCGGAATATTTTTCCGTTACAATGAGTCCTTTTATCGCGACAGCCATCATGGTGCCGGTTACGCTCGTTTTCGCGGAAATCGTACCGAAAATGATAGCGCGGGAATCATCGACTGAATTTGTTTTGAAGGCTGTAAAACCTCTAAGTTTCTTTCTGAAAATGTTTTATCCGATCGTTGTTATCGTAAATTGGGCGGCAAAAGTTCTTCTTTTTCCGTTTGTAAAAAAAGGAACCGGTTGGAATTTAACATTTACGAAGAACGATCTTAAGAAGATATTGCTCTTGGGATATGAAACCGGCGAAATAGAGGCTGATGAGGTCGAGCTTATACACAAAGTTCTGGATTTCGGATCCAAAAAGGTAGAGAAGTTCATGATCCCGCTATACAGAGTTTCTTCCGTAGAAAAAAGCGATACAATTTCCAATTTAAAGGGACTTATTTCGCTTACCGGCTTCTCACGTGTTCCGGTTTATGACGAAAACAAAAATAACATTGTTGGAATTGCCAACATTTATGATATACTCTTCAACGTTGACGATGAAAAAAAATTAATAACTGATTTTATGAGAGAAGTGGTGCATATTGCCAGTGCCGATGGTTTGGATATCGCGCTCGCGCGGCTTCGTCATAAAAAACAGCCGATGGGTGTCGTTCTTAACGAAAAGAGCGAGGCCATAGGAATTATCACGATAGAAGATATTTTAGAGGAAATAGTCGGCGAACTTGAAGATGCCGGATAGATAGTATATCGTATGTCGCGTATTGTATGTCGTCAAAGAACTATGACATACAAAGGGGCGGTAAGTGGTTCTCCCCCTTTGAGAAACTACCCATTACCCATAAGCTTCTTGGGGCACATGCAATGTGCCCCTACAGGTAATTTTATTTGGTCGCCCATCTTGGGGCACATGCAATGTGCCCCTACAGGTAATTTTATTTGGTCGCCCATCTTGGGGCACATGCAATGTGCCCCTACGGGTAATTTTATTTGGACGCCCATCGTAGGGGCACATTGCATGTGCCCGTTTGAGTCGCATACCAGGGACAGGTCCTTGTGCCTGTTCGTTGCGTAAATTCACGTGTGCGAGGAAATGATAATTCTCATTTGTCCCTCTCCACCCAGGCTTATGGGTAATGGGCAGCTTTGAGAGGGGGTTAGGTGGATTTGTTCTGCGAACAACCTACAAGGTTGGTGATAGTAAACGATATACGACGCTTAAAAGGAGCGGTTATGAATTTAGTATTTGTTATTCCTGTTATCGTTATTATTGTTGTTTCCGCTTTTATCGTCAAGGTTGCGTCGGTGGCGTTGAATTTAACCGGGATCAGTGAAAAAACGGCTTTTTTTCAGTCGCTTTCAGCGTTTACCGGTACGGGGTTTACGACAAAAGACGCTGAAATTGTGGTAAACCATGATATCAGGCGTAGAATTATAATGTTCCTTATGGTTCTTGGAAACGCGGGGTTTATATCGGTTATAACAACTCTGATGCTTTCTTTTTTTAACAAGGGATTGACTCCGATATTGGTGAACGTAAGTGTTATTCTTTTGGCGGTGCTGTTAGTAATAAAAATTTCGTTCAGTAAAGAGATCACAAGAAAACTTACGAAAAAAATACAAGAAAAGCTGATAAAAAGCCGTACGTTCACAAAACGCCCCGTTGAAGAAATTTTAAGACTCGCGGAAGGGTATGGAATAGCCGAGGTGACGCTGAATGATAAATGTGTTGATATCGGGAAAACGCTTCATGAATCATCTTTCAGGAAGAGAGATATTCTGATATTGGCCATAGAGAGAGGAACAAGTGTAATAGCGGCGCCGCATGCTTCTGATAAGATGATCTTAAACGACATGCTTATTTGTTACGGAAAATTAGAAAACATCGCAAAGATCGGAAATAGAGGTAAAATCGATTAACTCAATTATGGAGGAATAGTAGATGAAGCTCTTAACGTTTTTTTTTCTGATAGCTATGTGTTTGAGCGCGACCGGCTGCGGAGAGACGGTTACCGGGATGGTGAAGGATACTCAACGCATCGGAGCGGGAGTGCACAAGATCTTCATAAAAGAGTAGGGACGCCCCTACAGGTGTTACAGGTTTCAGGTTACAGGTTACACGTCACACGTTGCACGTTGCATGTTTCACGGAAAAGCCCTTATTTCACCTCGTAGGTGGAATAAAGGTTTTTCCGTGAACCCTGAAACCTGTAACTTGTAACCTGAACCCTGTAATATTTCCTCTTGACGGTGAGCCGGGAAATGTAGATAATAAACTCTGATACTGATGAAAATATCGCACAAAGAACAAAGACGTTCTTCCTGTTTAGGGGGACGTCTTTTTTTTATGACGTGAAATTTGAATGTTTGGAGAAGAAAATGCATAAAGTAGTACAAAAAAAACAACTTAATTCTGAAATTTGTTTGCTTGAGCTTGAGGCTCGTGACATAGCGCTTTCGGCCCGGGCCGGACAGTTTGTTGTATTGCGTGTGGATGAAACGGGCGAAAGGTTTCCGCTTACATTGTACTCGTGGGATAAGGAAAAGGGGACGATACAGGTTGTGTGTCAGGCTGTCGGTGTGAGTACGAAAAAACTTTGTGCGCTTACCAAAGGCGCGTCGGTTCTTGATGTTGTAGGACCACTCGGGCGCGCGAGTGACGTTTGCACAAGCGGGAAAATGATATGTATCGGCGGAGGTGTCGGAACGGCCGAAGCATATCCGATTGCCAAAGCGATGAAGTCAGCGGGATGTGACGTTACCGTTATAATCGGTGCCAGAACAAAAGATCTGGTTATTTGCGAAAAAGAAATAAAAGAGTTTTGCGATAAAGTTTACATTACAACGGATGACGGTTCGTATGGACAAAAAGGATTTGTTACGGACGTTTTAAAAGAACTTTTGGACAAGGATGAATATGACCTGATCTTTGCCGTAGGGCCGGTTATTATGATGAAAATGGTCTCGGAATATACGCGTCCCAAAAAAATTAAAACCTTGGTTTCTTTAAATTCCATTATGATCGACGGTACGGGGATGTGCGGGGGCTGCAGAATTCTTTATGACGGAAAACCCAAGTTCGCTTGTGTTGACGGTCCGGAATTTGACGGACATCTTGTAGATTTCGATGATCTCGAGCGTCGAGGCGCAAGATATAACGATAAAGAGAAAAAAGCCTTAAAACATTACGAAGGAAAATGTAAGATAGATAAGGGCGGATGATTATTCGCCCCTACGAAATTAAGGATTCATTATGAAAGAACAAAATCCCAAAGAACGAATAACGAATTTTAAAGAGGTGCCGTTCGGATATAGTGAGGCAGAAGCCGTGCGGGAGGCTTCCAGGTGTTTGGCGTGTAAAACCGCTCCGTGCATGAGCGGGTGTCCCGCTGAGATCGATATACCCGCTTTCATCATGGCCATCAAAGAAAAGCGATTTAAAGTTGCCATAGACATTATTAAAAGGACCAATAATCTGCCGGCTGTTTGCGGGAGGGTTTGTCCTCAGGAAGATCAGTGCGAGAAAGAGTGTGTTCTATCCAAAACCGGAAAGCCGATAGATATAGGAGCTCTTGAGCGGTTCGTTGCTGATTTTGAATTGAAACATAGGGATTTGCTGAGTTCAGAGGAACCCGAACAAAATAGAAATGGGGATAAAGTCGCGGTTATTGGGGCCGGGCCGGCGGGATTGACTGCCGCGGCGGATCTTGCAAAAAAAGGATATTGCGTTACCATTTTTGAAGCGCTTCATAAAACGGGAGGGGTTCTAACTTACGGTATCCCGGAGTTTCGTCTTCCGAAGGAAATAGTGCGCAAAGAAGTTGACGCGATTCGTAAATTGGGAATTGAAATAAAAGTGAACTATGTGATTGGAAGGATTAAAACGATCGAAAAAATGAGGCAAGACGGTTTTAAAGCGTTTTTTATCGCTACCGGCGCGGGACTACCGTATTTTCTCGGTATTGAAGGAGAAAATCTGGGAGGCGTGTATTCGGCGAATGAATTTTTAACACGAGTAAACCTCATGAAAGCTTATAAATTTCCGGAATATGATACGCCGATAAATGTGGGCGGAAAAGTTGTTGTGATCGGAGCAGGGAATGTCGCGATGGATTCCGCCAGATGCGCGCTTCGGCTCGGAGCGGGAAAAGTATACATAGTTTATCGTCGTACGGAAACGGAAATGCCGGCGAGAATTGACGAAATACACCACGCGAAAGAAGAAGGTGTTGAGTTCCATCTTTTAACGAGTCCGGTAAAAATATTGGGCGGCGAGAACGGCGCGGTCAAAAAAATGATATGTCTTAAAAATTCTCTTGGCGAGGCAGATGATAGCGGTCGTCGTCGTCCTGTTCCGATAGAAGGATCCGAGTTTGAGATGGAAGCGGATACGGTGATCGTGGCGGTAGGTAACGGCTCGAATCCCTTGTTGTTGGACACAATTGAAGGGTTGGAACTTAACAGGCGTGGAAATATTGTGGCGGATGAAGAAGGGCGGACCAATATCGAAGATATATTTGCCGGAGGCGACATTGTTACAGGTTCCGCCACCGTTATTGCCGCAATGGGTGCCGGGAAACAAGCGTCCAGAGCGATAGATGAGTATTTAAGAACGTAACAAGTTACAGGCTACAAGCTTCAGGTTTTCCGCCGAAGGCGGATCCGCCTTCGGCGGAAAACTTGCAACCTGCAACCTGAAACCTGTAACTTGTACACTTCCCTCTTGACGAGCGGCGATAAATGTAGATAATATACTGAGGCGCTACGGATGAAAAGAATCGGAAATGAACAAAGACGTTCTTGCCCTTATACCAATAGGAGGAACGTCTTTTTTGTACGCGCGTAATTTAAGAAGAACAAAAGGAGTTTTTTATGTCTAAAAGAGATGATATTAAAAAAGTACTAATCATCGGGTCCGGTCCGATTATTATCGGACAGGCTTGTGAATTTGATTATTCCGGAACTCAGGCCTGCAAGGCTTTAAGAAGCGAGGGATATGAAATTGTGCTGGTCAATTCCAATCCGGCGACGATCATGACGGATCCGGGAATGGCTGATGAAACTTATATTGAACCTTTGACGGTGGATAGTCTGGAAAAAATTATTGAAATAGAAAAACCGGACGCGCTTCTTTCGAATTTGGGAGGGCAGACCGGTCTTAACCTCACTTCGGATCTTCATAAAGCCGGAGTCTTAAAAAAACATAACGTGGAAGTTATCGGCGTAAAAATAGACGCGATCGAACGAGGTGAAGACAGGATCATTTTTAAGGAAACAATGAAAAAGCTTGGTGTTGAGGTTGCGAAATCCGAACCTTGTCAATCCGTGGAGGAAGCCGAGAAGATCGCGGAAAAGCTTAAATATCCCGTTGTTCTTCGGCCTGCTTACACTATGGGCGGGACAGGGGGCGGAATCGCTTATAATGTTGAGGAACTAAGAACAATCGTCGGACGCGGTCTCGCGGCAAGTCCCATACACCAGGTGCTGGTTGAGGAGTCCGTTCTCGGTTGGGAAGAGTTGGAACTTGAGGTTGTAAGAGACCAGAAGAATCAAAAAATTACGGTTTGTTTTATTGAAAATATTGATCCGATGGGCGTACATACCGGAGACAGTTTTTGCTCGGCGCCAATGCTTACGGTGCCGGCTCCGCTTCAAAAACGAATGCAGGATATCTCTTACAAGATCGTTGAAGCGATCGGTGTTGTTGGCGGGACGAATGTTCAGTTCGCGCATAATCCTGAAGATGATCGGCTTGTTGTGATCGAAATTAATCCAAGAACTTCCAGGTCTTCGGCACTTGCTTCGAAAGCGACAGGGTTTCCGATCGCGCTTATTTCCACGCGTCTCGCGGCGGGACTCACTATGGATGAAATCCCTTACTGGAAAGAAGGGACGCTCGAAAAATATGAGCCCACGGGAGATTATGTGGTCATTAAGTTCGCCCGGTGGGCATTTGAGAAGTTTTCTCAGGCGAAAGATGAGCTTGGGACACAAATGCGTGCGGTCGGGGAAGTGATGAGCATAGGAAAAACTTTCAAAGAAGCGTTTCAGAAAGCCATTCGTTCCTTGGAAATAAAAAGATACGGGTTGGGCGGCATAGAGAAGTTTAAAGTGCTTGAGGCGAAAAAATTAACTGAACGTATCGCGGTACCATCGAGCGAACGTATATTTTTGATCTATGAAGCTTTGATGAAAGGCGTAAGCGTGGATGAGATCCATCAGATCACGAAGATCGGAAAATGGTTTATTACAGAGATGAAGCACCTTGCGGAATATGAAAAGGAAATAGCGGCTTCTTTGTGGGGAGATTTGGACGATGAAAAGTTGGCCAAAGCGAAGGAATGGGGATTTTCCGACAGATATTTGTCGAATCTTTTTAAAGTATCTGAACGCGAAGTGCGCGAAAAAAGAATATCCATAGGAAAACACGAACGTTTCGAACCTGTTCCGGTAAGCGGAGTCGAAAACGCCGCCTACTATTATTCGACATATGTCGGAGAAGACTCGGTTCCTGTGTCGGAAGGAAAAAAAATAATGATTTTGGGCGGCGGTCCGAACAGAATCGGTCAAGGGATAGAATTCGACTATACGTGTGTTCACGCGGCGTTTACTTTGCGTGAAGCCGGATATGAATCTATTATGGTCAATTGTAATCCCGAGACGGTTTCAACCGATTATGATACTTCCAACAAGCTTTATTTTGAGCCGTTGACGATAGAAGACGTGCTTTCAATTTACGAAAAAGAAAAACCGGATGGAGTTATTGTTCAGTTCGGCGGTCAGACTCCGCTCAATATCGCCAAACAGCTGAAAGATAACGGAGTCAATATTCTTGGAACGAGTCCTGAAAATATACATTCGGCGGAAGACAGAGAACATTTCAGGGAAAGAATGATCTCTTTGGGAATACCTCAGCCGGAAAGCGCGATCGCGCGTTCATTGGATGAAGCTATTAAGGCTGCCGAAAGAATAGGTTATCCTCTTATGGTGCGCCCTTCTTATGTTTTGGGCGGACGAGGTATGGAAATCATATATGAAGAAGAAATGCTCAGGAAATACGCGCTCGAAGCCATTGATGTGAGTCCGGAACATCCGATGCTTATTGACAGGTTTCTTGAAAGAGCGGTTGAAGCGGAAGTTGACGCCATTTCTGACGGAGAGGAAGTGTTTGTTGCCGCGGTTATGGAACATATTGAACCGGCCGGTGTACATTCCGGGGACTCGGCGTGCGTGATACCCTCAAGAACTATCAAAAAAGAGCATTTAGAGGACATAGAGAACTATACACGCCTCATAGCCAAGGAGCTAAAAGTTGTGGGGCTTATGAACATTCAATACGCGATTTGTGATGATAAAGTTTATATCATCGAAGCAAATCCGCGAGCTTCGCGTACGGTTCCATTGGTTTCAAAAGTGATGAATTTGGAGCTCGCGCGTATCGCGACGCTTCTTATGTTAGGTAAAAAATTGAAAGATTTTCCCGAATTAAAAGTGCCGGACGTTCCATATGTCGGAGTAAAAGAGGCGGTGTTTCCCTTCAATATGTTTCCTGAAGTGGATCCGCTCTTAGGCCCTGAAATGAGAGCGACGGGTGAAGTTATGGGAATAGCGGATTCTTTCGGACAGGCTTTTTACAAGGCGCAAGAGGCGGCCGGGTCGGCTCTTCCAACGAAAGGAAATGTTCTTCTTACGGTTTCAGATAAGGAACAATTGCTTCCAATTGCCGAGAAAATTAAGAAAATGGGTTTTAATATTTACGCGACAGAAGGAACAGCTCGTTTTCTTGAAAACAGCGGCATAAAAAGTAAGGTTCTAAAAAAACTCCATGAGGGCAGACCAAACTTGGCGGATGCTATAAAAAACGGAGACATTCATCTCATTATAAACACTCCGATCGGCAGAAATAGTAAGTATGATGACAGCTATATACGGCTTATGGCGATACAGCAGAAAATCCCGTACATAACCTCGATGGCGGCTGCTGTTGCCAGTATGGAAGGAATTCACAACGCTCAAAGAGAAAAGATCTCCGTAAAATCGATCCAAAATTATCACGAAGAGATCGGGAGGTGCGAATCCGTGTGTACGCTCGGTGATGAATGAATCGTAGGGGCACATTGCATGTGCCCGAATAAAATACCATAGGGCGAACTCACGTGTCCGGTGCGAAACTTTTCGCGATATCCGAAATGGAGGAGAGATGTTGAAAAAGGTAGGGTTTGATAATGAAAAGTATTTAAAAGAACAGACCGCCGCGATCTTAGAGCGGGTAAATACATACAAAGATAAATTATATCTCGAATTCGGCGGGAAAATTATTTTTGATTATCATGCTTCCCGTGTTCTTCCTGGATTTGACCCAAATGTCAAAATGCGTCTCTTAAGACAGCTTAAAGATAAAGCGGATATCATACTGTGCATATACGCCGGCGATATTGAGCGGAGAAAAGTGCGAGCGGATTTCGGAATTACGTATGATGTCGACGCGATGAAATTGATAGATGACTTAAGGGATTGGGATATTGATGTTTCAGCTGTTGTTATTACTCGGTTTCGTGATGATCAGCCGGCCACGAAGATATTTAAAAATAAACTTGAGCAGAGGGGGATAAAGGTATATACGCATGCTTTCACAAAAGGATATCCCACTGATATTGATACGATCGTGAGTGACGAAGGGTATGGAGCGAATGCTTATATCGAAACAAAGAATCCGCTTGTTATCGTTACCGGACCCGGTCCGGGCAGCGGGAAACTTGCGACGTGTCTTTCCCAGCTATATCATGACCACAAAAAGGGAAAAAAATCGGGGTATTCAAAATTTGAAACCTTTCCTATTTGGAATCTTCCGTTAAAGCATCCCGTAAATATCGCTTATGAAGCGGCAACGGCGGATCTTGGAGATTATAACACGGTGGATTCTTTTCATTTAAAAGCCTACAACAAAACGGCGATCAACTATAATCGTGATATGGAAGTGTTTCCGGTTTTGAAAAGAATTCTTGAAAAAATAACCAACGCTGATTCGATATATAAGTCACCGACGGATATGGGAGTCAATCGAGCGGGATTCGGCATAGTTGACGATGAAGTTGTGACGGAAGCCGCCGGGCAGGAAATTATAAGGCGATATTTTAGAGCTTTGTGTGAGAATATGATGGGTTTTGGCGATAAAGAAGCCGTTCGAAGGATAGAGCTTTTGATGAAAGAACTGGGAATTAGCTCGTCCGATAGAAATGTGGTGGAACCCGCGAGAAAAGCGGCGGAGGAAGCGAAAGAAAAAGGAAAAGGAAATGAAGGCATTTTTTCGGGAGCGGCGATAGAACTTTGTTCGGGAGAGGTGGTTACCGGAAAAAATTCTTCACTTATGCACGCGTCTTCAAGTCTTATTTTGAACGCGATTAAAATAATGGCGGATATTCCGGATAACATACATCTTTTGTCCCCTCAGACGATAGAGTCCATCACAAATTTGAAAAAAAATATTTTGAACAGTAAAGCCGTAAGCCTGGATCTTGAAGAAGCTTTGACGGCGTTAAGCATAAGCGCCGCGTCCAATCCTACCGCGCAGGTCGCAATGGAAAAATTGAAAGAGCTCAGAGGTTCCGAGGTGCATATGACGCATATGCCCACTTCCGGGGATGAGGGAGGCCTCAGAAAACTTGGAGTGAACCTCACGAGTGAACCGAATTTTTCAACCAAAAGCCTTTTTGCAGGATAAGGTAGGGTGTTTTTTTTGTGTTATTAAATCACCACGTAGGGGCACGGCATGCCGTGCCCTTTCTCGTAAATCAACAACAATTTACATTTTACCGTTTTCTATTATTCGCGGACCGAGAATATTCCGCCACCACTTTTTTATAAGCAATATGCATTGAATTTTCTTAGGACGCGTATTATAATGGTGTTTCTTGATAATATTACAGTGTATAACCTGAAGGAGTGTTAGTATTATGCGAAATAACGAATTAATTGAAAAAGCCAAAACGCATTTAGGATTGCTCATAGAGGAGCAGTTTGAGCGTATCGAGAGGATGAAAAAAGAAACGAAATGGGTGGATTATGGAGTTTTAAAGCCGATAATTATCGGTATTTGCGCCGGTGACGGTATCGGCAAGATCATATCGAAACATGCCGAACGTGTATTGAAGCATACTTTGCAAGAAGAGTTTGACTCCGGATGCATAGAATTCCGTACGATTCGAGGACTTACGATCGAAAACAGAGTTAAACATAAAATGGCTATACCTGCGGATGTTCTCGAAGAAATGAAGAAATGTCATGTAATTTTGAAGGGACCGACCACGACTCCTCAGGCCGGGGACAATTGGCCCAATATTGAAAGCGCGAATGTTGCCATGCGCAGGGAACTCGATCTTTTTGCCAATGTGCGGCCGGTGAAAATCCCTTCCGAAAAAATTGACTGGTGTTTTTTTAGGGAAAATACGGAGGGCGCGTATGTGCTTGGCTCTCGCGGTATAGACGTGAATGAGGATTTGAGTCTCGATTTTAAAGTTTCGACAACTCAAGGCGCCGAAAGAATAATTCATCTGGCGTTCGAATACGCGAAGAAGAACGGGAAAAAAAGGGTTACGGTTGTCACCAAAGCCAATGTGGTAAAGACAACGGATGGAAAATTTTCAAAAATAGCTAAACAAATAGCTGAAGAGTATAAAGAATTCGGGATTGAGTCGGACGAATGGTATATCGATATTATGACGGCAAAACTTATTGATCCGGCGAGGCGCGCGGATTTTGAAGTTTTGGTTATGCCGAATTTGTATGGTGACATTCTTACCGATGAAGCGGCTCAGCTTCAGGGTGGTGTCGGCACTGCCGGAAGCGCGAACATCGGAAAAAAATGGTCCATGTTTGAAGCCATCCACGGAAGTGCTCCACGCATGGTAGAGGAAGGGCGGGATATTTACGCGGATCCCTCGTCAATGATACGCGCGGCGTCAATGCTGGTTCGACATATCGGATTTTCTGAAAGAGCCGATCGCTTGGATATGGCGATCGAAATGTGCGGCAGTTTCGAAAAGAAACACGTAATTACCGGCCGCGCGGGCGGCGCGACGGGAGAAGAATTTACGACATACCTTTTGGATTGGGCGGAGAATGCACAGCTTGAAGACCAGTGGCGTAAAATGGTGGAGGCCAAATGAAAAAAGAAGGCATTTTAGTTATTGATTTCGGGTCACAATATGTACAGCTGATCGCCAGAAGAATAAGAGAAAATTCCGTGCGTTCCGTTGTGGAGTCGCCGAAGGTGTCGATGGATAGAATAAAAGAAATCAATCCGTGCGGCATAATTTTCTCAGGCGGTCCCTCAAGCGTGTATGATGAAGGGGCTCCTCTTTTTGATCCGGCGATATTTGATCTGGGCGTACCGATTTTAGGAATATGTTACGGGATGCAGGTGATCGGGAAGATTGCCGGCGGAAAAATTAAAAAAAGCGGCAGGCGGGAATATGGACGCACTCGCGTAAAATTTAAGCAGGCCAACGCGCTTTTCGAAGGAATTAGTGAAGAAAGCGTTACATGGATGAGTCATCGTGATAAAATTGAAACTCTTCCTGAGGATTTTCAAATAATCGCGGTCAGTGAATCCGCGCCGTGTGCGGCATTTGTTAATGCCGCGGAAGATATTTACGGGGTTCAATTTCATCCGGAAGTTGTACATACGGATGAGGGAGAGAAAATACTTGAGAATTTTCTTTTTTCAATTTGTAAGTGCGAGAAAACCTGGACGATGAAGTCTTTCATTGAAAAAAAGATAAATGATATTCGTGAACTTGTGGGAGAAGATCAAGTTGTTTTGGGGCTTTCCGGCGGAGTTGATTCGACGGTCTCCGCGGTTCTTTTGCATAAAGCGCTGGGAGATAAACTCCACTGCATTTTCGTGGACAATGGTCTCCTTAGAAAAAATGAAAAAGAAAGAGTTAAAGATATTTTTGAAAAGAACATAAAACTTGATTTGCATGTCGCCTCCAAAGAAGATAAATTTTTAGACGCTCTCAAAGGTGTAACGGATCCGGAGAAAAAAAGAAAAATTATAGGCAGAACTTTTATTCAAGTTTTTGAAGATAGCGCAAAGACTTTAAAAGATGTAAAGTTTCTCGCGCAAGGAACGCTTTATCCCGATGTTATAGAATCGCAGTCTTTTTTCGGAGGACCGAGTAAAACGATAAAATCACATCACAATGTCGGAGGTCTTCCTGAGAAAATGGGTCTTAAACTCGTGGAACCGCTCCGGGATCTTTTTAAAGATGAGGTTCGGAAAGTCGGGAAAGAGCTTAAAATCTCAAAAGAACTCATCGAGCGCCAACCGTTCCCGGGACCGGGGCTCGCGGTCAGAATAGTCGGTGAGGTCACCCGACGGCGTTTAGAGATCTTGAGAGAAGCGGATTGGATAATCATAGATATTGCCAAAAAAAGCGGAATTTATTCGAAAACTTGGCAGATCTTCGGTGTTTTGCTTCCGGTTAAAAGCGTGGGAGTTATGGGTGACAACCGCACATATGAAAATACGATTTGCCTGCGCGCGGTGACCAGTAGTGACGGAATGACAGCGGATTGGGCGAAAATACCTTATGACGTGCTCGCGGAAATTTCCAACAAGATAATTAATCAGGTTGAAGGTATAAACAGGGTGGTTTATGATATCAGTTCAAAACCACCGAGTACGATCGAATGGGAATAACCAGATTGGTTGCATGTTACACGCAAACACGCTACACGTTTTTCCGCCGAAGGCGGACCCGCCTCTGGCGGGAAACATGAAACTAAACCGGAAAACCGGTAAAAAAAGGTTGAATTGTGAAATTTGCTAGGGTAGAAGTTAGAGATAAAAAGGGCGTTTTTGACGCGGTGGCCGTTGGGGTAAAACGGGATATCCGTGATCTCGGGATAAACGGCGTGAGTGAAGTTGAGTATATTTGTGTCTATACTATCGGAGGCGATTTCTCGCGGGAAGAATTGTCTCGCCTTTCTCTTGGGGTATTGACGGATATGATTTCACAGGAATGTGATTATGCGTCCGGATTCAATGTTGAAGAATCGGAAAATGTACATGTCGTTGAAGTCGCGTATAACGCGGGTGTTATGGATCCGACCTCAGAAAGCATTATTAAAGCCGCGAAAGACTCGGGGATACAAGGGATTATGTCCGCCCGCTCTTCCAAAAAATATATTATTCATGGGAAATTGTCAAAAGAAGAGTTTGTGCAAATAACCGATAAGCTTCTTTATAATAAAGTTATTCAGCACATAGTTTCCGAAAAAGAAGAAAAAATAATGCCGGAACCATATAAATTTAAGCATGAAGAAATCGATATTATGAGTGCCGATGATGAGGCGCTTCTGGAGCTATCTTTCAGCGGCGCGTTATATCTCAGTCTCGCCGAGATGAAAGCGATAAAAGAATATTTTTCGAAACTTAAGAGAAACCCTACACCTTGTGAACTTGAAACGATCGCGCAAACTTGGAGTGAACATTGTAAACATAAAACAATGATGGGCGCCGTTATCTATAACGGGAAGAGAATAGAAAATCTTCTTTCCGAGACCGTGATGAAAGTAACGCGGGATCTAAATAAACCGTGGTGTGTGTCGGTGTTTAAAGATAATGCCGGAATTATTGAATTTGATTCGAAACACAACATTTGTTTTAAGGTCGAAACCCACAATCATCCGTCAGCCCTTGAACCTTATGGAGGCGCGGAAACCGGGATCGGCGGGGTAATAAGAGATCCGCTGGGGACGGGCTTAGGTTCCAAACCGATTATCAATACGGATATTTTTTGTTTCGGCCTGCCCGATATGGAGGCTCTGGATGTTCCGAAGGGCGCGCTTCATCCGAAACGGGTGCTTAAAGGTGTGGTTTCAGGCGTGAGAGATTATGGAAACAAAATGGGCATCCCCACCACTAACGGCGCGGTGTGTTTTGACCCAAGATATACCGGAAATCCGTTGGTCTTTTGCGGAAATGTGGGGATAATGCCGAAAGAGTTTTCATTCAAACAAGTTTCAGAAGGAGATTTAATTGTGTCTGTTGGCGGGAGAACCGGGCGGGACGGAATTCATGGGGCGACTTTTTCTTCGGCGGAACTTACCTCCGAATCCGAAATTTGTTCCGGCAGTGCTGTTCAGATAGGAAACCCCATAACGGAAAAAAAAGTGGCCGACGCGCTTTTAAAAGCGAGGGACCTTAAACTGTATGAGGCTATAACCGATTGCGGCGCGGGAGGATTTTCAAGCGCGGTCGGTGAAATGGGAGAAAATACCGGAGCCGAGGTATATCTTGAAAAAGCTCCGCTTAAATATGAAGGGCTCAAACCTTGGGAAATTTGGGTGTCGGAAGCGCAGGAGAGAATGGTTCTTGCCGTAAAAGAAAAAAATCTTGAAGCGCTAAAAAATGTTTTTAAAGACGAATTTGTGGAAGTGGCTGTGATCGGAAAGTTTACGGGTGAGAAAAAATTACGCCTGTATTACGAGGAGCATAAGGTGGCGGATCTGGATATGGATTTCATTCATAATGGTCTTCCCCGTACGGCGCGTGAGGCGATATGGGAAGAAAAAGAGATGCCGAGTGATATACATTTCCCTGAAAAGGAAGACTATACCGAAGATCTCTTAAAGATACTCTCCGATTGGAATGTTTGCAGTAAGGAATGGATCATCCGGCAATATGATCATGAAGTGCAGGGGGGGAGTGTTCTTAAACCGCTTGTGGGACCGAATTGTGACGGACCGGCGGATGCTTCGGTTACAAGGCCTTTTCTTGATAGCCCGAAAGGTATTGTGGTATCCAACGGAATAAATCCCGCCTACGCTGATATAGATCCGTATTGGATGGCCGCCAGCGCCATAGACGAAGCTTTGCGGCAGATCGTTGCCGTCGGGGGAACTTTAAAAAAAGTCGCGCTTCTTGACAACTTTTGTTGGGGAAATACGGAAGATCCGCGTCAGCTCGGCAGTTTGGTCCGCGCGTCGGAGGCGTGCTATCGTATGGCGAAAGTGTTCGGAACTCCGTTCATATCAGGGAAAGACAGCTTAAATAACGAATTTAATGCCGATGGACACAAAATCTCTATTCCACCGACACTTTTGATCTCGGCCATCGGCGTTATTGATGACGTTGATAAAACAATTTCAATGGACATAAAGAGAAGCGGAAATTTAATTTATGTTGTCGGAAAAACTTATCATGAGATGGGCGGGAGCAGGTATTTCGCGGTGAACGGTCAAAAACTGGGACTGCCTCCGAAAGTTGATCCTGAAAGATCTTTGTCGCTTATGGAAAAGTTAAGTGAAGTGATACAGGAAGGCTTAGTGGCGTCGGCGCACGACTCGTCCGAAGGGGGTCTGGCGGTCGCGCTCAGTGAGATGCTTTTTGCCGGGGGTTACGGAGCCCGGATCAGGCTCAAAGAAGTTCCTGTTGAGGAGGGTGTAACGCGTGAAGACGTAATACTTTTTTCCGAATCGAATTCACGTTTTATCGTTGAAGTTTCTCCCGAGAACAAAGAAATGTTCGAGAAAAAAATGAACTCTGTACCGGTTGGTCTTATCGGAGAAGTTACGGAAGAAACGAAGCTAACGGTTTTCGGAAACGAAGAAAATAAAATTATTGAGACGGATATTGATACGCTCAAAGAAAGTTGGAAAAAACCTTTTAGGAAATTGATGCATGAAGAAAGCTAAAGTAATAGTTTTACGTACGGCAGGTACGAATTGTGATATGGAGACGGCTTACGCGTTCGAACTCGCGGGTGCCGAGACTGAGTTGGTGCATATTAACGCTTTGGTGGAAAAACGCAAGGCGCTTCGCGAATATCAGATCCTGGCGATCCCCGGCGGGTTCACCTACGGAGACGATGTCGCCTCCGGAAGGATTCTCGCCAACGAACTTAGATCCAAGTTGGAAGATGATCTTGTGAGGTTTATCTCGAAAAATAAACCGGTCATTGGCATTTGCAACGGTTTTCAGGTATTAATAAAGATGGGGCTTTTGCCGTCGGCGGACAAGATTGCCGATACCGGCGTGCAGGCGACACTTACTCTTAATGATTCAGGACGGTTTGATTCCAGGTGGGTGTATCTTAAAAAAACGGGCAGTGAAAAATGTATTTGGGTTAAAGACTTTCCGGATTTGGTGACGATCCCTATAGCGCATGCTGAAGGCAAGTTTGTTCCGCGAGGTGCGGATGTCTTAAAAGATTTACAAGATAACGAGCAAATTGTTTTTCGTTATACGGATAAAACCGGCAAACTTTTCGGCCGGCCTTATAATCCGAACGGATCTATTGATGACATCGCCGGGATTTGTGACACTACGGGCCGAGTTCTTGGGCTGATGCCGCATCCTGAAAGACATATATCATATCTTCAGCATCCGAATTGGAGGCGGCTACAGAATAAAAAACACAAATTGGGCACAGGGTTAGAAATTTTTAGAAATGGTGTAAAATATGCCGAGAAATATGTTTAGACAGAAAGTGTAATGACAACCGGAGGGGCTCTAATGGAAAAACGGATTAAAAGGGAAGACTTGCTTGCGGCGGATCCCTGGCGTGTATTCAGGATAATGAGTGAATTTGTGGATGGGTTCGAATCTTTGCGGGATATCGGTAAAGCCGTAAGTATTTTCGGTTCCGCTCGAATGAAGAAAACCAATGAATATTATAGTTTGGCCGAACGTACAGGACGGCTTTTCGCGAAAAAAGGATATGCGATAATTACCGGAGCGGGTAACGGAATAATGGAAGCGGCGAATAAAGGCGCGAAAGAAGCCGGAGGAGAATCGGTTGGTCTTAATATCACCATCCCGCTTGAACAAGAAGTTAACAAACACGTCACTCTTCCCTTGGAGTTTCGTTATTTCTTCGTCAGAAAACTTATGTTTACAAAATATGGCAAAGCGTTTTTAGTATTCCCCGGAGGGTTCGGGACTATGGACGAATTTTTTGAAACGATAGCTCTTATCCAGACAGAAAGGGTTGATCCGTTTCCTGTAATCCTGGTGGGAAAAGACTATTGGAAAGGGATGATGAAATGGATAAAAAGTGTTTGTTTGATGGAAGATATGATCGAAAAAAAGGATCTGAAAATATTTAAATTAAGCGACGATCCGAAAGAAATGATAGAATTTGTGGAAAAGTTCTACAATAAAGCGGGAGGAAAATAAGATGAACCTTCAAGACTCTGAAGACAGACGTGAATTTCTGAGAGTTGATTATGATAATCAGCTGAATTTCAAAGTGCTCAAAGGCGAAAAACTTACCGGAAAACAGGACGTTTGGTCTCGTAATGTCAGCGCTTCCGGGCTTTTGTTTTCAACCTCAAGCGAAGCGTCCATCCCCGCGTTGGCGAGTGTGGTTTGGGTAGAGCTTAACCAAAAGTTAATGAATGTGTGCCAAGAAATAGAAAATGATCTTGTTATCCACAATAACGGAGTTTTTGGAAGAGTTGTCAGGATTTCCGAAGGCGAGAGCGGGAAATCATACGATATAGGCGTATGTTTTTTAAGAAAAAAAGATATGACCCCGGAAGAGATCCAAACGCTAACAGCAGAGTAGAAAAACCGTCCGACAACCTCGTAGGTTCAACCTACGAGGTTGTCAGATGGTTGGAATCTAAAAATGTGGGCTTATGTGAGAGGAAGGTTAAAATGGAAATTTTAAAGAATTTTTTTATTGGATTTATTGTGGTTGTTTTTTCGATTATAATCATAAGCATTGTCTCTTTCGCGTGGCCGATCGTGATAGGGTTAAGTTCGCTGCTGCTATCGATCTTAGTGGGCCTCTTTTTTTTAGTGTGCGTATTTTATATTATTGTGTTGGTCGGGAAGGTCACTCGGCATCTTTTGACGAAAAAGTGAGAGGCGGAGAGTTTTCCTTCGCCTCTCATCCTGAGCGAAGCGAAGGATCTCTTTTTAAGCGATATGGATTCCGAAAAATACAAAAAATGTGCCAGTGAGCAGGAAGAGAAGTTCGAATCGATTTGTCTGCGGTGCGGGGAATGCTGTGGAGCGCTTGATGACGTATGCGTGAATTTGGTCAAAACAAAAACGGGAAATCGGTGGTTTTGCAAAGAATACAACGATCGCTTTAAACTGCAGAAAACGGTTTCCGGGAAATCTTTTAGATGTGTTTCGATCAGAGAACACATATTGAATGATACGCTTCGCCCGAATTGCGCGTATAGGGCTAGTTAGTTGGCTGGTTGATAGTTAGTTGAATGGAGAAAAAGAAGTGATTACAAAAGACGAAGTTTTTAAATATCATCTTGGGGGTAAGATCGAGCTGGGGCTCCTAAAGGAACTCACCGGTCAAAAAGATTTGAGTATGGCGTATACCCCCGGGGTTTCGATGGTTACAGAAGCGATCGAAAAAGATGAATCGTTGGCATATTCTTTGACGGCGAAGGGGAATCTTGTTGCTGTGGTAACAGACGGAACGGCTGTTCTGGGTCTGGGAAATGTCGGGGCAAAAGCATCTATTCCAGTTATGGAGGGTAAGGCGGTTCTTTTTAAGGCGTTTGCGGGAGTGGACGCGTGGCCGGTTCCTCTTGAAAAAGTATCAGGGGAAAATGGTCGTACTGATATTGATAAATTTGTTGACGCGGTAATAAAAATTTCCGGGATGTACGGCGGCATTAATCTTGAGGATATAGCCGCTCCGGCTTGTTTTGAGATCGAAGACAGGTTGGAGGAGACGTTGGACATACCTGTTTTCCATGATGACCAATGGGGTACCGCTATCATTACGCTGGCGGCGCTTAAAAACTATTGCGTTCTTGCCGAGAAAAAAATGAAAGATATAAAAGTTGTTATTAACGGCGCCGGCGCCGCGGGTCTTCGTATAGCTGAGATGATAAAGAAGTCGGGAGTCTTGAATTGTGTTTTGTGTGATTCCAAAGGCGTTGTAAATTTCGAACGGGAAGATCTTAATAAATACAAAAAAAAACATGCCGTAGAGACGTCAAAGAAGTCGTTGCAGGAAGTGTTCAAGGGTGCGGACGTTTTTATCGGAGTTTCAGTTGCCGATTGCGTAACGGAAGAGATGGTTCTTTCAATGGCGGAATATCCCGCGATCTTCGCGATGGCAAACCCCGTACCGGAAATAGCTCCTGAAAAAGTCGCGCGTGCCATGAAGGATCGTAAATACATCATGGCGACCGGTCGGTCGGATTATCCAAATCAGGTTAATAATGTTCTGGGTTTTCCGTTTATTTTTCGCGGAGCGCTTGATGTAAGGGCGAGTAAAATTACTTTCGGAATGAAACTCGCCGCGGCCGAGGCTTTGGCTGACTTGGCGAAAGAAAGTGAAATCCCCGAAAACGTAAAAAAGGCATATGGTAGAAATTTTGAATTCGGACCGGATTATATTATCCCGACCCCGTTTGACACACGTATAATAAACTGGGAATCTAAAAGGGTGGCAGAAGCCGCCATAAGAGATAAAGTAGCGGCGATCACCTCGCTTCCTGAAAAATACAGGTAGGGGGCGTACCTAAGTGTCCGCCCGAGATACAAATATTTGTAGGGGCGAAAAATTTTTCGCCCTGTTCAATTTTGGACAATTATTCGTTAAGGGCGAATGGTCATTCGGCTTTAACGAATTTTGAAAAATTTCATAACCGAGGCAACATGAAAAAACTTGTTGTTATCAGGCGATGTTCTCAAGGTGCGTTTTTAACGCTTTTTCTTTTTCTTTCACTTTTTCCTTTCAATCACATTTTGACTGCCGGCATATTTTCCTCGATAGATCCGTTGCTTTCAATATCTCTTTCCATTGTAAAAAAAACTCTTGAACCGATTTTGATCATTTCTCTCGGGATGATCTTTTTAGTGTTTTTATCCGGAAGATTTTTTTGCGGATGGATGTGCCCGTTAGGGACATTGATCGATGTCGCCGGAATGCGTCTTTCCAAGAAAAGAATAATAAAAAAGAAAACGAACCGTTCGCGTTACATAAAATTTTTTGTACTTGCGGGAGTCCTTGTGAGCGCCGGTTTAGGCGGATGGATGGTGTGGTTTTTTGATCCTTTGGTTATTGTGGACAGGTTTCTCCTTTTCTTTAAGGGTGCTCAGCGCGAGGCTTTTCCCGTTATGATAACTTTAGTTCTTTTTTTATCCACATTTGTTACGGCGCGTTTAGTGCCGCGTTTTTGGTGCCGCAATATTTGTCCGTTAGGCGCGATCTACGCGGCAGTTTCGAAATTTTCTTTATTAACACGACGAGTTGTCCCGACGTGCCAGAGCTGTAATATATGTGAAAGCACATGCCGTATGGGCGCGATTACACGCGGGGCGAATTACATAAAAGGGGAATGCATTCTTTGCATGGACTGCGTATACGATTGTCCCGACAATAAGACAGATTTCGTGTGGAAACCAAAAAAAAATCCCTCAAATTAATGGGAAGTCGTTCTTGTTTGTTTGGGAGATTTAATGAAAGGTGAGTTTTTATGAAGAGATGTCGTTATTGTGCTGAGACGATACAGGATTCCGCTGTGCTTTGCAGATATTGCCACAAAAAAGTAAAAGGTATTTGGATTTGGAGAATAGTAAAAATATTCATAGTCCTTGCCTTGGCTGGAGCCGCTTTTTTTTATCGAGCAGAGTTAAAGATCGCAACCGACAATACCAAAATACTTTTAAACGATATAAAGGACATGTGGAATTCTTCCAAAACGATCATGAAAGACATGAAAAATGGCGTAGGAGCCATAAACGGCTATAATTCACAGATGGAGTCGATTAATAACAGGAACAGATAAATTCACCACAGAAATTCAATTAACCCTCGCCATTAAAGCAAAAGATCAAGTATTTTTCCAATATTATCCAAATTACCCAACGCCGCCTCAAAAGCGGCATTTTTTTTGTCCTAACCCACCCCCCAAACAACCTCGTAGGTTGAACCTACGAGGTTCAACCTACGAGGTTGTTTGGGGTTAGATGAATGATAGCGTGAAAAAAGTAGTATCGCAATGAATTTATTCGTCGGTTTATGAGGGCACGGCATGCCGTGCCCCTACGATGTGAAATTGTTAGGGTTTTGGTGGTTGACTTTGGGCCATTTTTTGGGTATACTCGTTGGTGTAAGTGGAGCAAAGTGGGGGGAAGTGGAATGTTTTATGGTGAGTATGAACACATATTGGATAAGAAGAATCGGTTGATCATACCTGCTCGTTTTCGCGATGCTGTTGAGGAGTTGTGTATAGAGAAG
Source organism: Candidatus Omnitrophota bacterium (assembly GCA_016783605.1). GTDB lineage: Bacteria > Omnitrophota > Gorgyraeia > Tantalellales > Tantalellaceae > BS750m-G21. The sequence continues at coordinate 19,532 of JADHWG010000005.1, read as the reverse complement.
TTTTATATCACTCGCGGGTTGGATAAGTGTCTATTTATGTTTGCTGAAACTGAATGGAAGCTTCAGGAAAATAAATTCAAATCGATGTCTTTCACAAAAAAAGAAGTGAGAAAATTCAAACGCATGTTCTTTTCCGGAGCAAGTGAAGCTGTTCCGGATAAACAGTGGCGTGTGCTTGTTCCCGATTATTTGAGACAATACGCGGGACTCGCAAAAGAGATAATGATCATAGGCGTATCCAACCGAATTGAAATATGGGACAAAGACGTGTGGGAAAATTTTTATAAAAGTTCCAAAGAAAGTTACGAGGATATTGCTGAAAATCTTTTGGATTTTTAGACGGCGAAAAAAATACGCGGACACACTCAAGAAGCCGGACAAGGAGGTCAGATATGTATCGAAGATACGCGATAAAGTTTCATAAAAAGCAAGTTGAGTTTATTAATTGTGTGAATATGGTGGAAAGGGTCAAAAAGGCGAGAGCGCTTCCTTCCGGCACTTCGCATTTAGGGGTTAAAAGGTATGTTGTTTCTTCGTCAAAATTGGGCAAAAGAAAACAGGTAAGAGCTAAGAAATGTATATGATCTTTTTTGTCTGCCGCTTGATGTCGGGAACTTTAAAAAAGCAGATTGGAGGGGGAGCCTTATGAAAAAAAAATATTTACAAGCTTGTTCATTCGGCGGATCGATCTATGGAAAAGAGAAGTCCTCCGGCAAAAAAAAGAGAGGTACTCGCGCTTCCTCAAAAAACGATTTGGTTGACTCTTACAGCAAATTTTATAAAAGACAACGCGGTATGATGAGTAGTTTTTTTAAACCCTGATTAAGAAAGCCTCTCGCGCGCCGCGCGGGATAAGAATACTGAACAAGGTATATGAAAGGATTTTTTTTGCATCTTCCGGTTCTTTTACAAGAGGTGATGGAATATTTGAAGCTGGCGCCGGGAGATACCGTTTTGGACGCGACTTTGGGCGGCGGGGGACATGCCGCTCAATGTTTGAAAAAAATAGGTTCTAAGGGAAAGCTTATCGCGATTGATCGTGATCCGGAGGCGATAGAAAACGCGAAAGAGAGTTTATCTGAATTTAACAGCCGCATAGTTTGGGTGAACGATAATTTTCGAAATGTCGGGGATATATTGCGGATAGCTGGTGTGGACAAGGTGAATGGGGCGATCTTTGATCTGGGCGTTTCATCTCATCAGATAGACGAAGCGGAACGAGGGTTTAGTTTTTTAAAAGACGGTCCGTTGGATATGCGGTTCAGTAATTGTCAGGATGTAAGCGCGTGCGGTGTTGTAAACGATTTCAGCAAAGATGAACTTGCCGAGATAATTAGAGAATACGGGGAAGAAAGACATGCATCGCTTGTTGCCGGAGGAATAATTCGCGCGCGCGCGAAAAAAAGAATAGAGACAACGAAAGAATTGACCGAAGTGATATTGGCGGCGGTGGGACGGAAATATCGTAAGGTTCGTTTACATCCGGCCGCGAGGACCTTTCAAGCGTTAAGGATATACGTTAACGATGAGCTTGAGTCGGCGGAAGTCGGCGTTCGTGAGACTTTGGGATTCTTGGCCGCCCGCGCGAGAATATGCGTTATTTCGTTCCATTCGCTTGAGGATAGAATAATAAAAAATTTATTCAGGAATGCCGCTCGGGAAGAAAAACTCAAAATTATTACAAAAAAGCCCATTACGCCCGGAAGAGATGAAATTCGGGCAAATTCAAGGGCAAGAAGCGCCAAATTGCGATGCGCGGAAAGAGTGTAATTGATGAAATTTCATAAGTTTATATCAATGGGAGTATTGGTCACGATGATCGCCGTTGGATATGTCCATCAGCGGGTTGAGATCGTGAAAACCGGGTATTTTCTTCAGCAGAACAGGCAAGACTTGGCGCGTATCGTTGACCAAAATTCGAAGTTAATGTATAATCTATCCAAACTGGAATCTCCTAGAAATCTTCTTATCTCGCTCAGCGGAGAAGAAATCGAGTTTGCTAGTCTCCGGACCGGACGGACAAATAACTGTCAGATCGCTTCCAGCGAAACTTTCGAGAAGTCTTTTGGCGGGAGTTTGATCGAAAAGTTTTTTGACCTTTTCACGTTGAGTGCCGAAGCCAAACCCCGCGTTTAAAGCACTCCGGCCCCGCGGAAAAATTATGAGGAATGATGTATAAAACTCGCCAATATGTGGTGTTTCTATTTGTAATGGTGTTTCTTGCGGCGCTTTTTTTTCGTCTCTTTTGTTTACAGATCATCGAGTGCGAAAAGTTTACCGGGATGGCTTCAAATCAGCATAATAAGGTGCTCGAAATAAAACCGCAGCGCGGCGTGATATATGATTCCGATATGGAACCGTTGGCCGTAAATCTCGAAGTTCCAAGCGTGTTTTGTAATCCGAGAATAATAACCGATCAAAAACGAACCTCTTCCATACTTGCAAGAATTTTGCGTATGGACAAAAAAGTTTTAAGGGAAAAATTCGATAAACAAAAAGCGTTTATCTGGATCAAACGGAAAATTGATGAGCGCCTTGCGAAAAAGATCAAAAAGCAGAAACTTACCGGTATAGATTTTGTGACGGAAAATAAGAGGGAATATACCGGTGACACTATGGCCGCGCATGTGATAGGGTTTGTTGGAGTTGACAATAACGGTTTGGAAGGGATCGAACTTGAGTTTGATGGAAAATTGAAGGGAAAATCGGGGTACAGGCATCTGATAAAGGACGCGAAAAGTGAGACGGTTCTGTTTGTTGATAAGGATTCTATTCCGGCAGAGAACGGTTTTAATATTGTGCTGACGATCGATAGTGTTATTCAATACATAACTGAAGAGGAACTTTCAAAACAAGCGCGTAAATATAAGGCCAGTGGAGCTGTAGCGTTAGTTATGGAACCAGCCACCGGCAGAATTTTGGCTTTGGCGAATTATCCCGGTTATGATCTGAACGATTTTGAGAATGTTCGTCGAGAAGTCTTTAAGAACAAGGCCATTTCCAATATTTATGAACCGGGAAGTGTGTTCAAAGTAATTACGGCCAGTGCTGTGATAAATGAAGGCGTTGTCGATTTGGATGATAAGTTTTACTGTGAAAGAGGGAGCTATCGAGTTTCAGGCAGAGTGCTGCATGATTTTCATAAATATGGAGAGCTTACATTTCGTGAAGTAATAGGTAAATCGAGTAATATCGGCACGGTAAAAGCGGCAAAAAAACTCGGCGGAAAAAAATTATACAATTATATAAAACGGTTTGGGTTTGGCGAGAAGACATCTGTTTCATTGCCCGGAGAAGTTAGCGGTATCAGCCGTCCTTTTTCGGCATGGTCGAGGAGTGACATAACGACCATACCTATCGGGCAAGGTATAGCGGTGACTCCGATTCAATTGGCGGCGGCGATGAGCGTGATCGCCAACGGCGGATATTTGGTAAAGCCGTACATTGTGGATAAAATAACCACATGGGGAGGCGGAGTGTATCGGCAATTTAAGCCAACCGTGAGGCAGAGAGTGCTCAAGGAAGATACTTGTCTCAAGATGAGGGAAATTTTAAAATACGCGGTTACTGCCGGTACCGGACGGCGTGCCTCATCAGACTTGTATCAAATGGCCGGAAAAACGGGAACCGCCCAAAAGGTCAACCCGGACGGCGGATATTTTTCTGATAAGTATGACGCGACTTTTATCGGTATCGCTCCGGCGGACGCGCCGGTTTTAAGCATAGTTGTTACTGTTTTTGATCCCCATCCGGTATATTTTGGAGGAGTTGTAGCCGCGCCGGTGTTTAAAAAGATGGCAGAACGCATATTGCAATATATGGATTCGAAGGATTCAGCGCGCGTTTCTTGATTAACGGAAGACGATTTTGTAGGGGCTAATAATTATTCGCCCTATTATGACAAAAACATGTTGTTGGTTAATGTGTACATATTTTCAACAATGGTGTTCCATTCAGGCATAGATCAAAAATGACAAAAATAGCAAAGTTAAATAGAACGAACATAAAAACGGATTCTCGTAAAGTGATGCCGGGAGATATTTTCTTTGCGGTAAAAGGTACGGTTTTTGACGGGCATGATCATATTCAAGAGGCTCTTGGAAAAGGGGCGAGTGCGGTTTATTGCGAAAGAATTCCGGAAGAAATTCCAAAAGAAGCGCGGGAGAAGTTTATAGTTTCGGGAGATACGAAACACGCGATAGCTCTCGCCGCGAAGGACGTTTTCGGAGATCCGTCAAGTATGTTTCGAGTGCACGGGGTAACGGGAACTAATGGGAAAACTACGTGTGTATTTTTGATCGACGCGATTTCGGATGCTTTGGGTTCGGCAAGCGGGTTTGTCAGTACGGTTTTTACAAAACAAACCGGCACCGAATTGAAAAGGTCGACTTTAACAACCCCGGATGTTTTGACGCTTAACCGAATGTTCGCGAAAATGGTTGCCGATGGAAAACGGTCTGTAGCTTTGGAAATTTCTTCTCACGCGCTTAGCCAGGGCAGGATTTCAGGCATTGCTTTGGATTCGGCGGTATTTACGAATATAACTCCGGAACATTTGGATTATCATAAAAATATGCAAACGTATCTTTATGAGAAGACGCGCATATTTGAAAATCTTAAACCGCGGGGAGCGGCAATATTAAATGCGGATGATCCTTTGGTCATAAGCACCTCCGCTAAAATTAAGGCATCGAAACTTATTTCTTTCGGAATAAAAGAAAAGGCGAACGTTCGCGCGGAGAATTTGCGTTTTTTTTCAGGAAGAACGGAATTTGACATAAAGACCGAAGGTGCCGGTACCGTTGCGATCAAAACCGGGCTTGTCGGTGCATTCAATGTGTATAACATATTGGCCGCCGTAAGTGTGTTTTTTGCCTCCGGTATGGATCTTGACGCGATTAAAAAAGGTGTTGAAGAATTTTCCGCTCCGCCCGGAAGGCTTGATCCTGTTGAGAGTAATGCTCCATTTAAAGTTTTTATCGATTACGCGCATACCCCGGACGCGCTGAAAAGTGTTTTATCGGCTCTCAGGCGGCTCGTGCGGGGCAAACTTATTTGCGTTTTCGGGTGTGGAGGTGACAGAGATAAGTCAAAGCGTCCGGTAATGGGGCGTATCGCGGGTGAATTCTCGGATGTGGTCATAATTACAAATGACAATCCCAGAGGCGAATGCGCGAAGAGCATATTGAGTGACATTGAAAAAGGGATGGTAGGCAAAACCAACTATAGTATAATAGAGTCGCGCCGGTGCGCGATACATGAAGCGGTAAGTTCCGCGGGAGAAAGAGATATCGTTCTTATCGCCGGCAAAGGGCACGAGAATTATCAGATCATGCAAAACGAGATCCTGCCGTTTGATGACAAAAAAGTCGCAAAAGAGGCGTTAGAGGAAAAGGGATATTTTTAACCGATCTGTTTGGGCGATGGAACGTTTCATAAGGGCACGGCGTGCCGTGCCCCTACGGATTTCAACCAAATGTCGATTATATGATGAAACGTTTCGTAAGGGCACGGCGTGCCGTGCCCCTACGGATTTCAACCAAATGTCGATTATATGATGAAACGTTTCGTAAGGGCACGGCGTGCCGTGTCCCTACGGATTTTAACCAAATGTTGATTATATGATGAAACGTTTCGTAGGGGCACGGCATGCCGTGCCCTCGAATTTCAACCCAATTGTCGATTATATGATGTAACGTTTTGTAGGAATACTATGTATAAGTTTTCGATCGAGGAAATCGCTGAAATTACGGGTGGGAAATTATTTTCGAGAAATAAAGAAGAAAAGATTACTACCGGATTTTCTATTGATTCAAGAACAATAAAGAGTGGACAGTTTTTTATCGCGATCAAAGGGGATAATTACGATGGTCATGATTTTGTCTCCAGGGCGGTTCAAAAAAACGCGAGCGGTGTAATAGTCGATCATGCCGATGGAGAGCTGTTAAGACAAAATCAAGCGAGTGTTATTGTTGTCAAAGATGCGACCAAAGCGATGTGTGATATCGCCTCGGCAATAAGAAAAGGATCGAAGATCCCGTTCATTTGTGTAACCGGAACAAACGGAAAAACTACGGTTAAGAATATCCTGGCGGATATTCTTTCGGTGAAGTATCGGGTTCTCAAAAGTCCGGCCTCTTATAACAATGTTATCGGTCTCAGCTTGACTCTCTTTCGGTTGGTTGATGATTTTGATATCGCGGTTATTGAGCTTGGAACGAACGCACCCGGTGAAATATCGACTTTATCAGGTATCGCGGCGCCGAACGCGGCCGTTATCACGAATATAGGATGCGGTCATTTGAACGGATTAAGCGATAAAAGAGGCGTTTTTAACGAGAAACGGAAATTGTTGGATTTCCTGCCGGTTGGGGGAAAAGCTTTTCTTAATAAGGATGACGTTCTGTTGGGAAGTGTTCGTTCGAAAAAGATTTCGGTTTCTTTTTTTGGAACGGATGAACAAAGCGATGAGGTGATCGAGAAGATCCGGGAAAAGAACGATGGATACGAGTTTTATTTAAGCGGGAAAAAATATTATCTGCCGGTAGCCGGCGCACATAACGTTTATAATGCTTCCGCCGCAATACTCGCGGCGGAAAGTTTCGGTATTGGGTATGACCTGGCGTGTGGAGCGCTGTTGGGAACACGTCTTCCGAAAATGAGGCTGGAAAAAATGGTTTTCGGAAATTGCAATTTTATTAATGATTCATATAACGCCAACCCGGATTCTTTTGAATGCGCGCTTAGATTTTTGAAATCCGTCAGCTCGAAAAAAAAAGGCGTTGTCGCGGGAGGTATGTCAGAACTCGGGATCCGGAGCGGCTTTTTTCATAGAGAGGTTGGAAAAAGTATAGCGAAAAAAAATATTGATTTTCTTGTTGTTGTCGGAACCAGTGCTAGAGAGATCGCTCTGGCGGCGGAAGGCGCGGGGATGGATCCCGGGAAGATTATTTGCGCGGAAGACGCCGAAAACGCTGGAAAAATAGTAAATGAAATGTCGGACGCGGATACAACCGTGCTTGTAAAAGGATCTCGTGTGTCAAAAATGGAGGAAGTGATCAAGTGCTATACCACTTTTTATACCAATTAAAAGAGTTTTGGTTCGGATTCAATATTTTTAAATACATAACGTTTCGCGCGGGACTTGCGGCCTTTACGTCCTTTATTATTTGTGTGAGTATAGGCCCGGTAATAATCAAATGGCTTCGAACTTTTAAGATCGGGCAATATGTTCGCAAGGAACACGTGGCGGGAATCTATGACTTTCATAAACATAAAGAAGGAACGCCTACGATGGGGGGGATCCTGATCATCGTTTCTGTCATTGTGTCTTCTCTTTTGTGGTGTCGTTTGGACAACAGTTACGTTTTATTGACAATGGCCGGCATGATCTGGTTGGGATTGGTTGGTTTCCTGGACGACTTTATGAAACTTAAGAATAAAAGTTCCAAAGGTATACGCGGAAAGAGCAAATTGGCAGGACAGATCATTCTTGCTCTTATCGTAGGGGTTTTCGTTTTACAAAACAAGGCGATAGGCGCTGATCTATATCTTCCGTTTATAAAAAATAGTGTTTGTAATCTCGGTATTTTCTACATAATTTTTATACTCATCGTGATCGTCGGGTCTTCAAACGCGGTAAACCTTACCGATGGACTCGATGGTTTGGCTGTCGGATGTGTCATATTTGTGACGTTTACATATGCTGTGTTCAGCTATATTACGGGTCACGCCGATTTGAGCCAATATCTGCATATTTTTTATCTTCCCGGCGCCGGAGAACTTACGGTATTTTGCGCGGCGCTGACGGGAGCGGGGCTCGGCTTTCTTTGGTTCAATAGTTATCCCGCCACGATATTTATGGGAGACACGGGAGCTCTTTCTCTCGGCGGAACGATCGCGATAATAAGTGTTTTGATAAAAAAAGAGTTTCTTTTGCTTCTTGCCGGCGCTGTTTTGGTAATGGAGGCAATGTCAGTTATTATTCAGGTCACATTTTTCAAAATGACAAAAAAACGTGTTTTTCTTATGACCCCGATCCATCACCATTTTCAAATAAAGGGGTGGCATGAGGCCAAGATCACGATGCGTTTTCTAATAGTCGCCGCCATATTCGCAATATTAAGTATCGCGGCGCTTAAGGTACGGTAGACAGTCGTTGGTCATTAGTTGGTGGAAGAACCCCAAGGTTTTATCTCGTAGGTGAAATTTATTGAGGGAGGCGTCCCATTGTTTTTGCAATACAACCCCAACAACCTCGTAGGTTGAACCTCGTAGGTTCAACCTACGAGGTTGTTGGGGGGTTGTGTTGGGATTGGTGCATTAAATCTGAATTAAACCTGAATTTCACCTCGTAGGTGGAATCCGGTGGTGTGGAGTCCCATTTTTGCGGCAGTATTTGTGGCGAAGTAGAGAACAGGCGGATAAGTATACGTAAATTCGCCCATAAAGTGGAAGGAGACCTGAATTGCACCTACGAGGTGCAATTCTTTGGTGTGTATACATGGTGAATGTTAAGGGTAAGAAAATTTTGGTGTTGGGGCTTGGTGTTAGCGGTGAGGCGGCTTGCAGGCTTTTGGCGGATCGAGGGGCTCAGGTTCGGATAAGCGAGGGTTTTGATACTCCGGAAGTTCGAATTCGACTTGAAACATTGAAAGATCATCTTGTTGGATATGAAATTGGCGGCCATACGGCGAAATTTTGCGGCAATTCAAAAATGGTCATCGCCAGTCCCGGTATAAATGTTCAGCCCTTATGTTTGCGTGGAATTATTTCCAAGAAAGCCGTTGTCTTGGGTGAATTGGAATTGGGATTTTTATTTTCTCCGGCACCTATCATTGCCATTACCGGTACAAACGGTAAGAGCACTACAACAAGGCTTATTGGGAGCATCCTTTCCGCGGGAGGCAGACACGCGGTTCTGTCGGGAAATATAGGCAATCCTTTGTGCGGAGAAATAGATCGGCTTACGGCTGAAAGTGTGGCGGTGGTGGAGGTAAGTTCTTTTCAGTTGGAAACCATAAGAAAGTTTAAGCCTCATATAGCCATCTTGCTGAATATAACGGTCGATCATTACGAAAGGCATGGCAATTATGAGAATTATAAAAGAAGTAAGTTTAAAATTTTTGAAAATCAAACGGAAAAAGATTGGGCTATTTTAAATTCAACTTTTCTAAAAGATACGATAACGAAAAATATAAAGAGCCGGTGTATTTTTCATTCGCACAAAAATAAAGATGTGATAATTGAAATAGACGGAAAAAAGGAGTTCATCGCCCACGAAAAAGAACTATTCCTTAAAGGAACTCACAATCTTGATAATATCCAAAGCGCCGCGTACGCCTCTGGTATTATGGGAATTGACAAGCGTGTTATCCGCCAAAGTGTTGTAACATTCAAGGCCTTGGCGCATAGATGCGAAAAAATCGCGGTTTCCGGAGGCATAGAATTTGTGGACGATTCCAAGGCTACAAATATAGACGCTTCCCGCGCCGCGCTTGAGCAAATTCAAGGGAAAGTGATACTCATTGCCGGCGGACGAGATAAAGGCGGGAATTACGCTTCTATTTTATCTCTCGTGAAAAAAAAGGTAAAGGCGATGGTTTTGATAGGTGAATCTGCCGGTATCATGGATGGTGCTTTCAAAAAAGCGGTTCCGGTAACGCGCGTTTCTTCCATGAGGGAGGCGGTCGAAAAAAGTATTTCTTTGGCCGAGATGGGCGATACGGTTTTACTTTCTCCGATGTGTTCCAGTTTTGATATGTTTTCCGGTTATAAAGAACGCGGTGAAGTTTTCTCTCGGGAAGTAGAAAAGCTTTTGTTGTCATTCGGGCGTCGGCCGCGGCAAACGGGCAGTTTAAAAGTATGAATAATAATTCAAAAATAGTTTTGGGAACGGTTTTTCTGCTTTTAATGATCGGGATAGTAATGATCTATTCTTCGAGTGCCGTTTATGCTTATAGCCAAACCGGAGACAGTATGTATTTTGTGAAACGGCACGTCGCGTGTTTGGCGGGAGGGGTGATCGCGGCAATAGTGTGTATGTCGATCCCTATTAAAGCGATAGCAAAAAACTCGAAATGGATAATGCTTTTTTTGATAACTCTTTTAGTTCTTGTTTTGATTCCCGGGATAGGTTCCGAAGCGGGTGGCGCAAGGAGATGGATACGATTTTTGGGAATTGGGATCCAGCCTTCGGAATTAGTGAAATTTGCTTTGGTGCTTTATCTTGCCGATTTAACGGCGCGAAAAAAATATCTGATGCAAAACTTCAAATACGGGATACTCGCGCCGATGATTGTAATAGGCGTTACTGCGGCTTTGGTTCTTATTGAACCCGATATGGGAACGGCTGTGGCGATATTGGTCGCGGGAGTCGTAATGTTATTTGTTTCGGGCGTGAAATTAAAACATTTATCATACGTCGCCGTTGGCGCCATTCCGGTTGTCGGGGCGGCAATACTTATGGAACCGTATCGGATAAGACGGATATTGACTTTTATTAATCCTTGGAATGACGCGAAGGGTGCGGGGTTTCAACTTGTTCAATCGTTTATCGCGCTTGGTTCCGGCGGATTTTGGGGAGCGGGACTCGGAATGAGCCGGCAAAAACTGTTTTATCTTCCCGCGTCACATACGGACTTTATATTTTCCATAATAGGTGAGGAGTTGGGTTTTTTGGGAACTGTGGGAATATTGACACTTTTCGCGTTGTTTTTATGGTTTTCACTCAGAATTTGTTTCAAACTGCACGATACGTTTGCCTCGCGCGCGGTTATGGGGATCAGTATCATTATCGCGTTCGAGGTTATTGTTAATATCGGGGTTTCGACCGGGATGCTGCCTACGAAAGGGTTGCCGCTGCCGTTTATAAGTTATGGCGGAAGTTCTCTTATCAGTCATCTGGCCGCTTGCGGACTTATCTTGAATTTGGCAAGGGGGGTGGAATAAAATGAGGATCCTTCTTGCCGCCGGGGGAAGCGGCGGTCATATTTTTCCTTCGATCGCTTTGAGCCGAGAATTGGAGAAAAAGGGAATAAAAGATATGTTCTTTGTTTCAAGCCGCCGCCGGTTGGATAAGACTCTTTTCGCGAATTGCCGTTATCCGTGTTTTTTTCTGTCTGTAAACCCTATGCCGCGAAAGTTTAATATTTATCGCATTTTTATTTTTTTAATAAAGTCTTTCACTGACGCGGTAAGGTCGCTTTATATCATCGCGAAAACCGCGCCGGATGTGTGCGTCGGGTTCGGAGGATATTCATCGGGAACGATAATTGTTGCCGCAAAAATGTTCGGAATTCCCGTTCTTGTGCATGAGCAAAATTTTTTTCCCGGTAGAGCGAATCGGATCTTAAGCCGTTTTGCCGACGCGATCGCCGTTAGCTTCAAGGGATCTTTCACGTTTTTTCCCGGAGAAAGAAAGACGCGTGTGGTTTATTCAGGAAACCCTTTGAGATTGGAAATGCTAACCAACGATAGAATTCAATCGGCTCAAAGACTCGGGATATCGCCGGAGATAAAAACGGTTCTTGTAATGGGGGGAAGCCAAGGGTGTTCTTTCCTTAATAATACCGCGGGCGAGGCGGCGCGCATAATAAACGAACCGCTTCGCGGGGCGGGCGCGGTTCAGTTTATTCATCTGACAGGCAAAAAAGATCATGAGAAAATAAAACGTTTTTTTCGTGAACACAAAATTCCGGGAAAAGTTTTTTCGTTTTTGGATTCGATAGCGGACGCGTATTGTGTGAGTGATCTGGCGATCACGCGTTCAGGCGCGTCGGCAATATTTGAACTGGCATTTTATTCGAAACCGATGATACTTGTTCCGTATCCCAATCCGAAAAATAATCAAAGGTCGAACGCGGAATATTTCGCGCGTGAGGGGGGAGCTATTCATAGAGAAGAAAAGGGATTTTCTTCCGAGGATCTGGCTCGGGAAGTGTTGAATTTATTGACGAATGGTTCAAAACTTCGAGATATGGCGCTGGCCGCGGGTAGGCAAAGCGTTCCCGATGCCGGGGAGAAATTGGCAAAAGAGGTTGTTTTGTTGGCGCAAAGAAGGAAGGGACTTTGTTAATATGTCAGCTGATCGACTTGAAATATACGGCAAACGCGTGAAGAACATTCATTTTATAGGAATCGGTGGAATCGGCATGAGCGCTTTGGCGAAGATATATCTTTCAAAAGGGCATATTATAACCGGCTCGGATCTGAGACTGAATGATCTTACAGATGAACTTAAGCGGTTGGGCTCAGTTATATTTGAAGGACACGACGCGCTCAATGTCCCGCCCGATACGGATATAGCGGTAAGATCCAGTTGCATTGGAAATGACAATCCCGAGATCCTTCAGGCGAAAAAGCTCGGGGTGAAAATTATCTCAAGAGGGGAACTCCTGAGAATGATCATCCTGGAGCACGATCTTTCGGTCGGCATTACCGGAACGCATGGGAAAACCACGACGACCTCTATTATTTCGCATATTTTGCATATATGCGGGAAAACTCCGACTGTTATTATCGGAGGCGAGGTTGAGTTGTTTAACGGCAACGCGAAATTGGGCGGCGGTTGGATCGCGGTCGCTGAAATTGACGAAAGCGACGGATATTTTAGGAATATTCGCCCGAAATGCGCGGTAGTGACAAACATTGAAAGAGAGCATATTGAACATTACGGGTCTATGGAAAACCTTACCGAAGCATATAAAGAATTCGCGCGGGGGATCTCAAAAGACGGTTTTTTTGTTTTTAACGGAGAGGATCCGATCCTAAGATCTTTTCGCGAGGAACTCCGCGCGCGGACGATCTCTTTTGGATTGGACGGCGAGTTTGACGTATCAGCAAAGCATGTCAAGTTTGATAAATTTATTGAGTTTGAACTGAACGCGAAAGGCGCCCGATCCCGGCGGTTTACGAGTTCCCTTATCGGCCGATATAATTTGATGAACATATTGGCGGCCGTCTCAGTGTGTCTTGAAATCGGCCTTTCCTCCGCGGAAATTGCCTCAGCGTTAGATTCGTTTAGCGGAGTAAAAAGAAGGTTTGATATTATTGGAACCGCGAAAGGCGTAAAAGTTGTTGAAGATTACGCGCATCACCCGACGGAGCTAAATTCTGTAATTACCGCGGCTCGCAGATATAATACTTCCGGCAGGATCATTTCCGTTTTTCAGCCTCATCGCTATAGCCGGACGAAAGATCTTAAACGAGAATTTTCGAATTGTTTTTATTCCTCGGACATTCTTGTTTTAACGGATATATATTCCGCGGACGAATCCGCCGCGGAAGAGATAAAAATCGAGAATATATGTCGAGACATGGACAAAACACGATTTGAGAAAGTCGTATTTTTAAGAAAAAAAGATATTCCGGAATTTATCCGCGAAACAGCGAAACAGGATGACATGGTTTTGGTGCTCGGCGCCGGAGACATTAGAGAAGTTTCAGGTAAGATAATTGATCGAATTCGTAGGGGCACATTGCATGTGCCCTCATGCGGCCGGTTGATTTAAAATGTAGGGGCACATTGCATGTGCCCGCATCACGAGGTCATCCGTAGGGGCACGGCATGCCGTGCCCTTGAATGATGAAGGTGAGCTAATTGAATAGCGAACTACAAAAAAAATTGATAAAATTATGCGGCGGGGATGTTTTCTTTGATTATTCCGTTTCAAGCCTAACGTCTATCGGGATCGGCGGAAATGCCAATGCGTGGATAAAGGTCACGGATGTGGAAACTTTACGCCAAACCGTTGATCTTTTGAAACGCGCGGGAATAAAGATGAAAGTTATCGGCAACGCGAGCAATATTTTAGTTCGCGAGGCGGGTTTTGACGGTGTTATTATCAAATTGTCGGGCGATTTTTTTAGCGGATCAAAAATAAAGAACAATGTGGTGACGGCCGGAGGAGGAATAAGTCTCGGAAAACTTATTATTACTTGCTGTCGGAGCGGATTGGGAGGACTGGAGGGAACCGCGGGTATTCCCGCCACGATTGGCGGCGCCGTTAAAATGAATGCCTCTTACAAAAACGCCGTTAGTGAAAAACTGTTGAGAGTTTTGATCTTAGATAAACAAGGAAAATATGTGTCGAGGGGAAAAGAAGAAATTGAATTCGGATATCGTTCATCTTCGTTCGGCGGAGAGGAAATCATAGTTCAAGCGGAGTTTTGTTTGGAAAAAGTTCCCTCCGAGGTTCTGGAGAAAAAGTTTAATTCTTACATCCGCGAAAAAACTCGGAATCAGCCCTTAACCGAGAAAACTTTGGGATGCATATTTAAAAATCAGGGAAAAGGCTCCCCTTCAAGCGGTGAGTTAATAGATAAGTCCGGCATGAAAGGCGCGCGGCGCGGCGCGGCAATGGTCTCAAGAAAACACGCAAATTTTATAGTGAATACCGGAGGAGCTTCCTCGGGCGACGTAATCGCGCTTATGGAGGATATCCAAAAAAAAGTAAAAAATGTCTTTAAAATAAATTTAAAACCCGAAATAGAAATTTTATAACCCCCCCAAACAACCTCGTAGGTTGAACCTGTAGGTTGAACCTCGTAGGTTCAACCTACGAAGGTTCAACCTACGAGGTTGTTTTGGGGGGTGAGGGAAAAACTATGAATTGTGAAATTGATAAGTTAAAGGGGTACAAAATTGGGGTTTTGGCGGGGGGCAGTTCCAATGAGCGGGAAATTAGTCTAAGAAGTGGAAATGCCGTTTTTGCCGCGCTTTCCGGCGCGGGACTTGGACCAATTTTTTGTGATATTTGCGAGGATAATTTTGAATCTTTGATAGATGAAACTGATATTGATGTGGCGTTTATCGCTTTACACGGAAAATTCGGAGAAGATGGCGCTGTTCAGCGTATGTTGGAGAAGCGTAACATAACGTATACAGGAAGCAATCCGGTTTCGTCGGCTCTGGCGTTAGACAAGTTTTCCTCAAGAGAAAGATTCAAAAACGCGGCTCTTACGGTGCCGAAATGCCGACTGGTAGGAAGAAGTGAAAATATTACCGCGGAGAAAATCGGTTTTCCATGTGTGATAAAACCCAGATATGAGGGGTCCAGTATCGGGCTTTCCGTTGTTTTTTCGGAAGATGATTTTTCCGAAGGAATAGATAAAGCCTTTATGTTCGCGGATGAGGTGCTTATCGAAAAATTTATTCACGGACGAGAACTAACCGTTGGAATAATGGATCGCGCGGCGCTTCCGATCGTAGAGATCATAACCAAACAAGGCGTTTATGATTTTACCGCGAAATATGAGTCGGATGAGACAGCATATCGCGTACCGGCGGTGCTTGAGGAAAAAGTATATTCAAAAGTTCAGCAGGTCGCAATGAAAGCGCATGGAGCTCTCGGGTGCGGAGGGTTTTCCAGAGTGGATCTTATCCTCTCTGATGATGAAAAAATATTTGTATTGGAGGTAAATACCATTCCCGGACTTACGGAAAAAAGTCTTTTGCCGATGGCGGCAAAAGCGGCTGATTTGGATTTTTGTTCGTTATGTGTTAAAATGCTTTATTCGTCGCTGAAAAGATAAAAACGAATAAATTTAAAAAGAGGAGAAAAGAGAATGTCTAAAAAGAAGACAAACTCACGTTCGTCAAAGGGAAGCGGATATTCAGAAGTTTATATTTCGTCTCAAGCATATTTTTTAAGGATCGTTCTGTTCTTAGTGATACTTTTCGCCATTGCGGGCGGGATCTTTTTGGGAGTAAGGCACTTTTTTTATAATAGCAAATTGTTCGAAATAAAAGAAATATGTGTAAATGTGAAGTCAGAGCATTCTTTTGACGAAAACTTGAATAAATTGAATGAGTTTTATCTGGGACGCAACATATTTACCGTGGATCTGAAACAAATTCAGGTGATCACGAAAGATGATTTCCCTCAATTTAAAGAAATAGAAATACGGAGGAATTTTCCCAATATGCTTGAATTTGATATTGTTCCGAGAGAACCTGTCGCTGTGATCGATTCGGTCGGCGGAGTGGTTGTTGATTCCGAAGGAATAGTGCTCGCGGTCGGCCAAAGCATGGAAGAAATAGTGATGATAAAGGGTATAAATTTCTTTCTAAAAACGCCGGGAAAGGGAGACCGAATAAAAAATGGAGCGTTAAGCAGGGCTCTGCTTCTTATTCGAGGTTTGTCTAAAAAAGGCGATGTTGACACAAAGAACATAGATTTTATAAACGTTCACGATCGCAATAACATTCAATTGAGCATATCCGGCGTTGTGGTTAAAGTGGGCAAAGACAATTTTGTGAGAAAGATCGATTCATTGAAAGAAATATTGAATGACCCGGAACTGAACATTAAGGATTTGAAATACATAGATCTAAGATTTGAAGCCGCGGTATTGTCGTTTCGATAAGCGATGTACACGTTTCATGTTACACGCTTCATGTTTCACGAAAGAACCAATTTTGTTCCACCTCGTAGGTGGAATCGAGGTTCACCTTTGTTCCACCTCGTAGGTGGGGTTAGGGGTAAGCGGAACAAAAAGAGCGAGAATTAAACATGATAGGGTAGATTAATGGAAAAATATGTTGCTGTTATTAATGCCGGCCGCGGGGAGGTCTCCGCGGTTATGGCAAGGTGGCGAAAGAACGGATCTTGCGTTTTTGAAGATTTCGCGCGAGTAAAATCAGAGGCCTTTAGCGGAGGAATAATTTCAGATGTTGTCCAAGCTTCCGGTTCAATATCGGAAGTTCTTAATAAACTGACTGAAAAAACCGGGAAAAAGGCATCTGATGTTTACGCGGCTGTTACTTCCGCGTCGATAGATCGGATATCTTCAAGCGGCGTGGTGCTTCTTTCAAAATATGGAAGAGAAGTGCGCCAGCGTGATATCGCCAGGTGTATAGATATTGCCTCGACCGTGAAGATCCCTTTGGATAAAGAGCCTTTACATAAGATAGCGCGCGAATTTTATATTGATAGCGAAAAAGGCATTAAAAATCCGATGGATCTTGATGGCGTGAAATTAGGTGTTGATGTAAATATTCTGACAATAAATTCGTCCGTTTTAAATAACATGTCAAAATGTATCGCTCACGCGGGATTTGTTCCGGCCGGTTTTGTTTTTTCCGGCCTTGCTTCTTCGTATCGGTTTTTAAATGATGAAGACAAGAATATGGTTACGGCAATATTTAACTTACACAAAAACCTAACCGAAATTATGCTTTTTGATCGCGGGACATTGGCCGATTGCCGGGTTTTTTCGTACGGGACGGATAAATATGTCTCGGGGAACGGAATTGTTGAAAGAAGTGTGTTAGAAAATTTATATTCCGAAGGTACAAAATTGTGTGAATGGGAAAAGGTGCAGAAAATTATAGTTGCCGGCTCCGGCGCTCTTTTTGAAGAACTAATAGAGTTCTCCGAACAGTTTTTTAACGTACCGATTGTTGCCGGAGTTTGCGCCCGAAAAGATTATGAAGAGCTCCCCCCTGAAAGAGCCGGGTATTCCGCGCCGCTGGGAGTATTGGATTACCTCACGAGCGAAAACCAAAAAAACCACATTTGTATCGGCGCCCTAAAAAGATTTTTCTCCGGAACCATAAAATTCATCGATAAATACTTCTAACAAACAACCGTCCTTCTTGTACCCCTCATAAATTAAAAGGAACTATGAGTAAAATTCCAAATATTTACTACGAATACCACGTACACCCCAATTTCATCTCGTAGGTGGAATTAGAAATATTTTGAGTTTTTAAGGAAACTTAGATTGAAAAGTGAATTAGTAAAAACGAAACAATGGAAAGAAAATTGTATAGAATGACAATTTGCCGGGGAAAGGACAAAAGAGGAAGTGAGACAGGCTTTTTGTGCTTTAACAAAAGCTTAACCATTGCCAGTCAAATAAGTTATAAATTAGTGATAAAACTTTTTATGTATGCTTATTGACATTGAATTGTAATCAATGTAAACTAATCTTGAGGGTGTTGTAAAATATTTACAATAGTGTTCTACGCGAAGGAGGTGAGTCATGAAAAAATTAACTTTTGGAGAGTACGTGCGCAAACTAAGACTTGAAAAAAGAATAGGTTTGAGGCAATTTGCAAAGTTAATTGATATGTTACCATCTAATCTGTGCCATCTTGAAAGTGGAAGACACAAAGTTCCGCATGGGGTGGAATTTTTGCATAAAATTGCAAAAGCGCTAAAACTGAAAAAAGGTTCAAGTGAATATGAAAAATTATTTGACGTAGCAGCACATCCCGGAGAATTGCCCGCCGATGTAAAAGAGTATTTTATTGAGAACAATATTTTACAGGAACTTCCAGTTATGGCTCGGACAATAAAAAATGAAAAACTAACACGAACAGAAATTGAAAAATTAATAAAGGACATCAGAAAGAGAAAATGAATGTCGAATCTTCCTATCAAATTTTATACCCATCAAGAATTGGAAACGTTTGCAGAAGTGTTTCTTGATAATTTTCACAAGCCGAAAAATTCTTTTCCAATAGAAATAGATGTTATAGCGGAAGCTGATTTAAAAATTGGTATTTATCCTTTTTCAGAATTAGAAGAACGGTATGGATTGCATGGATATTTGGCATTATCTTTGGAAAAAATTTATGTAGATCAAAAACTTATGGATTTAGATCTGTTCGAAAAACGCTATCGATTTACGGTTGCGGAAGAGATTGGTCATTATGTGCTTCATAAAAACATATTTGACGGAGTGAAAACTCCCGAGGATTATATGGATGCGTATGGCAAAATATCTGCCAAAGAATATGCAAAAATGGATATGGACGCAAAACATCTGGGGGGAGCTATTTTAATGCCAAGCGACTTATTTAGAAAAAAAAGTTTAAAATATGCAACAAGTGTTCCTGTGCTTAATAGTGGTTCACTTTTTAGGCACCTTTCAAACCTTTTCAACGTTAGCCCATTGGCGATTTATCATAGGTTTCGAGTGCTTGGTCTAAAAGAACAAATAGAGTTTGATGTATAAAAATCATGTGTTTATGTGCCCAATTAGCGCCTATTCAAGGTGAACTCTTTTTTTTTGTTATAATTTTTGTAAGATATTGTAAAGATTTAACCCTTTCGGTGAAAAGACTTATCATTATAACCCATGCTGTTGAAAGAAGTTATATCCCATCGTGCCATTAAACCCCGGCATTTTTACCAATAATTTGGGAAGGTTTTATAGAGATCTCTTTTGTTCGAGAGGTATGGCATAAGTATGCCCACTGTCACATTATACTTCAAACAAACTTTCTCTTGACTTAATTGCTGTTTATGTTATACTAATATCTTGTATTTCCATTAGGATTAGACAAAAAACAGGTCACGAGCGGGATCTAAGTGGCTATTGCGACAAAAATATGCGTTTTCGAGGGTAAAATGTTAAAAAATTACAAAAAAGACAAAAATACTTACAAGACGTTCGTTTTTAAGCGGATCATTCTGCTTTTGGTGTTTATGCTTTGTTTTGAAAACGTCTGTTTTTCTCATGAAAATCTTGCAACCGAATCGATTTTCGGTCCTCTGAATGGCGAACAAGTTAATCAGATA
>JADHWG010000004.1 GCA_016783605.1 Candidatus Omnitrophota bacterium | reverse complement strand
CGTTGACAAGCTCAGAAATGCGGTCATAGATCGTAAACGGATCATCAAACCCGAGCGTATCGCAATATCTGAGACGATCCGCGCCGGCATCTTTCGCCGCCCGGCAGAATTCCATAAGATATTTCATATCCGTTCTCGATGCGTCTTCCGCGTTCACACCTATTGATTTAATTCCCTCTTTTTTGGCAAGTTTCACCGCGCGAACAACTGATTGAATAACTCCTTTTTTATCAATTTTTCCGGCAAATTTATGTTTTATCATCTGATCCGAGGTCGAAATGGACATGTTGAGATATTCTACATTCGTATTTTTGACGGCGCTTCGAACATCGGATTCAACGGCTCTGATCCATCCGGAAAGCCGCATCGGATACAAAATTTGGCGGCGAGCCAGTTCAAGGTTGGCGTTTAAATAATTCAGTTCGTGTTTTGTGAACGGAAATCCGAACTCAGACTGAAAAACGCCCATTTTGTTCAGATATAAATTCACTATCGTTTTCTGAAGTTTTGCCAACCCAAGCCGCGAAGTTTGCACACCGTCACGGTTGGTAACATCAATAATTTTAATGGTATTTTTCTTCTTTTTTTCTATTTGCGACATAATTACCCCTTTTTGTTTTATAAAAAATCACACGGGCACCAAATCAGGCGCCAACATCGGGCACATGCAATGTACCCCTACACAACTACACGAACTTGCTTTATATCTTCAACATCCTTCGACTGTTTCATCTTTTTTAATATATCCTTCGGCACTTCGCTATCGATGTTAAGAAGACTGATAGCCTCACCGGTCTTTTTATCTCGTCCAAAACTCATCCCGGCAATGTTAATATCGTATTTACCCAGCAATGTTCCTATTCTCCCGACAACTCCGGGAACATCTTTATTGGTTACGATCAGCATATATCCGTCGGGGATCGCCTCGACATAATACTTATCCATTTTTATGACACGCGGCTCTTTGTTGGAAAAAAGCGTACCCATAATAAAATGTTTTTTCTTACCCGTATCAAATTCAACACTTATTAGGTTAGCGAAATCCATTATTTTTGAAGTTTTCTTTTCAATGATCCTGATGCTTCTTTCTTTCGCGATCATCATGGAATTCACATAATTTACTTCCTCATCAAGGATCGGATTGAATATCCCCTTTACCAAAGCGCGCGTGACAACCGACACATCCATTTCCGCGATTTCTCCGATATATTTGACCGTAATGCTTTTTATGGGTTTATCGATAAGCTGTGCCTGTATGGACCCCAGTCTTTCAGCTAAATTTACATACGGTTCAAGCGCTTCCAAAGCCTCCCCTTCCATCGCGGGTACATTCGCGGCATTACGAAACCCTTTGCCCAAAAGAGCGTCCGAGACAGAACGCGCGATATCAATGGCGACATTAACTTGCGCCTCTTCCGTCGACGCGCCCAAGTGAGGCGTCGTGATCACCTGTTCCATATTCACTATCGGGCTTGCCACGGGCGGTTTTTTCTCAGATTCATACACGTCAAACGCCGCGCCTGAAACTTTACCTGATTCCAAATTTCTCGCTAACGCTTTTTCATCAACGATACCGCCTCTGGCGGCGTTAATGATCCGCACACCTTTTTTCATTTTCTTAAACGCCTTCTCGTCTATAAGGTGGCGCGTCTCATCCGTAAGAGGAGTGTGTATTGTAATAAAATCCGCGTTTTTGAGGATCTTATCAAGATCAGCCGGTTCTATGTGAAGAGCTTTGGCCCTTTCTTCCGAAAGGAACGGATCGAAAGCCATAACTTTCATCCCGAAACTAAGCGCTCTTTTGGCAAATTCCGTGCCGATCCTCCCCATACCTATTATCCCTAAACACTTGCGGTAAAGTTCCACCCCCATAAACTTTTTCCTATCCCACCGGCCTTCTTTCATTGAATGATCCGCCTGAGGAATATTTCTGGAAAGCGAAAGCATAAGACTGAAAGCGTGCTCGGCAGTCGAAATGGTATTCCCCGCCGGCGCGTTCATAACAATGATTCCTTTTTTCGAAGCCGCGCCGACATCAACATTATCAAGCCCGACACCGGCTCTACCGATGATTTTCAGTTTATCGGACGCATTAATTATTTTTTTTGTCACGGTCGTTCCGCTTCTCACAATAAGCGCGTCATAACCTTTTATCTTTTTTACAAGTTCCTCTTCCGAAAGTTTGGAAACTTCGTCAACTTTGAAATTATTATCTTTGAGGACATCCACACCTTCCACCGCGAGAGGATCACTTATTAATACTCTTATGGAATCCATGTCATTCTCCCTTTTTTCGTTGGCTCGTTAGTTCGTTGGCTCGTTGATTGTTATTCGCCCCGTTCAAGCAACCATCGGGCACATGCAATGTGCCCCTACGAACAACCAACGACCATTCTCCAAAAACCATTCACCCCACCAACGGGCTTCACTCTATCGTAGGGGCACGGCATGCCGTGCCCTCACAATAGAATCTGGCGGCGATTCATAAGCGGGCACATGCAATGTGCCCCTACATAAACATTTCTTCCGCTTTTGCGGCGCCTTTACCGAATTCGACGTCACATCCCAACTGTTTAAGCACAATACTCGCGGCGCTCAAAGCGGATATCGTATCAAACTCATCGGTATAGCCCAAATGAGCTAACCTGAAGATCTTGCCTTTAAGCTCTGCCTGACCTCCGGCAACTGTAATTTTTTGTTCATCCCTCATTTTTTTGACAAACGCCGCGCCGTCAATTCCTTCGGGAACCTTTACCGCCGTAACCGCGTTTGATGGAGCCTTCGCGAAAAGTTCCAATCCCATATTTTCCACTCCCGCGCGCGTTGCCGCGGCCAAACGAGCGTGATACGAAAGAGCATTATCCAATCCTTTTTCCAATATCATATCCAAAATCGTATCCAGTCCCATAATGAGCGAGACCGCCGGCGTCCACGGCGTATCGTCTTTAGCATGAGATTTTAGAGCCGCCTTCAAGTCGAAATAATATTTCGGCAGGTCCGAACTTTCAATAAGTTTTCGCGCTTTGGCGCTAAGAGTTAAAAACGAAAGTCCCGGCGGAAGCATAAACCCTTTTTGAGAACCGCCGATCGCGACATCCACTCCCCACACATCCGTTTTAAGTTCGTCCGCGAGCAATCCGCTTATCGCGTCCACAACAAATACGGCCGGCGTTTCGGCAACAACTTTCGCTATTTTTTCAATATCGTTTACAACCCCGGTTGAGGTCTCGCATAAAGTGCCGAACACCGCTTTTATCTCAGGATTCTTCTTTAACAGGTCTCTTACGACATCCGCGCTGGCCGCCTCACCCCAAACAACGTCATAATTTACCGTCCGAACTCCATACGCCTCACAAATTTCTCCGAACCGTTCGCCGAACTTGCCGCCACTAATCACAAGAGCCGTATCCCCTTTTGAAAGAAGATTAATAACGGAAGTTTCCATAGCTCCCGTACCGCTTGAGGCGAAGATGAACACTGGGTTCTCTGTTTTAAAAACTTTTTTCAGTTTTTTGTTCACATCTTTTAATACGGCTTGAAATTGCGGAGTTCTGTGATGAATTAACGTATCCGCCATCCTTAAAAGCACCTTTTCCGGAACCGGTGTCGGACCCGGAGCCATTAATCTGTACTTTCTCATTGTTTGTCTCCTCTTCACTTAATCGGACAAGGCAGGCCTTGTCCCTACGAATAATATAAAACATGCCCAACAAATCGTAGGGGCCGGGCCTGCCCGGCCCTTTTATCCCCATCATCATTGATAACCATTATATGTTGGTCCAATTATAGACGGTTACCTAAATTGTGACAATGCACACCCTACGTTTGACCATCAATTCCACCAGAGTAGGTAGAATTAAAAACATTGTCATCCCCGCGGACGCAAGGCCCGCCCCTACGCTATATTAAATGACCATTCCCCCCCCTTTTTTTAAAGGGGGGTTAGGGGGGATTTCTATAATTTTATTTCTTCCGAGAAATTTTTGTAACGACATTATCCACAATACCGTATTCTTGCGCCTCTTCCGCGCTCATAAAAAAGTCTCTGTCCGTATCCGCTTTTATACGTTCGGAAGTTTGACCGGTATGTTTTACAAGGATCCCTTCCAACATATCTCTTAACCTGAGTATTTCTTTCGCCTGAATGTGTATATCGGCCGCCGCGCCTTGAACTCCACCCCAAGGCTGGTGAACCATTATTCTCGAATACGGAAGCGCGTGACGTTTTCCTTTTGTCCCGGCGGCAAGAAGAACCGCGCCCATACTGGAAGCCTGGCCCAAACAATATGTATTGACGTCCGGTTTAACAAACTGCATTGTATCATAAATGGATAATCCGCTCGTAACACTTCCTCCGGGAGTATTGATATAGACATTGATATCCTTATCGGGATCTTCCATCTGCAAATATAAAAGTTCCGCCACAACAATATTCGCCACATTATCGTCTATGGGAGAACCTATGAAAATAATACGATCTTTCAAAAGACGCGAATAAATATCATACGCCCTCTCCAGTCTTCCTTCTTTTTCGATCACCATAGGTATTATGCTCATAAGTGTTCCCTCCTTTTAGTTGTAGGGGATAGACGCCCATATAGGAACAGGCAAGCCTCGCCTCTACTTCTTTGAAATAGTTTCCGCTTTTTCCAAAATAAAATCCAAAGTTTTTTCTTCTCTGAGCTGTTCCTGCAGACCGCCGAGGAGATCATGTTCCTGGTAATATTTTTTCACTTCTTCGAACGGTTTTTGATACGACCCTGCCAGAACCTTGATCCAGTTATCAACGTCTTCGACGGACACGCTGATCTTTTCGATCCCGGCTATTTTATCCAAAATGAAATACAGTTTTACCTTATTCTCAGCTTCCACTGTTAGACTTTTTTTGAGCTTTTCCTTATGCTCCTCTATCACTTTTTCGTCCACACCTTTCGACTTAAGCTCTTCTTCCGCCCGTTCCAATAAAACTTTTAACTGCCGATGCACCATCGAAACCGGCAGATCGAATTTGTGTTTTTTTAATAACTGCTCCATTATCTGATTTTTCATGGAGACCTTGAGATCCGCCTCTTTTCTCTCCAACAATTGCTTTTTAACTTCTTCCCGCGCGTCTGGCATCGTAGCCGAACCTATTCTAACCGCGAACTCGTCATTAAGTTCAGGCAATTTTTTCTGTTTGGTTTCTTTGATCTCAACCTTAAACAATGCCTCTTTTCCGGCATATTTCTCGTCCGGATATTTCTCCGGAAGCGTCACCTTTATTTCCTTTTTATCACCTTTTTTCGCGCCTTCCAGTTTTTCGCCCATTCCGAGAAGAGACGCTTCTTTGGAAACTTCTATCCACATATTTTCACGTTCCTTGGATATCGCTTTTCCATCGGCAAAAGTTTCAACATTCGCTATCGCGAAGTCACCCTTCTTGAGAGGTCCTTCAGTATCCGTAAAATCCGCCTGCAGGTTCCGGAAACGCTCCATCACTTCATCAACCTCTTTATCCGTAACGCTGATCTTTGAAATATTGACTGCGAGCGCCGTGTATCTACCCAGATCAATCTTGGGATACGCGTCCACTTTCGCTTTGAACGCGAGACCCTTTTCAGAAACATTCACATCCCAAACTTCCGGATAACCGACCGGGGTCACATCGTGCGTCTTTAAAGCCGCTTGATACGCCCGGGGAATTAATCTACGTTTTAATTCGCTATCAGCGTCGTCGGCATATTTTTTTTGTACCATATCCAATGGAACTTTACCTTTTCTAAACCCGGGAAGGGTTGCGCTTTTCTGTATATCCGCAAGCACTTCTTTAAATGTTTCATCCACCGCGTTTTTCGGCATTTCAACATCAAACTGCTTAGCTGTTCCTTCTAATTTTTTCACTTTACTTTTCATTTTATTTCGCCTTTTCCCTATCCGTTTGGATTTTTCTGTTTTAAACTCATCATTTTTAGAAATCAGGTTCTATCAACCCGTGATTTCCGTCACTTCTCTTGTATAACACATTCGCTTCACCCGTGGAGGCATTCTTGAACATAATGAAACTTTTATCCATAAGTTTCAATTCAAGTTTCGCTTCTTCCGGAAGCATCGGTTTATCCGCAAAAACGTTCATTTGAATAATTTGCCCTTTTTCATCTTCGGAGACGTTATTTTCAGGATCAGTAAAACCTGAAACCATCTTATCCAAAACACCAACAGAACGCCTTTTAGAAGACATTTTTCCGTGAAGTTTCCTAAGTTGTGTTTTTAATTTGTGAACCGCGGCATCGATCGACCCATAAATATCATCGGAACTTTCTTTCACCACCAGCTTGTTTCGTTTGAGATGCAGGATGATTTCCGCGTTTTTTCTTAGCTTTTCTTCTTCCAGAATGACTTCACATCGATAAATCCCTTCATAAGTCTTGCCCAGTCTGTTTATTTTCTTGATGAGATATTCTTTCAAACTTTCATCCAGACCAAAATTTCTACCGGTAAGAATAATATCCATATCGAACCCCTTTTCCATATACTCAAAAAGAACTTCCCTCTACATCCCGCCTCGTCCAAAAAAACAATAATATACCACTAAGCGTTGCCATTTTCAATAGATATTAAAGTTAGCGACACCCCTCCTTGCCATTCCCGCGCCCTTTTTGTCATTCCCGCGAACAGACTGCGTCAAAAGTCGGCGGCACTTTCTAAAGTGGAGAGTCACTTCCACAAAAACGACTGAAAAAAATTGTCATCCTCGCGCTTGTCCGGCTTTGCCGGGAACGCGGGGATCTATAGCATAAAGTGGAGTAAATTTTAAAAAGAAACTGCAAAATTCCACTTTTGACACAGTCTGGAACGCGGGAATCTACAATACAAAAATAACAAAAACCAATAAACATAAGCGTGACGCTGTCATTGCAACCTCGTAGGGTGTTTTGAACTCAAACTGCAAGGGCACTCGGCACTAGATCCCCGCTTAGAGCTTGCGGGGATGAATTCGGCTATGCCTTTCCCGCTTCGCTTTGCGAAGCGGGAAAGGCAAGTCTCATTCACATGCTAAACCTCTCTCCCAGGTATATCTCTCTCGCTTTCGGATCGTTTATTAGTTTTTCCTGCGATCCGGAGATCAGTATTTGACCTTCATACATTATATAGGACCTGTCGGTAATGGTAAGCGTTTCTCTAACATTATGATCCGTGAGCAGAATTCCCAGTCCCATCTCTTTTAGCTCTCTTATAACCTCCTGACAATCAAAAACCGCGATAGGGTCTATTCCGCTAAAAGGTTCATCCAGCAATATGAACATTGGGTTGGTAACCAATGTTCGTGTTATTTCAAGCCGGCGTCTTTCTCCACCTGACAATGTATAGGCCTTACTTTTGCGCAAATGCGCGATTTTCAGCTGATTCAGCAAATTATCTAACTGTCTCACTCTTTCCCTTCTCGGGAACCCAAGAGTTTCCATGATCGCCATAATGTTTTCTTCGACCGTAAGTTTTCGAAAAATAGACGGTTCCTGCGAAAGATACCCTATACCTGAACGCGCCCTCTGACATATCGGCAGTTTCGTAATGTCTTTCTTATCAAAAATAATGCGTCCGGAATCCGGAGCGATAATACCGGTAACCATATAGAACGTCGTCGTCTTCCCGGCGCCGTTCGGACCCAACAATCCGACAACTTCACCTCTATGAACATTAATGCTCATACCTTTGACAACATCTCTTCCGCCATATCTTTTGACCAGATCCCTGGTTTCCAATAGATGCATCTTCTCCCCTATCTTTTAATCCGGTATTAAAACTTTTCCGTATCAAACTCACTGTTTTCCTGTTTTTCAAGCTCCGCCAACTCTTCAGGATCGATAACAACTCTCGGACGGCCCAAAAGTTCCGCGTGTTTCGTGCTTTCGGTAAAAACGGCTTTCTCGCTCATTGTATAGCTTTTTCCTTTTTTTATTTTCACATTCCCTTCCGCTTCTCCTCTAACAACTTCTTGTGTTTCCGGATCAAAAAATATCGTAAGCTTATCCGCGAAAAGCATCCCCTCTTTATCCTTTATCCGCACGTTATCGAAAAAGACAGCGGTATTGTTATCATAGTCAACCTCTAAGATCCCGTCGCAATCAACCACTGTTGCCGGTTCCATAGTGACGGTTACGTCCTTTTTAAGTATGGCAATTTTTTTGTCGGAATTGGCGATTCCTCCCGTTCCGACAGCGGTCATCCCCTCTCGGGTAATACGAACAAGACTGTCAGTCTCCACTTCCTTTTTCAACTGTGACCAAACGGCACGGTCGGTTTCAAGCGTAGTCCCATCGTCCGAAACCACCTCTACGTTTCCCAACAACTCCACTTCTCCGTCCGATTTTCGATATATTCCTTTATCGGAAGTGATCTCCCCCGCCGCTTTTTCTCCATACACATTCGCTATGAGATTATAGAGATGTATTTCGTCTTCTTTTATTTCCGCGGATTCTCCCGTAAGGTTCCATTTATCCGCTCCTCCGGAACTTCGACCGTCTATCGAAAAAGCCCTAACCGTCTGTTCTATTTCCTCACCGGCGGACGGTTTATTCAAACTTGCCGTTTTAGAATGCCCCTCGGGCTTCTCATTCCACCGTTTTAAAACCACTCCCGTAATAACCGCAATAATGATCGCGAATATCAACCATCTTATAATACCTCTTACCACAGATCCCCTCTTTCCGTAAACCGGTTTTTTTTTACTTTTTTTCGGAAGAAACGGTTTTCCAGCGCCGATGCATCCACACCCATTGTTCCGGATATTTCCTGACATATTTTTCCAAAAGACTTGTCCAACTTTGCGTAAAACGAGTCACATTTTCTTCCGTATTCTCGCATCCGGCGACATCGATCACGTCTTCGACCACCAATTTATGCGTATTATCTTTCTTTCGAACAATAAAGATCGGAACGATCTGTGTTTTCGCGGCCATCGCTATCTTTACCGGCGCCTGCGGTGTATACGCTTTCTTCGAGAAAAAATCAACAAAAGTGCCGCCAACACTATCGATATCCTGATCGGCAAGAATCCCCA
This sequence comes from Candidatus Omnitrophota bacterium, assembly GCA_016783605.1. Lineage (GTDB taxonomy): Bacteria > Omnitrophota > Gorgyraeia > Tantalellales > Tantalellaceae > BS750m-G21. The sequence goes on along the minus strand of JADHWG010000004.1, from coordinate 51,024 downwards.
ATATTCCTCCCGATTTTAATTCACGCAGCATTCTTTTCGGCGACTCTTCTCTATAGATCACTTTTGCGTCAAACTTCTTTCGAAGACGATTAACGAATTTATCATATTTATGAAAATATATCCTGCGGGCAACCAAAACCCCCGGATATCCGCGGCTTCTAAGCGCGAAACCCAGCATTTCCCAATTCCCGAAATGAAACCCGAGCACAACCGCCCCGCGCCCGGCGGCAAGAACCTTATCAAGCCGTTCAAGCCCCTCGGTAGCAGTGACAACTTTATCAAATTCCTTAGGATCCATAACCGAAAGTTTAACCCACTCCGCGCCGTTCTTTGCAAGATTGGAAAAAACATTTTCAGCTATTTTTACGTTTCCGGCACGGTCATCGCTATAAACCATATTCAAATTGTCTATGGCGATTTGTCGATATTTCGGCAAGATTCGAAAAGCCACTTTGCCTATAAAAGAAGCGATCGGAAGACTCACTCTTAAAGGAATTAAACTCCCGATCCTCAATAAAAACTTTGCCCAATAATAAATATGATATCTTCGAGTTTTAATTTTCATCTTTATATTCCGCTTCAACCGTTGTGGCTATTCCGCCACGAATATTGAACTCACCGCGAACTTTCGCATAATAAGGTTTACAACTTTTCGTTATGTCTTCCAAAATACGATTAGTCACATGTTCGTGAAATATTCCATATCCACGATACGCGACCAAATATTCTTTAAAAGACTTAAGCTCTATACAATTTTTTCTCGGGACATATTCCACAAAGATCGTCGCGAAATCCGGAAGAGATGTCTTTGGACAAATGCACGTAAACTCGGACGTACTGAACTTTACGAGATACTTTTTATCCTGATATTTGTTTTCCCAGACATCTATCTTGGGAAACTTAATCTTGCGAACATTTTCCTGCAATTTTTTATAAGTTTTTCTCATGTTCCTCCGCAACTCCCCGCTAACAGCTTCGTAGGGGCACGGCATGCCGTGCCCTTACGAAGCTGTTTACCTTGCGCTACCTGATCCCCAAACACTTATGGCTTTGCCCCAAAATGATCGTTTCCTTACCCGTTTCCTTAATGATAAACCTCTTGAACAAAGAGAGCATTTCTTCGTCAGGAACTTTCGCGTTGTTATACGGGGTCACCGGCTGCAAAACCACAATAAATTCTTTATCCGCATCGTTTACTATCGAACTCATTTTTTTTACATCATCAATTGTTGTTGAGTCCGTAATAACCGTCTTCACAATAAGCTCTTTCTCCTTCGCTATATCAATAAATTCTTTATGCCCTTTCCATACCTCATCCGCCATGCCGGTAGATGACGGCAGTTTAATATCCATGGCGATAATGTCGACATACTTAACGATCTTTTTCATTTCCTTTGCCAAAATACCGTTGGTTTCCAAATAAACAGGTTTTTTTTGATGCTTCACGTATAACGGTAAAAACTCTGACAAAAAAGTTCCGGACAAAAGAGGCTCTCCGCCGGTAAGCGTAAGTTCGTTGTAATTGTCTTCAAAATCCAGTATCTTTCCCAAAAGCGCCTCTTTTGAAAAAGATTTATAACTTTCCAGGATCGTATCGCAATACGTGCAATTTAAGTTACACCCATAAAAACGAATAAACAATTGCCTACTTCCCAAAAACGGCCCTTCTCCCTGATAAGATAAAAACATCTCTGAAATTTTCGCCTGCATGATCAGTCTCTATTCTTTAATGCCGGATCTTTCACTCCGGCTTCTTTGAACGCGGCCACTCGAAACAAACATGATTCGCATTCTCCGCAAGGGGTTTTCTCTCCGTCATAACAAGACCAGGTATATTCGAATGGAACACCGAGACGCGCGCCTTGTTCGACGATCTCCTTTTTGGTCATATCAATAACAGGTGTTATTATCCGAATCGGCTGGGAGCCGGCGGCCGCCTTTGTCCCGACTTTTATCATATTATTGAAACTTTCAAAAAACTCAGTCCTGCAATCCGGATAATTTGAATAATCAAGCTGATGCGCGCCGATAAAAACAGCCCGAGCGCCTTCGGTTTCCGCCAACGAAACGGCAAAACTTAAAAAGATCATGTTTCTCGCCGGAACGTACGTCTCCGGCACTTTTCCATCCGCGCTCACATCCTCGCCCTTCGGAATTTCCACTTCGCTATCCAAAAGAGCGCATCCCCAACGCGGAAGATCTATCTTGATCAAACTTATCCGAACTCCCGCCGCCCGAGCCAGCTCCTGAGCGGAGATCAACTCTCCTCGCGCCTTCTGTCCGTAATCAAAGACGAGCGCCGTACACTCATACTCTCTCATCGCCATAAAAAGAGTAACCGCCGAATCCACTCCCCCCGACAATAAAACCACAGCCTTTTTCATAATGCCTCTCGAAATCCCGCCGACGAACATCCGGGCACATGCAATGTGCCCTACGATTGGCGCCCAAATAAAATTCCCCGTAGGGGCACATTGCATGTGCCCGCGTTGATATTTTACGAATACGGACCGGGTACATATATTGCCGCGGAAGAATCCGTTTCCCAGACCGTAACCGTACTGATTTTTATTTCGGGGATCTTTCCCGTCAAGTTGTCATACAAATACTTCGCAATATTTTCCGACGTCGGATTCACTGTTTTAAAATATTCCAACTCATTCAAATGTTTATGGTCAAGACACCGCAAAATTTCGTTAAGTTCTTTCTTCAACTCACCGAAATCAACAACCATACCGATATCATTGAGTTCTCCGGCGCAAGAGACCACCTCAACATGCCAATTATGCCCATGCAATTCTTCACACTTGCCCTTATACCCCCGCAAATAATGAGCACTGCTGAATTTTGATTTAACTTTAACTTCGTACATAACTTCCCCCGTTATTCCCTCCCTCAACCCAAAACAACCTCGTAGGGGCACGGCATGCCGTGCCCTTTAGTCACACAAATCACCAATCCCATGAGGGCACGGCATGCCGTGCCCCTACGAGGTTCTCAGAAGGGTGCGACCTGTAGCGGCTATTTCCTGTAACGATCACTCAAAATAACGAGACGTTACCTTTTCCCAGACTCCTCCGGCTTTCAATATAAGATCGCAAATTTCTCTAACCGCGCCGCGTCCGCCGTTTTTTTCAGACACATAATGAGCAAAATCTTTCACCTCATGCATCGCGTTTCGCGGGCATATGGCCAGTCCCACTCTCTTTAATAGCGGTATATCAATCAGATCATCACCGATAAAACAAATTTCTTCGTCATTTACTTTAAATTTTTTCTTCAGTTTTTTATACGCCTCTATCTTATAGTGACACTTCTGATAAACTTTATCAATGTTAAGAACTTTCGCGCGCCTGATAACAAGCGGCGAGCCGGCCGCCGTAAGGATCACACACTTCATCCCGGCACGCTTAAGAAGAGTTATGCCGAATCCGTCATTCACGTCAAAATTTTTTATCTCATTACCATAATTATCGCAAATGATCCTGCCGTCGGTCAGAACGCCGTCAACATCAAATATGACCAATTTTATTTTTTTTGCCTTCTCTACTACATCCGGCGAATATTTATTCAGCATAAGCATTACTCCCACTGTTAAAATTCAAAACGTAAAACGCGCGATCTGTCATTCCCGCTTCTCCAGTTGTCATTCCCGCCTTCCCCTTGTCATTCCCGCGAAAGCGGGAATCTCAATCCTAATAGATTCCCGCTTTCGCGGGAATGACAATTAGAAAGGCGGGGATGACAATTAGAAAGGCGAGTCCGCGTACACTAAACCAATCCCGATTCCAAAACGTCTTGAACATCCAAAATACCAACAGGTCTTTTTTGACCGTCAACTACGGGAATTTCATCAATTTTTTTCGCGGTAAGAATTTTAAAAGCTTCGGCGGCTAACTGATCCTGCGTGATCGTAACGGGAGATTTCGTCATAATATTCCCGACTTTGGAATTCAATAGATCCTGCCCGTCTTCAAAATGGCGGCGCAGATCACCATCGGTGAAAATCCCTATCAATTTACCCTCATCATTAACGACACTGGCAGATCCCGCACGCATTTTCGTGATCTTTAAAAGCACATCCCGCACTTTCGTGTTTTTGGTCACTATCGGCGTTTTTGATTTGCCCCTCATAATATCCCCTACCTTAAGAAGCAGTCTTTTCCCCAAAAGCCCTCCCGGATGATACAGAGCAAAATCTTTCGGCTGAATATTTTTTTTCTCAAGAAGCGCTATCGCCAAAGCGTCCCCCAAAGCCAGCATTGCGGTCGTTGAGGTCGTCGGAGCCAACCCCATAGGGCAAGCTTCTTTTTGTACGGAACTGTCAATAACATAATCACTGTTCGCGGCGAGTGTTGATTTTTTATTACCCGTCACGGAAATAAGCACCGCGCCGATCTTTTTTAAAATGGGAATAAGCCTTACAATTTCTTCAGTCTCGCCGCTATTCGAAAACGCGATAACCACGTCTCCGGAGATAACCCGTCCAAGATCTCCATGTAAAGCTTCGGCCGGATGAAGATAAAGTGACGGAGTCCCGGTCGAAGAAAGTGTCGCGGAAACTTTTTGAGCGATAAACCCGGGCTTTCCCATACCCGTGACGATAATTCGCCCTTTTGTTTTAACCAAAAACTTGATTATTTTTTCAAACTCGTTATCCAATCTTTCGGCCAACCGCGCGATCGCTTTACTTTCATTCATCAACACTTTTTTTGCTCTTGTCATACTCATTTTTTTATATCGCCTCTCGTACTTTTTTAATTTGTATCAAAAATCCTTCAAGATCTTCGAGTTTAAGCATATTCGCGCCGTCACTCATAGCTGACACCGGATCCATATGCACTTCAACAAATAACGCGTCACACCCCACAGCCACCGCGGCGCGTGAAAGCGGCAAAACATATTTCGAATCGCCGCCTGATGAAGTGCCGTTTCCGCCGGGGGCTTGAACCGAATGCGTCGCGTCATACACCACCGGATACCCCATTTCCTCCAGCATAACAAGCGAACGAAAATCATTCACAAGCGTGTTATACCCGAACGAAGTTCCTCGCTCCGTAAGAAGAATATTTTTGTTTCCCGCGGACTCTATTTTTTCAACAACATTTTTCATCTCATACGGCGACATGAACTGTCCCTTTTTCACATTGACCGTTTTACCGGTTTTGGCGGCTTTCACTATCAAATCCGTCTGACGGCACAAAAAAGCCGGGATTTGAATAATATCCAACACTTCCGCCGCCGGCTCAACTTCCGAGACACAATGAACATCGCTTAATACCGGAATATTGAATTTATCCCTAACGGTTCCCAAAATTTTTAGACCTCTTTTAATTCCCGGCCCTCGAAAAGAATTTACCGAACTTCTGTTAGCCTTGTCATAGCTTGATTTAAAGATAAACGGCACGTTCAATTTTTCCGTGATCTTTTTTATTTCCTCCGCGTGACATTCGGCGCTTTGGGCAGATTCGATCACACACGGTCCCGCGATAAGAACCAGAGGACTTTCATTCCCGATGCAAACGGTGCCCGTTTTGACAGTTATTTTATTCATATGTGTCCGTCTCCGGCGTTACATTCCGCTCCGCAAGGCGGTTTTTGTTTGTTTAAAATATTCCTCACTTCATCAAGATCTTTCTCTGAATCAACTCCGATAGAATCATATCTTGTTTCTACAGTTTTTATTTTGTATCCGTGTTCAAGAACTCTCAGCTGTTCCAATTTTTCTTCCATTTCCAACGCGGATTTCGGAAGGTTCGTATATGTAAACAAAAAATCCTTAGTATAGGCATATAATCCGATATGTTTAAAATATCCCCCGTCTTCGTTTTCCGTTTTATGAATTTCCCAGCCATCCATTCGCTCCTCAAACCGATCCATATGGGGTATCGGAGCTCGAGAAAAGTATATCGCGAACCCTTTTCTGTCCACCACAACTTTTACCACATTGGGATCATTAATTTCTTCTTCAGAGTCAATTCGCTTGATCAACGTTCCCATATTGATATTGCGCTCATATTCAAACACGCTTACCAGCTCATCTATCATGATAGGATCTATCAACGGTTCATCCGCTTGAACATTAACAAAAATATCCGCCGGAACGGAACGCGCGACTTCCGCGATCCTATCCGTACCGGAAGAATGCTTCGGGTCCGTCATAACCGCTTTCCCTCCGAAAGCGTTAACCGCTCTAAGCACCTTTCCTTTGTCCACCGCGACTATCACTTCATCTATTCCTCGCGCCTCATTAACCCTTTCCCAAACATGCTGAACCATCGGCTTTCCGGCTATATCGGCAAGAACTTTCCCCTTCAACCTGGTAGATTGCCACCTTGCGGGTATTACAGCTACAGTTCTCATTATGACCCCCTCCCTTCCGTTATGCCCAAAATTTTACCGTTCGGGATTAAACACTTGTTTCTTTTTTTAATTTATCAAGTAATTCCGCGGTACTTACTGCGGCAACCCCAACCTTTCCAACAACGATTCCCGCCGCGCAATTTGACATATGAGCCGCCAAAACGGGAGAGGCTCCACTAATGACCGAGAGCACATATGTCGATATCACAGTGTCACCCGCACCGGAAACATCAAACACTTCCTGAGCGAGAGTGGGAATTCTGCAAGGCTTCTTCCCTCGTTGGCAAACCATCATGCCTTTCTCTCCGAGCGTTATAAGTATGACTTCCGCGTTCAGTTTTTTTATTAACTTCACGCCGGCTTTTTCAAAAGCTGTTTCATCGTCAAGCTTAAACCCCACTGCCTTGGCGGCCTCATGATGATTAGGGGTTAAAACCGTAGCTCCCTTATAGTACGAAAAATGATTTTCTTTCGGATCGACCGCGACTATTTTCTTATAACGCTTCGCCAGCGGAACAACTATTTTTAAAAGGCTCGGCGTAATAACTCCCTTACCATAATCCTCAATTATAACCGCGTCAAAATCTTCAATGTTCTCGGAAACATATTTTTTTATTTTTTGCAACTGCTTACCCGTGACGTGAGAGGTGTCTTCCCTGTCGATGCGAACAACCTGCTGGTGATGCGCGATAACGCGAGTCTTTAAAATAGTGGGACGACTCTCATCCGAAATAATTCCTCGGGTACAAACTCCCCGTTCTTCAAGTAAAGATTTTAAAATACCGCCCTTTTCATCTCCCCCAACAATTCCAACAATAGAAACTCGCGCTCCCAGATCCGCGAGATTATTCGCGACATTACACGCCCCGCCCGGCATAAACCCGTCACGCTTAACCCACACCACCGGAACAGGCGCCTCAGGAGAGATCCTGGAAACATCCCCCCAAAGAAACTGATCGAGCAAAAGATCCCCTATCACCAGAACCCTTTTCCCCCGAAACTTCTTAACCGTGTTCTTTATAGCCGAAAATCTATATCTTTTCACTCCCAAACCCTCCGGTTTTAGTTAATAAAAACACATATATCGTATGTCGTATGTCGCATGTCGTATATCGCAAAACTCCCCACACCACTCTCGAGACCACCATCCTCGTAGGTTAGTGGTGGCTCCGACACCACTATCCTACGAGGTTGGTGGTATACTACCTCCAACACCAACTTACCGCACCCGCTTTAAATTCATAACCTATTGTGAGCAGGTATTTTAGCACGTTCTTCCAAAGAATGTCAAATGTACCTGTTTATCTTTGATATAATATCGTTTTTGGCCGCGAGACCCACGATTTTGTCCACAACTTCTCCATCCTTAAAGAATATTACCGTCGGAATATTCATAACTCCATATTTCTTAGCCGTTTCCGGCCCTTTTTCAACATCCAGCTTACAAACCTTCACTTTCCCCTCATATTCCTTAGCTATTTCCCCTATGACCGGAGCCAACATTTTGCACGGCCCGCACCATTCGGCCCAAAAATCCACCATAACCGCCCCGGAAGATTCCAACACTATAGAACCAAAATTCCCATCATCCAAAACAATTTCCATGTCTGCCCTTTCTTCTAGAATAAAATCCCCCCAACACCCTCTCAACCCCTTCCAACACTTCCTCCGCCGTAACCGCCTTCAAACACGCGAAATCCTTCTCACAATTATGCGCCAAACACCTCCCGCACCCCGCGTCTCGATGAAGCACAATATCCTTCTCCCCCGCCGGAGCCCACCTTTTGGGAGAAAGTCCCGGGTCACTACGCCCAAAAATAACTATAGTGGACGTTTTTACCGCCACCGCGACATGCACAGGCCCGGAATCATTCGAAATAAACACCCGACACCCGGCGAGAAACTCCGCGAGTTCCCCTATAAGCAAAGCGCCTATCAAACTGATAGGTCTTGTTTTCATTTTCGCTATCATCTCATCCGCGAACTTACCGGTCTCTTCCGCGCCAATCAAAACAATATCCGCTCGATATTTTTCCGCCAATTTATCCGCGACATAAGCAAACTTCTCCGGAGCCCACCTCTTTGACGGACAACTCGCGCCAATATGAAAAGCAATTACATTCTCGCCAATACCAAACTCTTTCTTTATCACCCGCACCAATTTTTTATCATCATCGGAAGTTACAATATACGGACGCCTATCGGCACGCTCAGTATTAAACCCGGCCTGTGTCAAAAGATCAAAATTATAATCGATCTCATGCTTTTCGCCCTTCTCTTTTTCATGCGCTATCGCCCGCGTGAGAAGCCGCGGCATCTTCCTGTCATACCCGATTCTCGAGGGAATCCCGACCAGAAACAAAATAATATGCGTTCGATTCGTCGGATGTAAAGCGATTCCCACATCAAACTTCTTTTTCCGAAGTTTTAAAGCAAACAAAAAAGTTTTCCAAAAACTTTTTTCCAACCCGTATTTGTCATAAACTATAACTTCATCCAAATGCGGATTATTCTCCACAACATCACGATTTTCCGGCCTCACCATAAAAGCGATATAAGCCGAAGGATACATCTTCCGCATAAACCGAATAATCGGAGTGGAAAGCACCACATCCCCCAACCGATCCGTCCGAGTTATCAATATTCGTTTATATTCCATATCTTAACTCCATTTACAACCTGCCCCGCCACCATCCTCGTAGGTTAGTGGTGGCCCCTCACACCACTATCCTACGAGGTTGGTGGCGGGGCATCAGCTTGTCCCTCGTTATTTTGAATTTTGTCATTTGTCATTCTCTTGTCATTTGTGCTTTGTCATTTGTCATTCTTTCATACACTCCCAAATAAACCCGATAACCTTCTTCCGAAAAACATACGAATCTCACCTCATCAAAATCACCCTTACAACGAATCCCTTCTTCCAAAGCGATCTTCGCGGCCTCAAAGATCGGATACCCATATACCCCCGCGCTTATCGCCGGAAACGCTATTGTTCTCAACGCGTTTTCTTTCGCAAGACGAAAAGAATTCCGATAACAACTTCTCAAAAACTCCGCTTCCCCTTTTCCCCCGCCTTTCCAAACCGGTCCCGGAGTATGGATCACCTTTTTAGCTTTTAATCGCCCCGCGTTCGTAATCACAGCTTCACCTGTTTTACACCCGCCAATCTGCCCGCATTCCTCCATAATGGAAACACCTCCCGCGCGATGAATAGCCCCATCCACACCACCGCCCCCGCGAAGCCCCACATTCGCCGCGTTCACAACCACTTCCACGTCCTCATCGGTAATATCCCCCAGCTTAATAATAATCCTGCCCAAAATACCACTCCCATTCTTTCTTCCCCCACCGGCAACTTCGCGTACCGTAGGGGCACGGCATGCCGTGCCCTAATAACCTACGCTGGTTGGTGGTGCGATAAACTCCAAAATTTCCTTCGCCACGCTATAAACTTCTTCCGTTCCTATATCCGTAATACACCCATTTTCACGCCCCAAAGCGCAATTCGCTAAATTACAAGGCCTGCACTCAACCGCCGGAACCACAACCTCACTCCCCGCCGATAACGGCCCATACCTAACTTCATCCGTCGAAGCAAAGATCGCGACCGCCGGGACACCGACGGCACTCGCGACATGAAGCGGCGCACTGTCCCCCGTAACAACAAGAACACTCCTCTTCATAACCGAATAAAGACAAGACACCGACGTCCGACAACATAGATCCACAAAAGGAGACTTCATCCCGCGCTTTACCCTTTCAACAACTTCTTTATCCGCTTCGTTCCCAATAAGAAATATCCCACAACCCAACTCCGAACTTAATCTATCCCCAAGCTCAGCAAATTTTTCCGCCGGCCACCTCTTAAGATGACTTTTCGACCCCGGGTTCAAAATAACGGCTTTCCCGCGTGAACCCATAACTTCGCAAATATATTTTTTATTTTCTTCCGCCTCCGGAATATAAAAATCGGAAGGAACGGACGCCTCTATCCCCAAATCCGCCAACCGCGCTAAATGTTCTTCTTTTTTATGACGCCGAATTTTCCGCTTAACCGGCTCCAAAATTAAACTCATCAAACTCCTATGATACCGCGCCCCGATCAAATTCGGCAAAAGAGAATTCTTTAGATCAATAACAAGATCATACCGCTTTTTTCTAAGAGCCCGCACCACAGGAATCCTTTGAAGAACCGAAAGACGCCTCCTGTGTTTATCAACCCGCCGAACAGCCCGATGCGAAACAAATATCTCCTCTCCCGCACTTCCTGTCATAACATCAATAACCGCCCCCGGAAAATTCCGACAAAGCTCCAAAAACACCGGAGTAGTCAAAATAATATCCCCCAGATTATTCAAAGTTACAAACAATATAGACTTAACTTTTTTCTCATCTATTTTCATAATATCACACCCCGCACCTCACCACCATCCACGTAGGTCGGTAGCGCTCTTTACCATCATCCTCGTAGGTTGGTAGCGCTCTTTGCTACCATCCTACGAACGCGGGAATCCAAACCCCGTCATTCCCGCGAACGCGGGAATCCATAATATAAAAATAAAAAAACCTAACACATTATACATCCCAAGAGATCCCCGCATCCGCGAGGATGACAAAAGGGAGCGTCTTTCCCGCTTCCCAACTCTGTCATCCCCGCCACACATTTGTCATCCCGGGCTTGACCCGGGATCTCTATTCCCACCACCCAATTCTGCACAAACCGCTTTAAAAACTTTCCCGACAGTCACATCTCTCATACACACATAATCTTCCCCGCACACCTCTTCATAACAAGGAATTTTACAATCAACTCTCTCTCGCACAATAACACTTTTCCCCACCCCTCTCGGCCCGGTAACCTCCGGATCCGTAGGCCCAAAAATACCGATCGTAGTCGTCCCCACCGCCGAAGCCAAATGAATCGGTCCCGAATCCGCGCTAACCAAAAGCGCGCACCTTTTATACAACGCCGCCAGAACCCTCAAATCCGTTTTTTCCGCGACAGAATAACACCTCTCACTTCCAACCCCCGAAACTATTTTTTCCGCAAGTCCCACATCCTTTTTCGCGCCGGTAACAACAATTTCAACACCGCTGAATTTTTCGAGAACACCCTTCGCCAAACAAATAAAATTCTCCACCGGCCACCTTTTAGCCCCCCAATTTCCTCCCGGATTAAACGCAATAACTCGCCAGCCGCCTTCCGCCGCAGAATGAACCAACTTATCAACTTTTCCCGGATCTTCCGCCGGCACAACATATTCATACGTATCATCCCCAACCGCGCCGCCAAACCCCCCAGCCAACGCCAACAACCGCCGAGCCCTATGCACGTTTTCCGAAGGCGCCTTCACATATTCGGTCAAAAACATCCGCTTCCCGCCAAACCCAATACGCGAACGAACCCCCGCGCAAAACGCCATAACCCCCTTAGAAACAGAAGGTTTCAGAAAAAAACAAGCATCATATTTCTCCCCGGCAATTTCCCGCGCAAATCTCACCTTCTCCAAAAAAGCCCCCGCGCCGCGCGAGTCCGAAAGCACATGCACCTTATCAACACACGCATTCCCCGCAAAAAGCCCCCGATACCGAGACACAACCGCCACCGCGATACGCGCCGAAGGAAACGCCCTCCTCACCTCCCGAATAAACGGAAAAGAAAAAAGTATATCCCCCAGCCAATTCAATTCAAAAATAAGTATTCGTTTCATCTGTTATCCACTTTCATCGACTCCCCACCGGCATCCTCGCAGGTTAGGAGCGCGTCCCCACACCACTATCCTACGAGGTTGCCGGTAGATCGCCCAATTTTAAAACAATTTTCCTCTCTTCAAAAGACAAACAAGGTTATTTCTTATCACTCAATTCCGCCTCAATTTCTTTAATTGACGGCAAACTGGATTTAAACTTTTTGGGTAATGCTTTTGTTAATTGATACTGTGAAACTCCTATCGGTTTTTTAATGTCGCTTAACGCATATTCTGCCACGATTTTATCTTTTGTTTTACAAATAAGAATGCCAATAGTCGGCTGATCTGATACTGACCTTAATTGACGATCTACGGCTGTTACATAAAAATTTAATTTCCCCGCATGTTCCGGCTCAAACTTACCGGTCTTTAATTCCACCACAACATAACAATGTAGTTTTACGTGATAAAACAACAGATCAACAAAAAACTCACCTTCGCCAACTTCTAATCGAATCTGCCGCCCAACATAAGCAAACCCCGCACCCAACTCTAATAAAAATTTCGTTATGTGCTCAACAAGAACATTTTCCAGTTCTTTTTCATGATAATCTTCGGTCATACTTAAAAAATCAAACACATAAGGATCTTTAAGAGTTTGTTTCGCAAGGTCAGACTGCGGTTTGGGGAGAGTTAAGGTGAAATTATTGACAGATGTTCCTTCTCTCTCAAAAAGACCGCTTTCTATCTGATGTACAAGGACATTACGGCTCCAATTATGTTGAATGGTTTTTTGTACATAAAAAAGAGCCTCGTCTGTAGTTTTACACTTGGTAATAATTTCCCTATTTTGCCCCCATGGAATGTAAAAAATATCTTTAATTTGAGAACGTTCTATTTGTCCCACAACTTGTGGGACTTTTTCAATCCCTTTTGAATAAAACAAATACCATTTACGTATGTACAAAAGATTCGTTCGGGAAAATCCCTTCATATCTGGGAATTCTCGCACTAAATCTTTGCTCAATTGATCAACAAATCCTGTTCCCCATTTGGCATTTTTTTGCTTTTGAGCTATATCCGCACCTATTTCCCAATAAAGCAATAAAAGTTCTGTATTCACTTTAACAGCGGCTTTGATTTGAGCCTTTTGGATTTTACTCTTCAGCTTTAAAAGCCACTGTCTATACTCTTTATTATTCACCAAGATACTCATATCGCTCTCCATTTAATTTTAAGAGCATCGCCACTCCTTGCCCAGTAAAAATATGCGAAAAATAACGCCTTCTACCCCAACTTGAAGTCACAGATTGTGACTTCAAATCGATAACAGTAATTATAGCACCTTCCCTTCACTGTCATCCTCGCGCCCTTTGTCATTCCCGCGAAGGCGGGAATCTCCAATAATCAGAAACACCTCACTCACACCCTTGCTATCCCGATATTTCGGGATCTGTTCAATCAAAAAAAACCGTCCCTAATTACCTAAAGTGTGTGTCTGTCCCTATTTTTGTCCTTGTTACCTCTCTTTCCCCTTCGGCTTGAACTGCTCGAAGTTTTCGAGCAGTTACATCCGCTTCAAGTTCTCCCGACTTATATATTTCTTTCAGATGATAAGTAATGGTGTTGCTTTCAACCCCAAAAAGTTGCCCCATCGCTTTTTGTGTAAGCCAAACCGTTTCATCTTTCAGGAACACTTCAACATTCACCTTACCGTCAACACCCGTATAAAGAAAGAAATCATTCTGCTCCAATGGAATAATTGATTTTTTCATCTAAATTTTCCTTCCATGAATTGAATTTGCGTACTAATTTAATTTCTCCATCCAATCAAAAAAAGGATTCTATTTTTTCAGCCTTCTCCGATTGTCTTCTGCCCAATAGGTCAAGAAATAGAACCGTTGCACTATTTCAATAATCCGGTAACCTTCTCCCGCGTTAGATCTTCCCCATAAAGATTATCTAACGGACTCTTGGGCATGTTCGCCATTTCTCTTAAGACATGCGTATAAATCATTGTTGTTTCAACATTCTTATGCCCCAGAAGTTCCTGAATAGCCCTTATGTTAACCCCATTCATTAAAAGATGCGTGGCAAAACTGTGCCTTAAAGTATGAACGGTCGCGGGCTTAACGATCCCCGCTTTTTTAACCGCCTCTTTAACCGTTTTTTGTATCGTACTGGGACTGATATGATGACGCCGCACTTTCCCACTGCGCGGATCGACTGAAAGGTTTGACGCGGGGAACACATACTGCCATCCCCACTCTTTTGCAGAATTAGGATATTTACGCCCAAGCCCATTCGGTAAATACACTTCGCCATGTCCTTGATCAATATCCTTTTTATGTAAAATCTCTATCTTTTCTAAATGGCCGCATAATTGTTCTTTTGTAACCCGCGGCAAGATAGTCGAACGGTCTTTATCCCCCTTACCACTTCGTACAAATATTAACCCCGAATCAAAATCAATATCTTTTACCCGTAAACGCACCACTTCCATTAAACGCATACCCGCACCATACAACAACTGAATAATAAGCAGATTTCTTTCTTTTACAAATTGAAACAAACCGCGAACTTCTTCTACCGTCAGCACCACGGGCAATTTAGGCCCCCTTTTAGCCCGTACAACCTTGCTTAACCCGCTTAGCTCAATCCCAAGCACATCTCTAAACAGAAATAAAAGCGCGTTGAAAGCCTGATTCTGAGTTGATGAAGAAACCTTTTGCTTCGTCGTTAGATAACTCAGATATTCTTTTACGTCATCAGAACCTACGGGCCACTTCGCGTCATCCTTCTTTTTTTCATTCTGAACATAAACAAAAAACCGCCTGACCCAATCAAGATATGCCCGCTCTGTAGCATATGAATAATGCTTAAGACGTAGTGCCTGACGCGCCCTGTCAATAATGTCCGACTCGGCAAAATTATGCCCAAAATAAGACACATCAGATACTTGCTTCGTATCAATTGCCTGAAAATGTTCGAAATAAATTTTAACCGCCTCCCATGCTTGCTCCATTTGCCAATCCGCAGTGTTATGATGATGAAGATAACTGAGGGGTCGGGGAGTTTCCCGACTCCTCATCCTGAAGCCCAAAGGGCTGAAGGATCTCTATTAGACCCTTTTGAAAAATTAACCAGAGATCCTTCGCTTTGCTCGGGATGAGGGTTCGGAGAAAAACTCCCCGACCCCTCAGATAACTAAAAAACTCACTCATCCTTGCCTCAAAAGACAAGTCCCGGTGATCGTTGGAAAACGATAGAAACCTGCCCACCCAATACGCGTGATAAGGCGCAGTCCTGGAACTGCCAAGCCCCTTCGCAATTAAAAACCTCTGAAATTCCGGTAAAATCTCTTCCCGCATACTCTTCATCCCCCAAAATACCGGTTGATTGAATTGTTATAATTTTGTTTATTTTCGTTTTATCACAAATATCCTGTAGGGACAAGGCATGCCTTGTCCTTTAATTTATGATTTATTATTCTTCGATAATTTATTGTTTATACCACGCCTTGTTATTATTAATTGGAGGGCCGGGCAGGCCCGGCCCCTACAGTGATGCATGATATTTTGACTCTTCGTCTGAATTCGGATTATATTTTTGTTCATATGAATAACATTTAAATTCTTCAGAATCTGTTTGGTCCAACCTATTTAGATTACACAATATTTCTTCTTCTGGATTATCATCTTTTTTACACATTGTACATAATGATGGTTTAGAGATAAGATTTGGATTTAATTTTTCCCCATCATCGCTATAGTATCCCGAATTATTATTCATTTTTTCTTCTCCTAACGCAAAAGCTCACCTGCCGCCGAACGAAGTGAGGAAACCAAATCGCGTAGCAATTTGGCGGTCAGGTACAGCGATTTGTTATGTATCTTTATCTTTTTTTAATCTCTTTATATCCTCTTCAATTTCTTTTAAACTTTGTTCATGGGTTATTTTTTTTTGTTCTTCGTTATATTTTTCTAATTCCTGATTTGATTTTTCAATAGCCATTTGATGACTTATTTTTCCGGCATGGGTAAGTAGTTCCCTGCCATTCATCTGTAAAATATTATCCAGTTTGCTCATCCAGTCTTTCATGTACATTGGTGTATGTTGCTGTGCCATTGTTTCCGCAAAAGCAAGGTACTGTTCAACCAATAAACCAAGAAGCTTTATTTCTTCTTCATTTAAATAGTTTTTGGCAATGCTGACATCACTTTTCCTGATTTTTCCAACGTTATCCTTGTCATAAGACTGCATACCTAATAAAGGCAAAGAAGCGTCTATTCTCCTGTAAATAAGTTCCGCGGCTGTTTGGCTACTGATTGCCCAGAGTAGTTTGTTTTGTATTATCTTAAAGAATTCGATCGTTTCTTCATCTTTGGGATCATAATCTATGCTGGTTGCATAAATGTCTTTTATTTTTTGATAAAAAAACCTTTCAGAAAGGCGTATTTCTCGTAGACGCGCCTGCAACTCATTGAAATAATTCATGGAATTGCCGGTTTTAAACCTTTCGTCATTGAGGACAAAACCTTTAACAATGTATTCCTTTAGCCTCTTGGTTGCCCAGATACGGAATTGTGTTGCAGTTTGTGATTTTATTCTATATCCCACAGATATAATAACATCCAGATTATAGAATTTCTGTTTACGGTTTACTTCTCGGTTACCTTCTTTTTGAACTATTAAGAAATCCTTAATAGTTGCCTCTTCTGTTAATTCCTCTTCTTCATAAATGCTTTTAAGATGCATGTTTATATTGGGTACAGCGGTCTGAAAAAGCTCTGCCATCAGTTTTTGGGTTAGCCAGACGGTTTCATTTTCCAAATGGACGTCTATTTTTATATTGCCGGTAGGAGACTGATAGATTATCATTTCACTGTTTGATTTCATTGTTTTCCAAATCGTTTATAACCGGCTTTTGGAGCCCGCCAGAGGCGAGCGAAAAAAGCCCGGTTGATTGAATTGTTATGTGTTTTCATATTATCATATTGTCTAAAGTTCCCAAATATTTCGAAAGAAGTAAAAATCAAAGGTTTAAGTACCGAAATCAAGGTAGCCTTACATGTCATAAAACCGCTAAGTATTAACTTTAGATCAAGCCTCCTTGCTTGCACATTATTATGGCCTCAACCCCAGCAAGAATATTTCGAGATTTTTTATATTCAGAAATTATCTTTTCAAGCTTTAGCTGTTGTTCTCTTGACAGATGCTTTTTTAATCTTTCGTGATTATTTTTAACAATATAAAGAATCTGCACCAAATGAGCTTCTAATTCTGTGCGTTGCATAACATATTCACGATAATTTTTGCCGGTAAAATCAATATAATTACTTTCATCCTTATGAGTAGCATGCTGAAGGAAATGAACACACTCGTGAATAATTGGATCTTCTCTGTATTGGGCTTTATATTTTTGAAGCATTAAGATTGTATAGTCATCGTAGGCTTGAGATGAATAATTCTTAATTTTATAAGCCCTTTTTGCTTGTACCTCTGCATAACCACTATCTGTAGTATCTATCCACTTAATACGAAAAAGCCTTGCCCCATTGTACTTATTCCCATTTGAATAAAAGTCATCTAGATTCATGTTGTTTTTAAATGTATCCCGCACCACAAATCCTAACTCAGTCATTAGCTTAAGGGTTGTCGCGATGTAATTATTTTCATGTTCCGCAAACTCTATTGATTGTAAATTCTGTGCATACATATTTGTTGAGTGTAGTAAAAAAAACATCGACAATATATATATTCTAAAAAAGAATGGTGCATGGTTGTAATACCATTTTTTATATTTTTTCATATAACGAAAAAATCAGCTGCCAAGACCGCGCGAAGTGCGGAATTGGTCAGCTGGATTGCTTTGTTATGAGTTTTTATTCTTTAAAATATTTTTCTAATTTCCTATATCTTTCTTCTCTAATTTTCGGGATATTTCGTATTTCCAATAAATCTTCTATTTGGGTTAAATATTTATCACATTGTTGATAGCGCTGGATTGGCAATTCTTCTTTTTGTTCATCAGAAAATTTTTCAATTTTATCCAATTCCTTGTTATAGAATCCTTTATTTCTTATGATATCTCCCGCCATTTTGAAAGCTTCGGATTGGCTTTGAATAATTTTAGGCCACCATGTTTTTTTAGCTATACATCTACCTATAGCACCTAGAGTAACAACAAAAACGAACATTCCAACGATTCCAACTAGAAAAAATTTTGTATAAAAAGAATAGTCATAAACTCTTTCATTTAGTTTGTTCCCAATAATCATGCCATATGCCTGTAGAAATAAACCAAGGGAAGCTAACCCGATAAAAGTGCTAGTTAAAATTTTACTGATAACGTCTCGCTTTATCGCATAGGGATTTTCGTCAAAGAAAGCGTAGCTTAACTGAGGAACATCATACTTAATCAATATAGCAAATATACCTGCTCCTGTGATTAGCAATGTCAATAAATTTAATATTGTTCTATCCATACACGGTGGACACATATTTTTCATTTTATTATTTTTTTCTCATAACGCTTGAAATGAGCGGTTTTTGGAGTCGTTTTAGCGGCGGAAAAATCCGCTCGATTGAGTTGTTATGAGTTTTTAAATTTTATTTTATATCCTGCTGCGCTAAGTTCTTGCATTATTTCATATGCTTTTTCCTTAAATGATATTTTAATTTCTTTATACAGAAATCCTTTTAAATCACTTGGAACAGCTACGCTTTCTTTGTATACACAACACACACGATTTCGTCCTAATCTTCCTGCAAAATATCCAAATTCAAAGATTACATTTGGACGAGTTCTTTTCTCTTTTTTACGTTTTTGATCAGAAATACTGTCTTGATCGATAGTGTAGGCTATTTCATCTGGTGTAAGTAAAACAAATGCATACCCAACGTCACTATGCTTCTCAAATTTTTCAATGATAGTTTGGCCTTCATCAGGTTTTTTATGCAGTATAATTGGTTCCAGCCCAATATCATTTAGGAAGCTTTCGACTTCCGCCTTTAATGTATGATCATGACCATGGACAACAAAAATTTTATTTGAAAACTTAGTGGAAGTGGTTTTTATTGATTGTTTTTTAAGCTCTCCAAAGGAGTCTTTTCTTATGCTTTGCTCAGCTAATTTTAAAGCCTTAATCATGGTTTCTTTTAGGCGTTCAAATTCTTTTGGATAATTCCCACTTGTACTAATTCCTATAGCGGTTTCTGCTAATGTCTGAGCGGAAGAATTAGGAGCTGCAATTTGAGAAATAAAGTTATAGCTTCTAGTTTTCCATGCAAGCCATTCAGGTTTATCCTCGCCGCCCCATCTGTCAGGTTGATTATGAGGATAGCAAAAATTGCTAAACGTAAATTTTTCTCCTTCATCAAGAAGGCTTCGTATCTGATTTATTAGTTTTTTCTTCATTATTTTTTTCTCATAACGTCTAAGCTCAGCGATTTGGACCGCGCAGCGGTACAAATTCGCTGAAGCGCATTGTTATGGTTTTATATTTTTTTCTTTCAACAATAGATCTATCTTGCTATTAACAGCGCCTATAAATTCCTGAGTTATTTCTTCTAATAATTTTAAACTGGAAGGTTTTATGTCCCATTTTTTATCGGAATGTAGATAATACCCTTTCTTTGAAATACCTTTCAAAATTTTTCTCGGGCTAGCTCCTTGTGCCTGAACTTCTTTAACCCGTTCGTGGTTTTTACATCCTGGAAGCCTCTCGTCAAAGTGTTCGAAGGTGTTTCTCGCATTTATATAATGTTCGATGGTTTTACGGTGTGAATTGAAAATTATATTTGCTTCTTTGAATTCTGGTTGATTTGCAATAACGCCCATCATTGATCTAATTCCGCCCCAAGTAATAAAATAAAAATGTATATCGTTGAAAATTGGACGATAGTTTCCTTGAACTGTTATTTTATATTCCTTTGCTTTATTTTGAAATTCTGGATCAGTAGGAGATAATTCGGGCTGTTTTGGTAACAAGGATATTTGATCCCATATTCGTTTCATTTGCATCCTCGCAGCGTCGATAGTTGAGAGTAGTCTTTCATATGCGAATGATACCGTTACCCCAGAACCGCAAACAAGAAATATTTTTTCTTCGTAAGTCATATTTTTACCATAACATCGGAATTCACCTGCCTTTGGAGCGGCGAAGCCGCAGAAAAGGTCAGGTGAAATGACTTGTTATAGGTTCATTTTCTAAAAAATCATTTGGAATATCTTTTAAAAATAAATTACAGAATCTTACCCCTGCCTCGTCTGTTATGATTTTATCAAATTCTTTTTTGGGTATGGGTATATTAAATCTTTTCTTTAAATAAATTATGATTTTCTTCATGAATGCAAAACAAAATTTCTCGAGACCAGATGAAGCAAGAGGCTCCCAATGAAGATCTGTTTGTCCATCTATTGGGAATTCCTCATGAATGTGTTTAGGCACAGGGTAGCGACATTCTAAATAAGCAGCTTCCATTACTTTGATGAATTGGTCCCCCGTAAAAGAATCGTAGCTCGCACTTAATGCGGCAGAAAAAACAGGATTATTTATGTCGTTTTTTATCTCATCAACCATTTTCTTTATGTTATGACCCCATTGTATTGCTAATGTATTAATTTTTTGGATTGCCTGATCCCTTTCCATGTTTTCATATTTAGCTGATTCTTTAGCCAATAAATATGATTTGCATATCATTTCAAAACCCATCGTATGAAAAAATGGTTCGTAGCGAAAAGGCGATTCAATTTGAAAAGCAAAAAATATATCCTCAAGTCCACGAAAAAACCAGGTTTGCACAACGATTTCTTTATTTAATTTTTCCATTTTTAATTATTTTCCTATAACGCTTGAAATAACCGGCTTTTGGAGCGGCGAAGCCGCGGAAAAAGTCCGGTTGATTGAATTGTTATATATTTTTTTTACATTTGTTCAGCACTTCCTAACGGAAGACTTTTGTTGTATTGCGCAGCCATTATCTTAGCCTGTTTTTCCATAATATATGTTTGGGCTTGTATTGATTGAGATTGGTTATTGATAGCTGAAACTTGCTTTTCCATAGCTATTGTTTGTTTTCCCATTATGCTTGAATTCCAATACATTATAAGACCTTGAACTAATCCGACAAATACTAACGCAAATGTAAGCTTAACTAATGATTTTGTGTATTTGTTATTTGTTTCAGCAGTTTTTTCACTTGATTTTTGCAATAATATAGCTGAATCCTTAATTTGTCTTCCCAGCTCATTTAATTGATTATTTGTTTCAATAAGTTTTTTATTTAAAGAAACCATACTCTGAATTCCTGCCTTAAAATATTCTCCTTGTTCGCGAACTACTTCAAAATTTCCATCAGGTATTATTATTTTTTCTTCCATTAGTATTCTCCTTTATTTTTTATATAACAGTTAATATGTAGCATCCACTTTTTTTTGATAACGTCACTAATTTTCAAGCTCAGTATCGCATAATTTTGGAAGATTTGTCAAGATTTTGTTAGGATAGCCTCGACTATTTCTGCTTTTCTTCTATAATACCATTAAAAGCGGATTCGACATATAATGGTTAAAAAAAGAGAGAGCAGTCTTGACATGTCATTATGACATAGGTATAATATAATTATGAGCAAGCTTCGTTTTGAATGGGATGAACGAAAAGATAAGATAAATCAGGCGAAGCATGGCGTCTCTTTTGAAGAAGCTCAAACAGTTTTTTATGACGATAATGCTATTGAATTCTACGATAACACGCATTCTTCTAAAGAAAATAGATTGCTCCTTTTAGGGTTGAGTTATAAATTACGTGCTTTGTTGGTTTGTCACTGTTATAGAAAAAGCGCATCGATGATAAGAATAATATCCGCTCGCAAAGCAACTAAAAGAGAAGAAAAAGAATATATTGGAGGTTTATCATGAAGAAAGAATACGATCTGGCTAAAATGAAAAAAAGAAAAAATCCTTATGCTAAACGGTTGAAACGACAGGTTACCATGAGGATAGGAGTAGAAGTAATTGATTATTTTAAGAATCTATCGGAGAAAATAGGTATTCCATACCAGAATTTGATAGATCTGTACTTAATTGATTGCGTTCATTCTCATCGTAAACCTTCACTGCGATGGGTTTCATAAAATAAAAACACATAACAAATCACTGCGCTATTTGGTTCCCTCACTTCATTCGGCGGCAGGTGAACTTTTGCGTTAGCATAAAATAATGAATAAAATGAAAAAATATCCCAAACCAATAAAAAAAAATTTAAAGGAATTGGTTAGCGTAGCATATAAACGGGAACTTGATAACTACACTGAACATTTAGCTAAATATTTTGACAGATGGCGAACAAAAAAAATAGATTGTTTCCAACTTAAAGAAATAATTCATAAATTTCATAATGGTATTTTCAGAGAACTTTGGAAAAAATATAATCTTCCCTGTGAAGATGTATTAATATCTATGGCAGTAGCGAAAAACATTATAAAAAAAGAAGAAATTAACCCCGATACCTTTGAACATATAAAAGATATGATTGACTCTTATAAATCGCTTTACATCAAAACTAACGAACCAATACAGCTAACTTTCGATTGATCAGTTTCCCATTTATCGTTTGAAAAATTCCCGTAACCAAAGAAGGAAGAATAAGTGCGGGTCTTTTTTTTATCCCGGATCCATCCGAAAACATCACATCGACAAGAACAACATCTCGACATTTATATTTTGTCATATTCCGCGTCCTTTTCGTTTTCCCAGACTTCCTTCAACGGCTGATCGATTTTCATAGTCATTGCTGTTAACTGCGCCTGTTCTTTTTCTCCTTCTAAACGTTCGCGTACACTCTCCATCACATATTCCCGTATGATCTCTCCGTGAATAGCCGCGAATATTTTGATCTGTTTGTGTTCTTCCGGAAAAACATTAGCATAAATAGGGGCAGACACTATTTTTTTCCTAACTTCTCGCTTCTTCGTATACTTCCGCCGTTTTTCTTGCATTTTCTTCTATGGAAAATTTGGTTTGGGCTTTTTGGGGGGCGCGGGTGGAGAATGTTTGTTTTAGTTCGGCGTCGCTCAATAGGCGGGTTATTGCTTCTGCCAGAGCTTCCGGATTTTCCGGAGGAACCAGGATACCGTCTATCTCGTCGTCTATTATTTCGGGGATGCCGCCTACGTTGCTTCCTATACACGCTCTTCCGGATGCCATTGCTTCGATGAGCGCTAAGCCTAAGCCTTCTTTTATCGACGGCTGGCAGAAAATATCCATAACTGATAGATAGTCTTCAGTTGCCATTTTTTTTGATTCGAATATGACTTTATTCGTTAATCCTGCCTCTTTCACTTCTTTTTCCAGTTTTGGTTTTTCATCGCCTTCGCCTACGAGTAAGAGCCGCGCGTTTTTGTTTTTTTCGGCGACTTTTTTAAATGCTTTGATTAGATAAATGTAGCCTTTGACCGAAGAAAGTCTTCCGATGGCGCCCACGATCGTTAGATCTCGATCTAAAGACATTTTATCTCTCATATTTTGGTCTATTTTACCGTTTTTTCTTAAGAATCGGTCAAGTTCTATTCCGTTATAAACTACGGTTATCTTTTTTTCGTCTATATGAAAATCGTTTATAAGATGTCCGCGTACGCTTTCGCTTATCGCGATGATTTTATCTCCCCAGAAAGGAAAAAGTTTTCGAAAGAGTCTTTCGTGTTTAAAAAAACCGTGACCTGTTGAAACTATCGGCACGCGCGTAATTTTTGAAACTATGCCTCCGGCGACTTGCGCGACGCGTGTCTGGGCGTGGATAACATCAAAACCTTCTTTTTGGACCAAACGGGTCAAAGGGAGTATCGCTTTGGCGACTTTAAAGCCGAATTCCGCTTTTGTTTTTAGGTCCATCTTAATATGCCTGGCGTCGGCTTTTTGTAGGAGTTCTTCAAGATCGCCTCCGGAGGAGACCACAACCGGTTCGTGCCCCATTTTTCGGAGATATTTCGCGAGGTTCACGGTATAGAATCCGACACCGCCGATATTAATGTGTGTAGTTAAAAGTAATATTTTCATCATTCGTGATACTAGTACCTCGTCAATCTTCAAATGAAGAGTTCCATTCTGCCCACTTTATATCATAGATCCCCGCGTTCGCGAGGATGACATTTTGGGGGTATTTTGCGACAGCCCCTTATATCCTATCAGATTCTTTATTATTCGTTAACCATTCGCCATATCAACCAGCGCGTCGTAAACTTCGGCGGGTTTAATGGCTGTCATGCATTTCATTTTTTTTAAACATACCGATTCGTAACATGGCGAACATTTTTGTTTTTTATATAAGATCTTTTGCTTTGAAGCGGGCGGCACGTGTCTTGCCGGATCCGTAGGGCCGAAAATAGAGACGAACGGAGTTGCGACAGCCGCGGCTATATGCATGGGAGCGCTGTCTCCGGTGAGAAGCACATCGCATCTTTTAATAAGGGCGATAACTCGCGGGATATTTGTTTTGCCTATGGCATTGATCGGTTTCGCTTTTGTTTTTTTCATAAATTTCTCGCCCAGTTCTTTATCTTCTTTAGCGCCGATAAGAACAACCCTCACTCCTTTTTGTTTCGCGAGCATTCCGGCAATTTCCGCCATATGTGAAACTCCCCAATTTTTTGACTGCCATTTTCGGCTGGCGGAAATGCTGAAAGCGATAAGTTTTTGGCCGTCTTTAAGCCAGCTGTCCTTAAAAAATTGCTCCACCCATTCTTCGTCAGACTTATCCGGCCAAAGCTCAAGCTTGTTTTCTATGCGCGTGATTCCCATCAGCCCCAGGACACACGACTGATGTTCAACCGGCTGAAGAGGTTTCTCCGGAAGACCTATTTTTCTGTTGATCAAAAAGCTCATTTTTTTATTATCGTATCCGTATCTTTCCGGGATAGCGGCTAAAAAAGCTAAAAGATGGCTTTTCTTGCTGTTCTGAAGATCTATCGACATATCAAAGTCTTCGGCTCTCAGTTTCGCAGCCAGTTTTAAAAAACCGAGGCCCTTGTCTCTCTCGGCAAAATCGCATGTGATCACTTCATCTACATACGGGCAGTTGGTTAAAACGTTCCTAAATCTGACATCCACAAGAACTTTTACACAAGGAGTGCCGGAATACCTTTCTCTTATAGCTTTAAGTGACGGTGTAGCCAGAATAATGTCCCCTAAAGAACTTATCTTAAAAACAAGTATCTTTTTTTCTTCTCTAGCGCGCGCGTACGCCGCCATTGTCAAAGCCATCGTCTTTTGGATCGAATAGTTTTCTTCCACGTGTTTTCTTGCCGCGCGAGCTATTTTCTGAGAGAGAGACAAGTCGTTTATATATCTCAATATCTTCTCCGCCATCTCCCGAGGGTTTCCGGGTTCCGACAGCAGTCCTGTTTTCTCGTCTATAACATTCTCGATCACGCCGCCCACTCTGGTCGCGACTACGGGCAGTCCTCTCGCCTGCGCTTCGATAACGGATCGGCCGAAAGCTTCCTGCTCCCGGTTCGCGGATACAAGAACGTCCAGAGAGCTCATAACCTTCGCGACATCTTCTCGACTACTCACAAATTTTACAACGCTTCCCAAAGTAAGGCGCCGTATAGTCAGCTCTATCTTCTTTATATATTCTTCTTTCGCGGAAAGTTTGTCCCCCATCATAATGACTTCTATATTCGGCATTTTTCTTGAAACATATGAGACGGCTTTCAAAAAATCGAGATGGCCTTTTAAAGGCGTAAATCGCGATATCATCCCTATTCGAACAGTTTTTCCCACGTGTCTTGACGGCAGTTCGAACGAAAACTTTTTTAAGTCAACACCTCTGGGCACAATAACGATCTTTCTCAGGGGTACGTCAAAATTATCTCTCATGTACCTGGCCATGGTTTCATTCGCGACAATAACTATCTTTCCCCACCCCATCACTCTGCTTATAAAATGCTTTCTGTATTGTCCATGCGCCGTGGTGATAAAGATTCTCCCGCTTCGTCTTGCCGCGAAATAACCGATAAGCGCCGGAATACGACTCCTCGCGTGCACAATATTGATATTTTCTTTCCTGACGACATGCTTCAGCTTGAAATAGCAATAAAGCATTATAAAAGGATTTTTCCTGCCGATCGGTATTTTATAATGCCTCGCCCCGATAGCCGCAAGATTCTTTTCCAGCTCCCCCCCGCCCGAGACAACAACCGCTTTATGACCGGTAAGCACCAAATGACGCGCCACCTCAACCGTGCCCTTTTCAACACCGCCGATATTCAATTTTGGAACAAGTTGTAATATATTCATAATTCCGTCTTTAATCGTCAAACCCAACCAACAACCTCGTAATCCGTAGGGGCACATTGCATGTGCCCCCATGCGAAAGTTGGTGCAATTGAACCTCGTAGGTTCAACCTACGAGGTTCAACCTACGAGGTTGTTTCCCGGGCGGTAATTAGAAGAGTTTGTACATCTTCTCTTGTATTCGTTTATTATCGTCCGGTATGCGGATTTTTTTTCTGCCGCTTAAGACTTCAGGCATTATGTCCGTTACTTTGCTTGATATGTCTTCGGGGCACACCCGCTCAAGATATCCTTTTCCCTCGAGCCCGCGTACGAATTTCTCGTATTTGGTAACTTCCGGGAGGCGTTTTTTCGGCATAAACACCAAAACGGCTTTTCCGGAACTCACCGCTTCTGAAACCATTGAAATGCTTTCTCCCGAAACAATAACCACGTCACTTGCCGAAAGAATCTTCTCCACGGTATGTTCGTCTTTATCTTCTTTTCCTGAGATGAATTTAAGTTTCCCGCAAGTTCTCTCCAAAGTTTCTTTAAGCGTTTTTTCGGCCTCGGCGGAAGTCCTGCGTGAGGTCGTAACCCGGATTTCCGCGCCTTCCGCCGCGTTTATTTTCCCGAGTTCTTCCGCGACACATTTTGTCAGATCCTTATCGAAACTGAAATAATAATTGTCCCCTCCGAACAAAAGCCCGATACACGCGAATCTGGGCCCTTCATTCGCCCCGCGTGAAACGCAAGGCATTATAAGATTCGGCGCGAGCAATGTCACCACGGTCTTTTCGTCATCAAATCTCTTTCGATCATGATCATGCTTTGGCACTACCACAAGATCGAATTTTTTTCGCAGGAAAAACCCGGGATCCAATATCGTAAGATTTCGGCAATAATTCTCTTTTTTCAGCACCACGTTAACTGTCGCCGAGGTCGATCCACAGCTTACGATAACGTCGGCATACGCGCCGGAAAGGCGCTTATAGCTTTCTTCCTCAAGCGCTCTTTTTAAACTTTTTAAACCCGCGCGGCGCGAACGCGTAAAAAACAAATTTGACAAATTAAATATCGTTTTAGCGGTTTTATTTTTAAACTTGACCGGCAGAATTTCCACTTTCAAATGTTCATCGGCATAACCTTCGCCTTTTCTATAGCTTTTTATCTGTCTCACCACCTGCAAACTCTGTTTCAAGTGTCCCTTTTTGCCGTCGTCTAAAACCACAACATATTTTTCCGGCGTCATTTTCCATCTTTTATGCATCCAAAGCCATCTGTGGGGAGACCGTCTTATGTTCTTTTCCAAAAGCCGGTTAAATTTATCAACATACGGAGTAATGTCTTCTCCTCTTCCGATAAACATCGGTTCTTCAAGCACAAGTTCCTGACGCGGACTTCCTCCCGTCCTATGAATAAAGGCCGGAAGTATACACGCGCCGCTATTTTGCGCGAGCCGATATGGTCCGATAACGCTTGACGCTTCGCGGGAGAAAAATTCGGACAAAATGCCGTGCGCTCCTCCGTTTTGATCCGCGAGAAGCCCGATACCCTTACCGGCTCTAAGCGCTCTAAACAACGTTTTTATGTCAGCTCCCTTACGTATCACTACATTTCCCATCATTTCCCTGATCACGTTCAAAAGTTCATACAGCCGTTTCATCTTTTGGTCTCGGGTCAGAACATGCAGTTGGAACCCTTTGGCGGCGCTTGTCGCGGTGCTAAGTTCCCAATTGCCGAAATGCGCTGACACTAATATCATCCCGTTCGGATTTTTTGACGCCTGTTCTATTCTTTCCATATTCCGAACGGTAACATATTTTTCAATATACGCTTTATTTGCCTTTGTCATTGAAAGTATTTCCACAAAAGTTTCGCCCATATTTTCATAAGTCCTTTTTACGAGACGTCTCATTTCAAGCGGGGTTTTCTTTTTCATGGAAGGATCATGCCCGAGACAATACGCGGCTTTAATGTTCGCGTACGCGACGTCGGCGCGTTTGCCGCTAAACATATATAAAAGCGATCCGACTCTTCTGCCAAGCCATAAATTAAAACTCATCGGCATAACGTGCAGTATTTTGTTCAGTCCTCTAACCAGTAATGATGCGATTAAGTCTATCAACTAAAATCTCCTTTCCCGAGGTGACGTCAATCGTGATGTTTAAAATGAAAATTTTCTCTTCCATTCGAGATAGATCCAATTTTTTAATTTTTACATAATCCTTTGCTGTCATAATTACGTTTTCCGTTTTTTTTGAAACACTCGCGAGATATATCTCATCGACATCTCTCTGCGTATACTCATGATGGTCAATATAATCATGGCGCGAGACTATTTTTGCTCCCTCTTCTCTCAATAAAAAAGCGAAATAATCCGGATCACCTATTCCGCTTACGACCGATATCCTTTTTCCCTTAAGAGAACTCAGGCTATAAGCGGCACCGGTAACATCAGTTAAGCAAGAGGGCTTATGCCGCGCGCGGACAACCGGTTTCCCGAGCGCGTTTTTTTCTAAAAATGAGCGGATCTCCTCTATCCGCGCGCGAGAGGCGCTATCAACTTTCGTCAGAACGAACATATCCGCCCGTTCAATGGCGGAAACAGGCTCTCTCAAAACTCCTCGCGGGAATACCGCTCTATTGCCAAAAAAATTCACGCCGTCTATCATAAGGATATTTAAGTCTCTTTCTATTCGCCTGTGACTAAATCCGTCGTCAAGAATAAGCAAATCGCGCCCGTCCTCTACCGCGCGCCGCGCGCTCAAAACCCTGTCACCTCCGACATAAACCGAAACAAGCGGCATTTCATTTTTTAACATCACGCTTTCATCTCGCCCATATCCTCTTGTTAGAACGGCCGGTTTTTTCCCCCGCGAAAGAAAAAAATCGGCTAAAAATACGGCAAAAGGCGTTTTCCCTGTTCCCCCCAACGTAAGATTTCCGACACTCACCACCGGCACGCGCGCTTTATATTTACGCTTGATCCCGTTTTTATACGCCTTATCAATAATTTTTACCACCGCGAGATATCCCCATGAAACTATTCGTAAAACTCCTTTAACAATTGCGCCGCATACTCCACCGTGCTCGTCTTTCATCAACATCAGTATGTATTTTTTGAATCGTGTCATATTTATGTCCGCGCGATATATCTTTCCGGTTTATATATACGTTATTATCCCAAACGACATTAAGCCTTAGCAAATTAGTGCCATTTAACTTCTTTTTCAATTATTGATAAAAATTTTTCCGCTGTTTGTATCAAATTGGCGGCTTCGGTTGAAGAAATGATTTGCCCTATACCGTACATCAAATAATGTCTTTTCTTCCGCGCCCGATCAAGCTTTCCAATAAACAGTTGATACTCTTTTCCCAAAGACAACTCACAGAATTCAACGGTAATTTTGTGCGCGCCGACACTTCGCGGTTTAACGCCGTAAGAAAACATCAAAGCTCTTCCACCGATCAGCATAGCCTCATATGCCAGTTGATACGCTGATTCTTCATCTTCTTCCAACAAAAGTGCGGCACTACGCAATGTTCTTTGCGCCTTGCCAAGAACTATTTTTACTTCCTCCGCCGATATACTTTTTTTCTGAACCTTACCGCTTTCCAATAACTTTTTCCATACCATTTTCATCACCTATTAAAAATATCTTGTGCCCCTTCAACACATCCTTTAAAAACACTTTGCCCTTTTTAAGTCCTTGCGCTATGTCCTCTTCCGTAAAAATCGTATAATTTATCTCGCGTGAAATTTCTTTTTCCATTTTTTTGACAGTTTCAAGTATTACATCTTCTTCATTCTCTCCACCCACAATAAACAAATCCACATCACTAAAAAAATCTTCTTTTCCTTTTGCAACCGAGCCATATATAAAACAAAACCGAATTCCCTTTATGCTTTGAAAACCCTGTTTGAGAATAGCCTCGATCCCTATTGTACTGGATATGATCTTTTCAATTTCTCGAAAAATCGGTAAGTTCGTATTCAAGAAATAGTAAATTTCTTTCCCCTTTTTTTCTTTTCGAAAAAGTCCTATCTTTTCTAAAGAAAGAAGTTCTCGGCGAATATTGCCCACGGGGATTCGAAGTATTCTTTCCAATTGTCTCAAATAGTATTTGTCCTTTTTATTCAAGAAAAAATGCTTTAATATCTTCGCCCGTGTTTTTGATTTGGCAATTTTAAAAATATCCATATTGTTATCCTTCCTGACTACAATTGTAGTCAATTTTGGATACAATGTCAAGTTCCACTCTTATTTTTCCCCTTACAGGCTTGGCTTGAGCACTCTACACACCGATCAACCGATTATGTATTTGCTCAATTCTTCGACCGTTCTTTCCACCGCTCCTGAATTGTCGCTAATAACCTTGAGCGCGTTTTTTGCTATTTTTGTCCTTTTATCGGGATCTTTTAGTAATGTCTCTATCGTATTTTTCAGTTCACCGGAGTTCTTCACACAAATTGCCGCTGAATTTTCAATAAAGATATCCGCGACTTTTCTGAAATTGAACATTTCCGGTCCGAAAATAACGGGTTTGCCCCACATGGCGGGCTCTATCGGATTTTGTCCGCCTTTTGAGGCCAAGCTTCCGCCAATAAAAACAACATCCGCGACAGCGTAGATATCCTTAAGATGCCCTATCGTATCCACCAAAAGCACGTCCATGTCTTCCGAAAAAGGCGCGTTTTCACTAAGACAATCGGAAAATTTGCGCGTCTTTAAACCGTTTTTTTCTATCATCGCGCTTACGGAAGAGCACCTCTTAACGTGCCTGGGAACCAAAACAACCCGTAAATTTCGATTATTTCGCTTTAGATCTTTATATATGTCAACGATCATTTGTTCCTCAGGAAAATGAGTGCTTCCGGCGACCAAAACGCGCCTTTCGTCGTTAAATCCAAGCTTACCCCGGGAAAGTTCTTTTTCTTCAAGACGCGGCGCCTTGCCGTCAAATTTCATATTTCCGTTTACACACGTCGCGTCCGCGTCCGCGCCGAGTTCTTTAATTCTCCGAACGTCACGCTCCGACTGCATACAGAAACAAGTTATGTTCCTGAAAATGCGGCGCGTAACGAACTTTATTTTCCGGTAATTTTTAAACGAATTGTCCGATATTCTTCCGTTAACGATAATGGCCGGAATGTTTCTTTTCGCCAGAGCCCCCAAAAGATTAGGCCATATCTCCGTTTCGACCATGATATATGCCTCGGGGTCTATAAGACGCACGGCGCGGTTCACAACCACGCTCAAATCGAACGGATAATAAAACACTCCGTCTATAACACCTTTCCCTTGCCGAGAAATTATATCCATCCCGGTTTCGGTAGTGGTTGAAACAACTATTCGCCGGTCGGGAAATTTCTCTTTCACGGCGCTGGCAAGTTTAACCGCCAAAACCGCTTCCCCCACACTTACTCCGTGTATCCAAACCGGTTTTTCCAAATTTATTATCTTTTTCGGAAGAAAAGCGAATTTCTGCATAAAATTTTTATGCATCTTTCCCTTAACCACCAAATACGGAAAATAAATGATCCCGAAAACAATAAAAGCTATGTCGTATAAAATTCTCATTCTAGTTCTTCCACATTCATGCTATAGATCCCCGCGTTCCCGGCAAAGCCGGACAAGCGCGAGGATGACAATTGTGTAGGAATATGGGGCACATGCAATGTGCCCCTACGGATTGGCGCGTTCTATGCTCTCGGATGCGCCTTGGAATACATTTTTCTTATTCGTTCGGATCCGAGATGCGTATATATTTGCGTTGTTGAGAGATTTTTATGTCCCAAAAGTTCCTGCACGCTTCTAAGATCCGCGCCATTATTTATTAAATGCGTGGCGAAAGAATGCCGAATAGAATGCGGTGAAATATTTTGTTTAATACTGCATTTTTTGACATATTTTTCTACAAGACGCCTAATGCCTCTATCCGAAAGTCTTGATCCGAACTTATTAAGAAATACTGCTCTTGTATCGTTTTTTCGTATTTCTTTCGCTTCGGTCAAATATTTTCTGAGGTTTTTTTGAGCTTCAACTCCCAGTAAAGCCATTCTTTCTTTTTTACCCTTACCTCTGGCTTTAACCACTCCGGCAATAAGATCGATATTTTCCATCTCGAGCGAAGCCACTTCACTCACCCTCATCCCCGTAGAATACAAAACTTCCAAGATCGCCCTGTCTCGAAGTCCCCAAAAACTATCGGTTACGGGAGAGGTGATCAATTTAAGCGTTTGTTCGCAATCTAAAAATTCCGGAAGTCTTTTTTCCAATTTCGGAGTGAATATGCTTCCCGCCGGATTGCTCTCAATATGACCCTCTCTAAAAAGAAACTTAAAAAAAGATCGAATAGCGGCAATTTTTCTTACAACCGTACGTTTTGAAACACCTCCGGATTTCAGTTCCGCCACAAATCGTCTTACGTCGCCGCGCGTAATATCTTTTGGAGGTCTGTCTTTGACAAACTCCGCGAAGGCTAAAAGATCAGCTTTATAACTTCTCAAGGTATGCACCGAATAGTTCTTCTCTACGTCAAGATACCTTTCAAACTTTTCCATAAAACGCTTCATCCGGGGATCACTCCTCTTCGACGGATTCTTCTTTTTCCCCGGACGCGTTTTCTTGAGGCGGAAGCTTTCTTGTGGTATGCGTACATTTGGGATATTTCGTACATCCGTAGAACATGCCTCTGGAAGACTTGCGTTCAACAAGTTCTCCGTCACAATTTTCTTCCGGACACTTGACGCCGGTCGTTATGGATTTGGCGTTTCGGCAGGTTGGAAAATCCGAACAGCTTAAAAATCGTCCTCTTCGACCCCATTTTATAACCATGGGTTTGCCGCAATCTTCACACACTTCGTCAGTTTTAACAGCTTGGCGTTTAACGCTTTTCATTTTTTCTTTAGCCTCTTCAAGTTTTTTCTCGAAAGGCTTATAGAACTTTTTGAGAACTGAAACCCACTCCGTTTTCCCATCCTCGATATTATCCAATTCCTCTTCCATTTTCGCGGTAAACTCTTCATCAACGATATCCGGAAAATTTTCCATTAGAAGACCGTTAACCAATTCGCCAAGTTCCGTCGGCCGCAGAGTTTTACCCATACGTTTTATGTAGTTGCGAGTTATTACGGTTCTTATTGTCGGTGCGTACGTTGAAGGCCGGCCGATCCCTTTTTCTTCCAAAGCTTTAACTAAAGACGCGTCCGAATACCTCGGAGGCGGTTTCGTAAAATGTTGTTCAGGAAACATTTCCTTAAGGTCCAAAGGTTCCCCTTCTTCAAGCGGAGGAATGTTGGTATCGGTATTTTCATCGCCCTTGGTGTCTCTATACACCTTTAAGAACCCGTCAAAAATAACCCGGCTTCCGCCGGCGCGGAACACATAATCCCCGGCATCTATCATTACCGTCAAAACCGAAAAAAGAGCATTTTCCATACGGCTGGCAATAAACTTTTTCCATATGAGCCTATACAACTTAAATTCGTCCGGCGGGAGATAAGAACTAATTTCCTCCGGCGGGCGAAGCGGCAATGTAGGCCGGATCGCTTCATGCGCTTCCTGCGCTCTCTTCTTGGATCTATACTGCGGCGGTTTCTTCGGACAATATTTTTCGCCGAATGTTTTCAATATGTATTTCTGCGCCGATTCGATCGCGTCATTCGATACGTTAACCGAATCCGTACGCATATACGTTATGAGCCCCTCACTTCCTTCCCCGCCCAGTTCCACACCTTCATAAAGACTCTGGGCTATCCGCATGGTTTTGTTTACCGAAAAATTCAATCGGTTGAACGCGTCCTGCTGGAGAGACGAAGTTGTGTACGGCGCGCGGGGATAACTTTTTTTGTCACGCCGTTTTATGGAACGAACAATAAACTTTTCCCGCTCGATCTCAGAAATCATTTTTTTCGCTTCATCTTCACTTTTAACGTCTACTTTTTCGCCTTTATGTTTCATCAGACGCGCTTTAAATTCATTCGATGCCGCCTCTTCCGGCGGCAAAGCTTTCTGTTTTCGAAGAAGCGCGTCAAGACTCCAATATTCTTGGGCATTAAACTTCTTGATCTCTTCTTCTCTTCTTACTATAAGCATAACCGCTACCGATTGTACTCTTCCGGCACTTAAGCCCCTTGTGATCTTTTTCCATAAAAGCGGACTTAAAGAATATCCGACTATCCGGTCCAAAACTCTACGCGCCTGCTGAGCGTATATTTTGTTCATATCAAGCTCGCCGGGATGATCGAACGCGGCTTTAACGGCTTTAGCGGTTATCTCTTCAAAACTCACTCTGAACACTTTTATCTTTTTGTTCTCAAGCTGATTCTTAAGATGCCAGCAGATCGCTTCACCTTCACGGTCAGGGTCCGCCGCGAGATATATCGCGGTAGACGTTTTTGCTTCTTTTTTAAGACTCGTCAGATATTTTTTCCTGCCCTTCAAGACGCGATATTCGGGTTTAAAATCATTGTCGAAATCTATCCCCATTTTATCTACCGGCAGATCGATAATATGCCCCATACTCGCAAGCACGTTATAATCCTTGCCCAATATTTTGTTTATGGTTTTAGATTTCGCCGGAGACTCAACTATCACCAAATATTTCGCCTGCGAGGCGCCCGTTTTTCTAACGGGTGATTTTTTTGATTTCTTTTTCTCAGCCATAAAAGTTTCACTTTCCTTTTTGGTTTGCCAATATATAATTCTTCCCCGGCAGTTCCTTTATTGTGCCTCTGATCTGTAAAGACAGAAGTACCGCCGATAAATTTTTTAGTTCTATCCCGGTTTCTTCGGAAATTCGGTCAATATGCACCGGGGACTCCGTTTTAAGAAGTTCTATCATTCCGCCATATTCTTTCCTCGAACCCAAGCGCGGAGAAACATTTGAGACGACATCATTTTTAGTTTTACCGTTTTCAACATTCAACTCTTTAAGCACATCGTCCGCGCTCATCACCAAAGCGGCGCCCTTCTGTATCAGCATATTTGATCCCTTTGACGAATAAAAATCAGCTCGCCCCGGAACGGCAAACACGTCCCGGCCTTCGGAAAGCGCGAAATTCGCGGTTATCATCGCGCCGCTCCTAACCGCCGCTTCAACAACTATAACCGCCCTAACCATTCCGCTTATGATCCTGTTTCGCCGCGGAAAATTCCCTTTAAACGGGATCGTCCCGGACGCATATTCGGTAATAACGGCACCTTTTTCCGCGATGGCGGGAATTAAAGATTTCGCTTCCGGAGGATATATGTGCTTGAAACCACTGCCCATTACCGCGATAGTTTTCCCTCCGGCTTTAACCACGCCTTTATGCGCGGCCGTATCTATTCCTCTGGCCATACCGCTGGCAACCGTTATTCCTTCTTTTGCCAGATCGAACGCGATGCGTTCAGCCATCTGAAGTCCATAAGCCGAACATCTTCTGGCTCCCACCATCGCGACAGCGTTCTCGCCGACTCCGGTTAACGCGCCTCGCGAATAAAGAACAGCCGGCGGATCGTATATATTCTTTAAATTTTCCGGATAAGACTCATCTTTAACGCAAATTGCTTCTATATTGTTCTCGCGCATATACGCGAGTTCTTCTTTATATTCGGATGTCAATTTCGCGCCGCGTATTTTCGCCGCAAGACCTGCGGGTTTTAGAACAATTTTTCTTATTTCACTTTCCGTCATCCGAAATATTTCATCGGGCTTCGCGACACTTTCGAGAAGACGCTTGATCACCCGCGGAGAAAGTCCCGGTATAAGGTTAAGCGCTATCATATCGCGCGCGGGAACACTCGTCACACAACCTCCTCGATCTCACCGTTTCGTACCATCTCAAGAAAAATATCCGTAATCTTCGGATCGAGCTTTTTGCCCTTTTCGCCATTCATAATATCGACCGCGTCATCCCGAGAAAATCCTCTGCGATAAGGACGATCCGCCGTTAACGCTTCATAGATATCCGCGATACCGAGCACTCTGGCTTCCAGCGGAATATCCGCCCCTTTTATACCTTCAGGATACCCTGACCCGTCATAATTTTCATGATGGTTGGCCATGATCGGGATTATATCCTTTAAAAAATAAACAAGACTCACTATTTCCGATCCCACAATCGGATGTTTTTTTATCTCTCTAAACTCCTCCTCATCCAATTTTCCTTTTTTTAACAAAATCCTGTCATCCAACGCCAATTTACCAAGATCATGAAGAAGAGAAGCCACTTTAAGACGTTCTATCCCGTCTTTTTTTATCTTCAGTTTTTTTGCCAAAGTTACGGCGAAAAACATTACACGAACCGCGTGTTTCGCCGTTCCCGGTTCGCTTTTTTCCGCCGCCGAAAAGATCGTTTCAACAACTTCAGCATACGCCGTATTAAGCATTACTTTTGTGTTGTCAAAAACTTTAACCATCCGTTTGTCCGCGCCGTCTCCTTTTTTTCCGATAAACGTATACAGCATGGTTCTCTTTTTTTCCAAAGGTATCGCGATCCAGCACAAATAATCGTCAGTTTTCTTCTTTCCGTTCACGGGAGTGTTGAACTTGCCGAGCATTTTTCTTTTTTTTATGTCATTAAATATCTTTTCAACTTTCGGACGTTGATCTTGAGGAATTATTACATCGATCCAGCTTTTCCCTACGATATCTTTCTCATCAAAACGAAAAAAATTTAGATAATTTTCATTCACAAATATAACTTTTCCCGCGTCATCGGTAACCATAACGGAAGCCGTAACATTCTGCAGCAGCTTCTCAAAAAACAGCGCCCACAACACGGTATTTTTGTCATTGACATTAATTTTATCCGACCTTTTCCCCGCTCGCCCCATTTTCCCCCTCACTTTCCTGATTTATCTTACACGGTACATGGCACAGAGCTCACCTTCCATTCAACCTCGTAGGTTCAACCTACGAGGTTGAACCTACGAGGTTGTTACGGCTTACGCTTAATCTTTTTGCTTTTTCATTATCTCGTTTATTTTTTTGATAATACCGTCCATATCAAAATCGGTTGTATCTATATGAAAATCCGCTTTTTCGTAACGCGCTCGACGCATTTCTAAAAGTTCTTTGATTCTCTCTTCGGGATTTTCCACGTTTAAAAGCGGTCGGTGAACATATTTTTTTGTTCTCTCAAATATCACGCGAGGCTCCGACCAAAAACAGATTATTATGCCGTTTTTCTTTAAATTAATCCTGTTTTCCTCGTTCAAAATAGCTCCGCCTCCGGTATCTATCACCTGTCCGGTCTTTTTCGAAATGATTTCTATGATCTCTTTTTCAAGCTTTCTGAAATAGGGTTCTCCTTTATTTTTAAAGATATCGGTAATTGCCTCTCCCTCGCGTTTTTCTATTCTCTCATCGATACTCACATACACTCTACCAAGCTCTTTCGCGAGTACTTTCGCGATAGTCGTTTTTCCCGTTCCCATAAATCCCGTAACAATTATATTCTTCATGATCACATACTTTTGAGTTGTTCCGTATATCCGTCATAATTCCGGCGTATCTCTCGAACAGAATCCGAACCGAATTTATCCATAAACGCCCACGCGAGAGTCAAACTCATCGCCGCTTCCGCGATAACTCCGCAAGCGGCAACGGCCGATACATCCGCTCGTTCGGTTACCGCGAAACTTTCACTTTTATCATCAACATTTACCGACGCCAACGGCTTCGCAAGAGTCGCGATAGGTTTCATAAATCCTTTCACCACTATTTGTTCTCCGTTTGAAATGCCGCCTTCGATACCGCCGGCATTATTCAAGGCTCTTTTAAAACTTTTCTTTTCCGTGTCATATCCGATCGGGTCATGTGTTTTGGAACCGGCAAGCGACGCGCATTCGATCCCTTCGCCGATTGATACCGCCTTCACCGCGGGAATGGACATGATCTGCCTCGCCAGTTCTCCATCCAGCCTTCTGTCCCACTGAATATAACTTCCGAGCCCCGGCGGCACCGCGCGCGCGATAACTTCAAAAACACCTCCGAGCGTGTCCCCTCGTTTTTTTGCTTTGTCTATTTCATTACACATCTTTTTCTCGGCTTTTTTATCCGCGCACCGTACAGGCGACTTGCTTACGTCGCTTAATTCCAATATTTCATCGAACGAAAGGTGTTTTGTATTCGCCTTGACGGATCCGATCATCGTCACGTGACTTAAGACCTCTATTCCAAACTCCAGAAGCAAAATTCTGGCAATCGCCCCCAAAGCGGTTTTCGCGGCAGTTTCACGCGCGCTCGCCCTTTCCAGAACACTTCTTGCCTCTTTCAGGGCGTATTTCTGCATACCTGCCAGATCCGCATGCCCGGGACGAGGAGATTTGATCTCAGGCAGTGAATCGATCTTAAAATCTTTATTGGGAATTTCTATCCCTATCGGGCTTCCTATGGTGACCTCATTCCTTATCCCTGAAAGGATCTTAAAATTACCCGCAGTTTCTATCTCCATACGCCCGCCTCTTCCGTATCCATGCATTCTTTTGGCAAGCTCACGCGTGATAATTTCTTTTCCTCCCGAATCCAGCCTAAGACCGGCCGGCACACCGTCAAGAATCGCCACCAAACTTTCCCCATGAGATTCACCCGCGGTCATATATCTGAGCATATCTACTCCTTTTTGGTTACAGGTTACAGGTTTCAGGTTACAGGTTTCAGGTTTTTCCGCCGAGGGCGGGTCCGCCTTCGGCGGGAAGGCGTGAAACGTGTAACGTGTAACCTGCAACAGATCAACCGTTATCCAAACAAATATCGCAATATTTCGTGTCCGTACAACAAGCTTATTATCGCGCCGGCGGAAAGATACGGACCATATGGGATAACCTCTTTTTTAAACCGGATCTTCATAAATAGACCTACTCCGGCTCCCATAAAAGGCGCTAAGAAAAACGTTAAAATAATCAGTTTCCATCCGAGAAAAGCACCCATCATCGCCATCAGCTTAACATCCCCGCCGCCAAGCGCTTCCTTTTTAAAAATAAATTCTCCCACCACTCCCAAAAGAAACATCATCCCTCCGCCGACTAAAACACCTAAGGCGGAATTTAGTAACGACCACACATGTGTCAGGGACCCGTCCAATTTGAAAACCGTCATACAAATAAGCCCGAGAACTATCCCCGGAAGACTGATAATGTCCGGGATTTCCTGGTGTTCAATGTCAATGAAAGTGATTACGATCAAACTCCACGTAAAGATCCAATATACAAAAAATTTAACGCCGAGCGGGAAATACGATAAAAGCAAAATACCGCTTAATGCCGTAACAAGTTCCACCAAAAAATATCTTATCGATATCGACCGCCTGCACGCACGGCATTTGCCTAAAAGGATTATAAAACTTACCAGAGGCACGTTATCAAACCAGGAAATGGGTTTTTCGCAGAAAGGACAGAAAGATCTCGGACGGACAACGGATTTACCTAAGGGAAGCCTATAAATACAAACATTCAGAAAACTGCCGATTATAGCGCCAAAAATGAAGATAACAAGTTTTTCCATTTATGCCTTTTTGTTTGCGAGTTTCTCGAGCGCGGCTTGTTTCATGATGTTTTTTATTTCTTCAATTTTTTCCCCGGTCCAAAGCCCAAACGACATCGCGCCCTGCATTACCAACATCCCAAGCCCACCTGATGCCTTAAGTCCTTTTTCTTTTGCCGCTTTAATAAGTTCTGTTTCCCGAGCGTAAACTAGATCATATACCGTCATACCCGGTTTTAACCATTCAGGTGAAATCGGAATGGGATCTCCCACGTTTGTACCGCAAGGGGTAGTGTTTGCGATCAAATTACAGGTTTTGATTATTTCTTCTCTTTCATTCTCTTCAACAATACGCAAAACATCTGGAATATGGGGAAATACTTTTCGCGCATTCTGGAAATTCTCTTTCAAAATATCTGCTTGGGTTTCTTTTTCATCATATACGTATATGTTCTTAAGTTCACTATACGTAGAAGCTAAAACAAAACATACCGCATGACTTCCACCACCAGCACCGATTACAAAAACGCTTCCGTTATGAGGCTGAGACCTATATCCCGCATCTTCATTTAAAGATTTCAAAAAACCGGAAGCATCCGTGTTATAACCTTTGAGCTTTCCATCAGCCACCATTATGGTATTAACCGCGCCGCTCAATTTTGCCAAAGGTTCTACTTCCGCACCATATTCATCCAATATTTTTTTAACATCCAACTTATACGGCACAGTAACATTCAACCCGCTGATCTTCCCGGTTAAAACTTCGTTTTCAAAAAAACTTTTTAACTCTTCAGGTTTTTTGTCAAAGATCACGTATTCCGCAGGAATCCCAAAATGCTTAAACGCGGCGTTATGCATGGCGGGCGAAAGAGAATAACTTATGTTCCGCCCCAAAAGCCCGTACAATTTTTTTGAATTTTGATCTGTCATAATAAACAACTTTTAAATAGGGACGTCACCCATTTAATTAACCGATCAAATAGGAACGTCATTCGCTTGCGTTATAAGTATTTTTTCACCTAATTAAATGGGTGACGTCCCTATTTATATGATTTTTGCCTTTTGATTTTTGATTTTTTTCTCAAAGCGTGCCTATTAACCGCATTAACGTACGCGAGCACGCTTGCTTCGATCACGTCCGTGCTGGAAGCTCTTCCGATGGCGATGTCTTTTCCGAACTTGATCTTAACACTTGCCTCTCCGAGAGCATCTTTTCCGCTGGTAACGGCACTCACTTTATAATCAATCAGTTTCCCCTTAAGCCCGATCGCTTTATCTATGGTTTTAAAGCACGCGTCCACCGGTCCGTCTCCGTTCGCCGTCGCCGTAACAGTTTTTTTCTCTTTGGTGAGCTTCACGCTTGCTAAAGGATTGATCTTGTTGCCGCTTATCACCTCGAAATCAATAAGCTTATATTCCTCACGCACCGTCGCCAATTCATCTTCAACGATCGCCGCCAGATCTTCGTCAAAGATCTTACTTTTTTTATCCGCCAACGCCTTAAACCTGCCGAAAGCTTGGTCAAGTTCTTCTTTTTCAAGAAAATACCCCAATTTTTTAAGTCGTTCCGAAAACGCGTGGCTCCCGGAAAGTTTGCCGAGAACAAGTTTCGTTCCTTTAAACCCAACGTCTTCCGGCCGGATAATTTCGTAAGTGTCTCTTCTTTTTAATATTCCGTCCTGATGAATTCCGGCTTCGTGACTGAACGCGTTCTCGCCGATGATCGCTTTATTCGGCTGAACCAAAATCCCGGAAAGACGCGAAACCAATCGGCTGGTCTTATAAAGCTGTTTGGTTTTGATATTTGTTTTTAGTGTTCCAAAGATGTCTTTACGCGTTTTTAGCCCCATAACGATCTCTTCCAAAGAGGCGTTTCCCGCTCTTTCTCCGAGACCGTTGATCGTGCATTCCACTTGACGCGCGCCGTGCGAAACCGCCGCCAAAGAGTTGCTTACCGCCAACCCTAAATCGTTGTGGCAATGAACGCTTATAACCGCCTTATCGATATTCGAAACTTTTTCTTTAAGATACGTTATCACATTCGCGAATTCTTCCGGCACGGAATACCCGACCGTGTCGGGGATATTCACCGTTGTCGCCCCGGCTTTAATAACGGTCTCAGTAACACGCGCGAGAAAATCGAGTTCCGTACGAGAGGCATCTTCCGGAGAAAACTCTATGTCGGAAAATTTTCGCTTTGCGTATTTAATCGCGCTGACAGCCGCGGTTAGAATTTCGTCTTTCGCTTTACGCAGTTTATATTTGCGATGTATGGCGCTTGTCGCCAAAAATATGTGAACCCTTCGGCGCTTCGCTTTTTTTAACGCGTGCGCGGCATCATCAATATCTTTTTTGGTGGCTCTGGCCAAACCGCATATTATGGGTTTCTTCACGTGTTCGGCAACCATTCCGACGGCCTCAAGATCTCCAGGACTCGTGCGTGGAAACCCCGCTTCAATAACATCAACCCCAAGCTTTTCCAACTGAAAAGCTATTTTGAGTTTTTCGTTCGCCGAAAGACTCGCCCCGGGAGTCTGTTCCCCGTCCCTTAAAGTCGTGTCAAAAATGATCACCTTATCGTTTTTCATAAAAACCCCGTTCTTGAACCCAACCCTATTGGGGTTAGGTTAGTATGTCGTATGTCGCATATCGTATATCGTGAAAAGCTTCCGTCTTCAACGGGGGAAGTTCTTCCGATATACGATATACCATATACGACATACGGCTCTTACTCCATCCACGGCATCATACCGCGAAGTTCTTTTCCGACTTTTTCGATTCTGTGCTGTTTTTCTTCTTCGGTTATCTTGTTATAATTCGGCCGGCCTTCTTTGTTTTCTTTTATCCATTCATCGGCAAAACTTCCCGACTGGATCTCACCAAGGATCTTTTTCATTTCCTCGCGCGTTTGGGGTCCGACAATCCTTTTTCCTCTTGTAATGTCTCCGTATTCCGCCGTATCCGAAACTCTACTGCGCATCCCGGAAATGCCGTATTTATAGACAAGATCCGTAATAAGTTTCAGCTCATGCAGACATTCAAAATAGGCTATTTCAGGCTGATATCCGGCATCGACAAGAGTGTCGAATCCGGCTTTAATAAGTTCCGACGCGCCGCCGCAAAGAACGGCCTGTTCACCGAAAAGATCCGTTTCGGTTTCTTCCTTAAACGTGGTTTCAATAACACCGGCTCTGGTTCCGCCCAAAGCTTTCGCGTAAGCGAGCGCTTTATCTTTCGCTTTACCGGAGAAATCCTGAAACACGGCGATAAGACAAGGAACGCCTTTACCCTGTTCGTACATCTCTCTCACCAACGCTCCCGGACCTTTCGGCGCCACCATAAAAACATCCACATTTTCCGGCGGCACGATCTGTTTAAAATGTATGTTAAACCCGTGAGAGAAAACAAGAGAATCTCCTTCTTTAAGATTGTTTTCTATCGTGTTTTTATACACCGCTCCCTGAACATGGTCTTGTGTTAAAACTTGAATAATATCAGCTTGTTTCGCCGCTTCCTCCGCGGACAAAACACTGAAACCGTCTTTAACCGCTTGCTCATAATTCACCGTACCTTCAAGTTCGCTTACCAGAACAGTAACTCCGCTGTCTCTTAAATTAAGCGCCTGTCCGCGTCCCTGTATCCCGTAACCGATTATCGCCACTTTTTTGCCGCTGATAGTGTTCATATCAGCATCTTTGTCATAATACATCTTCGCCATTGTTTTTCTCCTTCGTTTGTTTGGTATTGAATCATTCTTTCGATTGAGATCCTTCGTCGCAAGAGCTTCTCAGGATGATTGGTCGAAATTCTTTCGATTGAGATCCTTCGTCGCAAGAGCTTCTCAGGATGATTGGTCGAAATTCTTTCGACCAATCATTTATCCGCTGTTAACGCGATCTTTCCACCTCTTACGCTTTCAAGAATACCGTAAGGCCTCAGAAGTTCTATCAGGGCTTTGATCTTATGTTCATCACCGGTTTCTTCAATTGTAAGATACTTTTTACCCATATCAACTATCTCAGCACCAGTGGATCCCGCAATCTGTACGATCTTCTCACGCGTTTTGGTGTTCTCCGATTTAACTTTAACCAGGAGAAGTTCTCTATCGACATATTCTCCGCCGGTAAGATCCTGCACTTTGATCACATCGATCAGCTTATTCAACTGTTTTTTCACCTGTTCCAATATTTTCTCATCCGCTTCGACAACAATTGTCATGCGCGAGATGTCGGGACTTTCCGTTTCTCCGACAGCCAAAGAATCAATATTAAATCCACGCGCGCTGAAAAGCCCCGCGATTCTGGCTAACACTCCAAATTTATTTTCAACTAAAACAGTTATTACAAATTTCGGCATATTCAATCTCCTTTTTTAGTCGTCGAGCGTTAATTGCTGAAATCGAATGGTAGTTTTAATCTCATAGGTATTTCACGCTACAGGTTACAAGTTGCAGGCTTCACGTTTTTCCGCCGAAGGCGGACCCGCCTCCGGCGGGA
This sequence comes from Candidatus Omnitrophota bacterium, assembly GCA_016783605.1. Taxonomy (GTDB): domain Bacteria; phylum Omnitrophota; class Gorgyraeia; order Tantalellales; family Tantalellaceae; genus BS750m-G21. Next base: position 6,724 of record JADHWG010000004.1, on the reverse strand, counting down.
AACCTGTGACTTGCAACCTGTAACTTGCAACTTGCTTACGCCAATCCATGAAGCATATTACCAATAGATTCTCCCGCCGGCACCATCGGGAACACGTTTTCTTCTCTTTCAACTATAAAATCAAGAATGATCGTACCCTTTTCCTTGATCGCGACCTCAAGAGCTTTTTTTACATCCGCTTTTTTTGTTATTCGCACACCTTTGGCGCCGTAACTTTCCGCCAGTTTCACAAAATCAGGACACTTCGTACAACTTTTTTTTGCTAAGGTTGTAAACGCGTATCGCTTATCATAAAAAAGTTCCTGCCACTGACGTACCATCCCAAGACAACCGTTATTCAAAATAATTATCTTTACCGGAATTTTTTCTATCATCGCCGTCGCCAATTCCTGAATATTCATCTGAATACTCCCGTCGCCGGCGATATCAAAAACCATCGCTTCCGGTCTGCCGACTTTCGCGCCGAGCGCGGCCGGAAAACCGTACCCCATAGTTCCCAAACCACCGCTCGAGATCCAAGTTCTCGGCTTCGTGTACGTGTAATACTGCGCGGCCCACATCTGGTTTTGTCCAACTTCCGTGGAAATAATAACGTCTTCGGTTTTTGTTAATTTACAGATCTCTTCAATAACATATTGAGGTCTCAATTTATTGTCCTGCTTATACGCGAGCGGTGTTTCTTTTCGCCATTCGGCAATTTTTTTATGCCACGCGGCATGTTTTCCTTCTTTTATCAAATTCTGCAGTTCTTTAAGAATTTGCTTCGCGTCACCGATAACGGGAATATCCACATGAACATTTTTACTGACACTTGCCGGATCTATGTCAATATGCACAACCGTCGCGTGAGGCGCGAAAGTATCAAGCCTGCCTGTAACCCGGTCATCGAATCTGGCTCCGATGGCAATAATCAGATCCGCTTCCTGTACGGCATGATTCGCGTACGCGGTACCATGCATCCCGAGCATACCGAGACTTAAAGGATCGTCTTCCGGAAATCCGCCTAACCCCATCAAAGTTGTCGTTACCGGAATTTTTGTTTTTCTCGCGAAAGCAATAAGCTGTTTACTCGCTTCGGAAAGAATAATCCCCCCGCCGGCATAAATTATCGGTTTCTTGGATTTCTCGATCGCTTTCACGATCCGTTTCATCTGACCGATATGTCCTTTAAAAGTCGGGTTATATCCCTTTAGAGCAACTGTTTTGGGATATTTAAATTCCGCCGCCTTAAACTGAATATCCACCGGCAGATCAATAAGAACCGGACCCGGTCGGCCCGTTCTCGCGATATGAAACGCCTCTTTCACCACTCTGGCTAGATCCTTGATATCTTTCACAAGATAGTTGTGTTTGGTGATCGGACGCGTTATCCCAACCATATCAGCTTCTTGAAACGCGTCATTGCCGATGAGAGAAGAATTAACCTGCCCGGTAATCGCCACAATGGGAATTGAATCCATATTGGCCGTCGCGATCCCCGTAACAAGATTAGTCGCTCCGGGACCGGATGTCGCGATGCAAACACCCACTTTCCCGGTCGCGCGCGCGTATCCGTCAGCGGCGTGTACCGCGCCTTGCTCATGACGCGTCAGATAGAACTTTATCTCTTTCTCTCCATACAGTTTATCCGTAAGCGGAATAATTGACCCGCCCGGATATCCAAAAACATGCTTAACCCCTTCTGCTTTAAGACTTTCTATCAATATTTCAGCACCGGTGATTTTACCCATATTCGCCCCTTCAATGTTAATAAATCATATGTAAAAACCAATCAAACTCGCACCTTATTATACAATAATAATATTTTCTTTAATATTGCCGCAAAAATCTCACAATTTCCGTAAGTAAGAAGTATAACACATGGCGGGACTTTGTCAATAAGGTTGTTATCTTAAGGGCGAATGATCATTCGCCCCTTGTATATTGTCACAATTCAGGTAACAAATACGTAGGGGCACGGCATGCCGTGCCCCTACTTTTACGAGATATGGGCGAAAAATTTTTCGCCCTATCCCATCCTTGACGGTTATTTGTCCACATCAAGAGCACATCATACCGACGGGGTATATATCCGCGGAACTCTGTCGGTTATAGCCGACAATATCTCATAAGGAATCGTTCCGGCGAGCTTCGCGATCCTTTCAATGTTGATGGACGAAGAACCTTGCCGCCCGATAAGAACAACAACATCGCCGATCTTAACGTTCTTGATATGCCCCACATCCATAAGAGTCTGATCCATTGTAACCATCCCGACAATTCTGGAATATTTTCCGCCGATCAAAGCTTCCGCTTTATTCGACAATATTCTTCCATATCCGTCGGCGTATCCTATCGGGATCGTCGCTATTTTTGTCCTTTTTTGCGTTATGTAAGTCCGTCCGTAACTTATTGCCCGACCCGGAGGAGTTTCTTTCAAATGTACGATACGAGTCTTCAAACTCATAACGCTTTTCAGTTTGACCTTCTCGCGAAAATCTTCTTTGGGATACACCCCGTAAAGTAAAATACCGGGCCTAACCATGTTTAAATGGGATAATTTCCAATCTACCACGGCAATACTGTTAGCGGCGTGCTTGTATTTTAAACGAATACCGCTTTTTTCGACATTTTTCAAGATTTTCTCAAAAGAATCTATCTGAAGCTGTGTCACCAATTTGTCACGCGCCGCGGCGGAAAAATGAGTATATATGCCTTCCATTTCAATTTCATTCTTTGAATGCACCTGACGAATAAATTCAAACGCTTCTTCGTGCCAAACTCCTATCCTTCCCATTCCCGTGTCCACTTTAATATGCACTTTCGGTGTAATATTCGTCTGTCTCGCTATTTCTAAAAGCGCTTCCAAAAGGGGTGAATCACATAAAGTCAAAGTGATATTGTTTTTAACTGCGGCATTTGCCTCTTCCCAAAGAACCGCCCCCAACACCAAGATCGGAGCATTTATCCCCTCATTCCTTAAACCGAGCGCCTCATCAACGGTTGCCACTCCCAAATAATTCGCGCCGTTTTCCCAAAGAACACGGCTCGCCTCGCAAATCCCATGTCCATAAGCGTTTGCCTTTACAACCGCCAAAACATTCACTTTCGGATCCAGCAAAGAACGAATGCAATTTAAATTGTGTTTTATCGCGCCCAAATTTATTTCCGCCCAAGTAGGACGATAAGCCGCCATATTATCCCTATTCTTTTTATTTATCAACCGCCCCGCCCTTCGACAACCTCGTAGGTTGCAAAGCAACCTACGAGGTTGTCGAAGGGCGCGCAAACCATATTAGGTGTTTCACTCGATGGTTTTTTATTATTTTAACACATTGCATTCTTTTTCATACAGATATAATGGTTCAAGCGTTTCAACGTCATCGGCTTTCTTTACCGATCTCTTCAGAGCCGCGCGTCCAATTTCCACCGCTTTTGGATACCAATCCATATGATTGCCTAAAAGAGCAAATTTACAAGAAACCAATTCTTTTTCATATTTGGGAACAGCATCTCCAAAGAAAAAAACTTCCTCTTTCAGTTCTTTTAAAAAGTCTTCAGCTCGAACAAGAAGATAATCCGTAAGTTTATGTATTTTATCGCGCGACATTTCATAAATACACGTATACACTTTACCTTTTCTTGCATCGAGAAAAGGCGCGATCAATTTTTTACCGGTTTTTTTGTAAACGCCCGCCGCAGGCGTTCGAATCATCGCGTCCATACTCGGAATAGCGGAAACTCTTGTTCCGCCCGCCAAGCATAACCCTTTAAGCGTGGCAAACGCGATCCTTAACCCCGTAAAAGATCCCGGGCCAGATCCTACACAAATTAGATCTATGTCAGTCAATTTCCAATTCAACTTCTTTAATAAGTTCTTGATCTCGACAACCAGCATTTCACTGTGACGAACACAAACATCTTTGTGATAAACAGCTCGGGGAGAAGAATCTTCCATACAAGCTATACTTAAAAACTTTGTTGATGTGTCAAAAGCCAATATCTTCATTTATGCCTTCCGTAAATCGCCTATTATCTTTTTATATTTTTCCGGAGGAGAAAATTGAAAACTTCTTTTATCGCCTGCCTCATATGATATTTTTATTTTCACATGCCCCTCCGGTAAAATAAGATCAATTTTGTCCGCCCATTCTATAACGGTAATACCGTCGCCATAAAAATATTTTTCATGATCCAACGTTTCACAAAACCCTTTTTGGTCAAGCCTGTAAACGTCAAAATGATACAATTTTTTCTTTCCCGTATATTCTTTCAGGATCACAAACGAAGGGCTATTCACGTAAAGCGGATCTTTCACGCCCAGCCCCAAAGCCATCCCCTTCACAAAAACCGTTTTCCCGCTTCCCAGATCTCCGATAAGAGCGACAACATCCCCCGCGTTTAACTTTGCGGCAAAACGCGCCCCCAATTGAATAGTCTCCTCCGGAGAGGCGGTTATAATAGTTTTGTTAGCATTCATAAATCCACCAAATGTGGCAACGTGTTACAGGTTACAGGTTACAGGTTGCAGGTTGCAGGTTGCAGGTTGCAGGTTGCACGTTTTCCCGCCGGAGGCGGGTCCGCCTCCGGCGGAAAACCTGTAACCTGTAACGTGCAACCTGTAACCTGTACCGTGTAACCTGTAACATGTACCGTGTAACCTAAATATGCCTGTATCCTTCCATTTTCAGTTTCTTTAGTACTCCCTCTTTCCCGCGGGAATACATTCCTTTATTTTTATTCGTAATTTCACCAATAACAAAAAAAACTTTTTTAAAACTGTTTTTTTTCGACAGGTCGAGAAACAGCCGCCTTGCCTCTTTCGGAGACATGGTAAACAAAAGTTCGAAATTTTCTCCGTAATAAAAGGCGTCTTTTATCGAAAGACCTTCAGAAAGCGGTACGGCTTCTTCAGATATCACACATCCGACACCACTTTGGCAACAGATTCTTCCAATGTCGGGCGCGATACCGTCAGAAATATCTATCATTGACGAGATCTTATATTTTCCGGTGAGGAACCTTGCCTCTTTAAGACGCGGAGTAAAATCAAAATGAGTTTTTCTTCCATCCGGGATCGGCCCGGTAACCAAAATGATATCGCCTTCTTTCGCGGCGGAGCGTAAAACCAACCGTTTTTTTTCAACCGATCCGATGATCGAAACATCTATTACCAGTTTGCCGGATCTATTGGTATCTCCGCCGACCAAACATATACCGTAAGCTTTACAAATTTTGAATATCCCGTCATAAATATTGTTTAAATTTCTTATTTTCACATAGGGCGGAACTCCGATACTAACCGTAATATATTTCGGAACGCCACCCATAGCGGCGATATCGCTGATGTTTACCGCAACAGCCTTTCGCCCGATCTTATTGAAAGAGGCGTCCTTTAAGCTGAAATGTACGTCCTCGACAAGCATATCCGCCGCCCATAGCAAGTGCTGTTTCGAGTCATGCTTCAGCACCGCCGCATCATCTCCGATACCGGCAATCACGTCTTTCTCGGCGGCGGCGCGCGCTCGTATATTTTCAATAAATTTAATTTCTTTCATTGTTTTTAATTTGTTATTCAAGGGCGGTCACAAGGGCCGCTTCTACGAACATTTATTTAATATTTTTTTTATTCTTCTTTTGTTTGGGTTTTTAACTACGCCTTTTTCTGTAATTATTCCCGTAATAAGTTTTCCGGGAGTCACATCAAACGCCGGGTTTTCCGCTTTTATGTCTTTTACGGTAATATATTTCCCATTAACTTTTTTAACTTCCGATTCGCATCTTTTCTCGATCGGGATCTGGTCTCCGGAAGAAATAGACATATCAAAAGTTGATATAGGGGACGCGACATAAAAAGGTATATTGTGATATTTTGCCGCTATCGCCAAAGAATATGTCCCGATCTTGTTGGCGGTATCTCCGTTACACGCGATCCGATCCGCTCCGACGATTACAGCACCAACTTGTCCTTTCGCCATTAATGACGCCGCCATATTATCACAAATTAAAACGGCCGGCACTTTGGCTTTTATAAGCTCCCACGCGGTAAGCCGCGCGCCCTGTAGACGCGGGCGCGTCTCATCCACATAAACTTTCCGTATCTTCGCCTTTGCGGCGAAAATAACACCTAAAGCCGTTCCATAATCGGCCGTGGCAAGCCCACCCGCGTTACAATGCGTTAAAATGGAAGAACCCTTTTCAATGAGGGCGCTTCCATGTTTGCCTATTGCTCTACATATTTTCCTGTCTTCGGCGAGTACGGCGTGAGCTTCCGCCAGCATCAACCTCTTTATGCTAAAAACTGATCTTTCTTTGTTAATTCTCGCCACTTCATGCATTCTTTCCAAAGCCCAAAAAAGATTCCGAGCCGTCGGACGTGAAGCGCCCAAATACTTTATTGTTTTTTTTATATCTTTCTCAAAACTTTTGAAATCTTTCGCGCGGCTGTTCCTTATCCCCAAATACACCCCATACGCTCCCGTTATCCCGATAGCCGGAGCACCTCTAACTTTCATCGTCCTGATCGCCAACTCAACATCCCGCGCGTGGCGGCATCTGACATACTTCATTTCCGCCGGAAGAATCCTTTGGTCAATAAGCTCCACATTATTTTTTCTCCACCTTACGGTTTCATATTTCATAATTCTCCTCTATCTGTTTACCTTTAACCGCCCGCGACCTCGATCCGTAACCTCGTAGGTTGAACCTACGAGGTTGTCAAGGGGGGGGGCAACCTACGGGGTTA